>JAADIS010000046.1:23659-61922 GCA_013151215.1 Chlorobiota bacterium | reverse complement strand
CCGGTTTGCAGCCCCATGTTCCTATCAGTTTGGCATCGAAAGCCATCAGGTTGCTGAGCCTTACATTAAGCTTGTCCATGGTAAAACCAACTACTGACATGGTAGAGGCATAAGTTATCAGGCTGAAGCCGAGTTCCTGTCCTTGTGCCGTGCCTGACATCTCAAATATTTTCCAGCCGTATCTCGAAACACTCAATTCTTTGGCAATCTCCCTTACTTTTTGCTTTATCTCCCTGGGGTTTAGGCCTTTCACGTTCAATACAGCATCAGTGCCATGTGTTTTTGCAATATCAAGTTTTGCATCGTTTATATCCAGGGCAAGCACCTTGGCACCAAGTATCTTAGTCAGTAGGGCCGCATAAATACCAACGCCACCAACACCAATCACAATTGCAAAATCACCTGATTTAAGTTCCGATTTCCTTATAACCTGATATGGTGTCGTAATGGCATCGGCAACAACTGCCAGTTCGGCAAGGCGATATTTATCGAGAACGGTTTCGGGAACTAAGCAAAGGTTTTTGTGAGGAACCTTTATGTGGGAGGCAAAACCACCATCGAAGTCGTTGCCGGGCATAAGCTGGTTTTGGCAAATATTACCACTCCCGCTATTACACAATTCGCACTCACCGCAAGGCAACACTGCTGGTATAATCACTTTCTTGTTCAGCAGATTATCGGGGCCCGCAACAATTTTGCCACTTATTTCGTGCCCTAGTGTTAAAGGAAGTTCATGTTTGGTTTTCACACCGTAATGCCAAAAGCTGAGGTCGGTATGGCAAACCCCGCAGCCGGCTATCCTCACTATAACTTCATCATCGTTAATATCAGGGAAATCGCTTTCGGCGAGACTGAATTCGGCATTTAATTCCGTCATCTTCCATGATTTTATCTTATTATTCTCCATCATATCAAAGGTCTTAAAATATTGAAAGTTAAATATTTACATTTTCAAATAAAACTGCTGTGCCTTGTCCTCCACCGATACATGCCGAGGCTATGCCATATTTTACCTTCCTCAGGTTCATTTCCCGGGAAATTGTTAATGAGAGTCTAAGTCCGGTAGCCCCAAGCGGATGACCGATTGCTATGGCCCCGCCGTTTACATTGGCTATCTCCCTGTCGAAGCCCAGTTCCCTTTCGCATCCGATAAACTGTGCGCCAAAGGCTTCATTGATCTCTATTAGTCCTATTTCGTCTAAGCTCAAACCGCTGATCCCAAGCAATAAACGTATGGCCGGAACGGGTCCAAGCCCCATAAGCTTAGGGTCGAGGGCGCTGGTGGAAGATGCCACGACTTTTGTGAGGGCTTTCATCTTGAGTGATTCGGCAATGGATTTATCACCTATGACCACCGATGCTGCCCCGTCAACAATAGATGAGGAATTTCCTGCGGTTTGCACCCCTTCTTTACCAAAGACAGGCCCTAGTTTTGCAAGTTTTTGTAAATCTGTGGCACGAATGCCTTCATCAGTCCTGAAATCAACGACTCCCCTGGGGAGCCTGACCTTGCGCGGAACTAATCCCTCAGCCTCGAAAACCATGGAGTTTATAGTGGCTATTTCATCGTCGAAAAAGCCCTTGTCCCTGGCAGCAATCGCAGTATCAAAGGATCTTTTAGCAAAAACATCAACTTCCTGGCGGGTAATAGCATGTTTTTTTGCGATATTCTCAGCAGTATAACCCATTGGGAAGCCTGCTGCCGTATCGTTTAACGATTCCCACAGCATATCCTTGAAGTTTATCCTTCCTAACTGGTAGCCCATTCTGTTTCCGAAACTTACGGTAGGGGAGAGGCTCATGCTCTCGGCTCCCGTACACAAAACGGCGGCGGCTTTTCCGAGAGTGATCTGTTCCGCACCGGTAATAATTGTCTCGAAACCTGAGCCGCAAATCCTTTGTACCATAAGCGAAGGCACAGTTTGCGGCACTCCCGAGAACAATGAAATATGGCGTGGAAGGAAATATGCATCGCTTGAACTTTGACCAATATTGGCTATTATCGCCTGATCGATTTCTGCGGCATCCAGGCCTGACTTTTTCAGGGCTGCCCTTGAGGCAAATATCCCCAAATCCGTTGGTGAAACACTACCCAATGTGCCGGCAAGCCTCCCAAAGGGTGTCCGGGCCCCGCTTATAAGGAAGATGTCGTCGTAAACTATGGCTATTCCTTTCTTTTTATCATGTAATGATTTCATATTCAATGGTTTATTTATTTACAAATGAATTCCTGGCAATACAAGCCGCACCGAATGCATTGATCAGCTGTGGATTTTCAGGAATAGTTACCTTAATGTTGAATTTTTCCTCGAGTATATCTTTCAGGTAGGGATGATAGTGAGCCACACCGCCAATTAAAAACACAGGCAATGAATTGTCGGCAGGTATCTTCTGTATCCTGTTGGCAATTGAAATGTAAATCCCCTTAGCTAAATCCTCATCAGAGGTATCGTCGAATATCCATTTCATTATCTCCGTTTTGGCGAATACCGTACAAAAACTGTTTAACTCTTTTATCGATTTTGAGTTTGCGGCAAGCCTGCTCATATCAGCAACGTCAAGTTCAGCCCTTTCGGCAACTTCCGTTATAAAAGCACCCGTTCCGGCGGCGCATTTGCTGTTCATATAAAAGTCGATGACCTTGGCATTTGCCGCACTCTTGAGTAGCTTGATATCCTCTCCGCCGATGTCGATGATGGTTTTCTCAAACGGGGCCAGTTGTGTTACGCCTGCCGAGGCACAGTATAATTCTGTTTTGACGATGTCTGCCGACTTCATCAGTTTTCGGCCGTAACCGGTCGAGCAGCTATAATCGATAATATATTCCTTTATAAGCTTGCTCAAAATATCATCTCTTTTGTTGTTTCGTGCCAGGGTCTTGAAAATATCACTATATAATACTTTAAAATCATAATCGATTATAAGTAATTTCGTATATAATGAGCCTATATCAACACCTAGGAAATGCATAAACTATGGTCGTATTTAATCTAAAAATTCTTTTGTCGTATTTCTCTCATCGAGGTTTTTTTGAGTTATGGCTTTCACTAAGTTGGTGAATACCAGATTAATAGGAGTTTTGATATAATATTTTCTTCCATATTCAACAAATTTCCCGTTCATATAATCAATTTCCGTCTCCCTTTTGTTAATCAAGTCCACGGCAAGTGAGGGGAAGTGGTGCCCCGCCTTTTTAAGATATCGGATGCAAAGCTTGACGAAATTAGGTTCGAAGGAGATGTCCTCTGCTTTTGCTACCTCCATTGCCTCAACGATTATTTGTTCAACTATTTCAAGAGTGTCGGGGTTTTGCATAGCCTCTTTCATTGTGTGGGAAGAGATTGCGCACAAAGGGCTCAAGGCTGCGTTAAGAATGGTCTTTATCCATGCTTCCTCTGCAACTTTAAAAGAATCCACTGCTTTTGTCTCCATGTCCTGCGATGATAGAATGTCGCAAATATAGGAGGTCAGCTCTTCCTGGCTGTCATCGATGGATCCGATATAATTCGGTGGGTTGAAGAATGTAACATTAACAACATTGGGGGCATTAAGGTTTCCGGCAAAATTTACCACCATCCTCAATATCTTGGAATCGTCAAAATGGCTTTGATACTTTTTTCTGATGTCGATTCCGTTTTGCGCACATAAAAGGTGGAGGTCGTTAGTTTCTGCCGCCTCGATCTGACTTAAAACAGAATCTACATGATACGCCTTTACCGAGCTGATCAAGAGGTCGAACTTATTTTCCATCAGGTCGGGTATGGACGAATACAAGTGTTTAAGGTAAACGGTCTTGTTTATTTTGCCCACAAGCTCGATGCCTTCGTTCCTTATAAGATTGATCTTTTTCTTGTCAGTATCACATACGGAAACCCTGCAACCTGCACTTTTCAAATGGGCGGCTATAATCATTCCTACCGGGCCCAGCCCGATAACTCCTACCTTAAATTCTTCTGGTCTCATAGTCTAATGTTAAATTTATGATGATGATATTTGTTCCAACAAAGTCTCAATCTTTATAGTTGACTGCTCTTCCGAGAAAAACCGCAGGTCGCATAAGTCGCCTTCGATAATCAAGGTTTCAACTCCCGTTTCGTCCTTGAGTTTCCCCGGCATCCCAAATCTTGAATTCGAGTTGTTGAAACATGTCTTGGCCTCGTGGAATATGACTCCGTCAATCCTGAAATCCTTGATCAAGTTCTTTAGTGTTATTAACTTTGCTTTTTCGCTCCTGTTTATGAAAATAGTTGTATAAGCAAGTGCTGACGACTCAAAGGGATTCCTTTCGTCGAAATCGTCGAATATCCAGCTATTGCAGTAGGTGGAAGCAACCACTGCCGAATTATGCTGTGCGAAAAGTTCCGACAAAAACCTCAGCCGGCCCCATATTGGCATGCCTTCCCAATAAATCCTGCTGCTTTCTTTTTTAAGGAAACCAGTTTTGCTAACGACATTTTTCTCGAGTTCGCTCAATAATATTTTATAATAATCCAATGCCGTTTCGGTTCCCCTTAAAACAACTATTGGTCCCATGTGGATTGTGGCATCGAAGAAACTGATGGGAGCAGGTGAGTTTTTAGAAGTCTCAAGAACCTTTTTCCACAAAAAGGTTGCCTCCTTGCTCAGCCGCAGACTATGCCGGAATTTGTCGATATCAAATTTATTTTTGCTAATACGCTCGCATTCAGGTATCAATGCCTTAAACTGGCTGGAGACATTGTCGATGTCAGCCTGTTTTACAACATCAAGATGCCGAGGTGGCACTATACCCGATACGGGGCAATTAAATTGATTTCCGAAATAAGAGAACCAGTCTTGAACTTCCCTGCACTGATTTGTGTTATAAACTATTAAATCAGGTCTTGGCGGTGATTCAAGTCCGTAATGCTTCAGCAATGGAGTTGACTTTTGGATATGGGAGCCAATATCGGCTGTTAGATACGAACAGATATCGGATGGGTAGCCGATCTTTGATGCAAGGGGTATTGTGTCCATTGCCTTACGCGTTGCTCCCAAAAGGGCTCCGTGGTTTTCCGGGAAATAAACCTCAAAGCCGAAGGAACGCAGTAACTCGGCAGGTCCCACACTAGTACACCATGCTACGGGCTTGGAGTTATTTTTCAAATCCGAAAAATAATTCTTCATTATATGCTTTAGTTCCTTTGATGCGTTTATTTCGTACATATCGGCATTTTATTCTTGTAGCTCAATAATAAAAAAGTCTTCCTTTATATCGACGTCTTCCCCATAGGTTTTCAGTATATGATCGTGGAAGACATATTTGACGCTTTTTGGCATCATCTTCATTGATGCTGTAAGTGTTTTATTCTCAATGCTTAGGCCATCGTTAACCAGCATAGCACACTTAATGCGGGCAAATTTTTCCTTTATCTCGTTATTTGTTTTTAATAGGCAGCTTTTAAGGCAGTGCGATAGGCTCTCGAGATTGTCGGGGCATGCACAGTTCTCAATGACGATGTTGTTGTCCCCCGTGGAACTAATCAAGGATTTATTCGGGAACAGCAGTGCTACGGGGAATTTCCTGCCGCTGCCCTCAACAAATGCATAAGAAAGATAGGAGCATTTCCCGAGAATTTTTTTCTCCAGATCCGAAGGGACTACCTTTTCTGCGTTCAGAAGTTTGAATATCCTGTCTTTTCTTGCTATAAGCTTGATGCCTGTTTCAGTTATTTCCCCAACGTCGCCAGTACGGAACCATCCGTCTTCTGTAAAGACTTTTTCGTTTTCCGCATCATTATTATAATATCCCTTCATCACGTTGGGCCCAAGGATTTGGATCTCGTTTTCCTCGGCCAGACGTATCTTGACGCCCGCAATCGGCTTGCCTACGACCCCGGGCGCCCTTTTTACATCAGGATCGGTGAGGGTGCAGCATGGTGTTGTCTCGGTAAGCCCCCAGCCTTCCATTACCTTGACGCCTCTTTTCTCGAATTCGTCGGAAATATTTCGCGGCAAGGGTGCAGCAGCTGTAAAAACGAATTTCAGGTCGGGATGAAAGAATAAAGCCTCCGCTTCCTTGTTTTCCCTTGCAAGCGAGTACAATGATTGATAAACCATGGGCACGCTAAAAAAAGCAGTGGGCTTCACAAGTTTCCAGTTGTCGAGGATCTCCTGCGGGTCAGTTCCGTAGCTTGATTCAAGATAAATTTCCGAACCGTTATAAATGGCAGACATCTTTTCGAAAATGCCCCCGAAGCTGTGGTGCCATGGCAGATAACTTAGGAACCTGTCGTTTTGGTTCAAATCCCAGGCATACTTAAAGGCTGCCTGCTGCGACAATATGTTGTGGTGTGTCAATTGAACGCATTTCTGAACGCCCATGGTCCCCGAGGTGTACATGTTCAGGCAAACATCATCTGGGTCGGCATCAAAATCCAAGCTAAAGCCGTCGAGTTTAATAGGTTTGATAAGCTCCTTGAACATGACAAGGTCGGGGAAGTTGATATTTTTTATGTCATCGAACGAAAAGATTTGCTTGAGGTTTAAATCAGTGTCTATTTTTTCGATCTGGCTTTCGCCGCCTACGAAGATATAATGCGAATCAGAATGCTTATATAGTTTATTTACAACCTCTTTCCTTAAATTATGGAAAACGGGGACAGAAATCCCACCTGAGGCCTGGATAGCAAATTCTGCCTGAAGCATCTCGGTCCTGTTCCTTGAAAATATCATTGCTTTCTCACCCTTGGAGAATCCGATCTCCTTTAGGTGCATGGCAATTCTATTTATGTTGATATAAAACTCCCGCCATTTTATACCTTCGTACTTATTGTTCTTCTTTTGTTTGAAAACATATCCGTCGCTGAATCTCATGGAATTTCTTTTCAGCATTTGGGCAATATTCGGCAATACTGCTTTAAGTTCATGCTCAGATTCGAGAAATGTTTTCTGCATACTAACAAAAGTTTAGTTAAGTAATCATAATATTAATTAGATAATGCCTTAGCGTTTAATTTGTTATACCTAAAGCCCGCCCAAATGGCCGCTCCTAGCGCCCCGGCTACTATTGAATTGGGATGTGCTTTAATATTATCGGGGTTTAAGCCTGCCTTTTCGGCAAGTTCCTTGACGGTTTGGACCATTCCTATATTTGAAGCCATGCCGCCAGTTAAGACAATGGTGCCGTCTGCCTTTAAGGAGTTTAGTAGCTTGATAACCCTGTTAGCAACTGAGATATGGATCCCTTTTACAATATCGGGTGTTGATATCCCCCTGGAGACCATGTTGATAACGTCCGTCTCGGCAAGAACGGCACAAATTCCTGATGGCGTTTCCGGTGCTTTCGATTTCAACGACATTTCTCCCACCTCGCTGATGGCAAGTCCGAGGTAGCGCGAGATATTCTCGATAAACTGTCCTGATCCGCTGGCACATTGCCCTGTCATCTTATAGTCCAAAACACGGCCAACTTTGTCTATTTTAATTGCCTTTACATAAAGTGCTCCCATATCTACCACAAAATCAACGTTGTTGAATAAAAAGGTGGCTCCGCGGGCATGTGTCGTCATGCTATAGAAATGACCTTTTTTTCTCTCCACCATTTCTCCTTCGCCCGTTGAGGCCAGATATACGATATCTTCGTACACCAGGTTGTTTTTGTCGAGAAGGAAATTTATTGATTCTTCCGCTACTATCGCAGGATTCCGTTTTCTGATTTTTTCAATATGATGATCTAAGATTTCAATATTTTCGGAATAACTAAGCAGGACTGTTTTTACATAACTGCTGCCTACATCAATTCCGATCGTAATAATTCCGTTATCCATTTTATAGAAATTAATTATTGTTTTTTAAAGATGCCCTCCTGGCAAACATGGCTCCGCCAAGCGCTCCCATGAATATCGAGTCGGTGTGGATGTTTATTTTGATATCGCTGCCGTAACTGTCGGTAACCATTTGCGATACGTATTTTAACACTGCCTGGTTCCTGGCAACCCCTCCGGTAAAGGTAAACTCGTTTTTCACTCCCCCTGAGCGCGCTATCAGCGACATTGCCCTCATTACTATCGACTTGTGGAGTCCTGCAAGGATATTCGATCTTTTTTCACCAACGTTGAGCAGTTCCCTTACTTCTGCCCCGGCAAACACGGTGCAGGTTGAACAAATCACCACTTCTTTTTCTGCCTCCAGGGCTTCAGGCCCGAGTTCATTTAACGAGATGCTGAATTCATCGGCTATATATCCCAGATATCTACCGCAACCGGCCGCACATCTGTCGTTCATGTTAAAGCTGGTTACCAGGCCGTATTTGTCAACCTGTATGGCCTTGGTATCCTGTCCCCCGATGTCCAATACTGTCCTTGTGTCGGGAAAAACTGCATGGGCGCCAAAAGCATGACATAAAATCTCCGACTTTATAGAATCTTCAGGAAAGGGAAGCAATGCGCGGCCATATCCGGTACCGACCATGTTTGCAATGTGGAACTCGAATTCGGCTATGAAATCGATATGTTTTTTTAATGAATCGGAAACCTTTTCGTAATTTCCGCCAAGTATATTTATTTCGGCATTGAACGAGCCGCTAACTTCTTCTTTGTTCGCATAGTTGCTGTATTTTTTTTTCAATAAGGCAACCGACCTGTCAAGCAGGTCCTTGAAATCGAAATCGACCATTTCATTTTCCACGGGAGTTATGCTCTTGTCATAGACGAGCATCATAGGTTCGAATAGCTCCTTGTCAAGCTTTTCGACCTCCTCATTATACTTTTCGCTCATGATGTCCCTAAAGAACTGGTTTGAGCTTGCCAGGCTGCCCTCGAGGAATTCCGTTTTCAGCAAAGGGTTTATTTTAGTGAAGATGTTTTCGATAATTTGGATTATATTGTTTTTCAGCTCGTCTTTATAGGTCTGGTTAGCAGTTTCCAATAAAGCGGAGTGAAATATGTCGCTTCTTTTCTTGAATTGGAGGTATTGAAATGCCATCTCGATATCATCTATATATTTCCCGAATTCTGGATGCTTTTCGATTTCCTCCCCCAATTGTTTTTTCAGCAAATAAAAGCGAGCGTTGAATATTGCTTCGAGTTTTGCGATTTCGACCGCTACCCTATAATTGGCCCTGGTATTAGTAATTCCCCTCCCTACAATTTCATCTTTCTCGTTAATTATAATTGCTTTGGAAGTTGTTGAACCTAAATCCACTCCTAAATAAAATCTTTTCACCTTTGTTCTTTTAATTAATAAAACTAATTTTCAGATCTGAAATAACTTAATCAACCATTATTTTTCTTTGCTCAAGCATCTGGAAGAATGATTCGAGACGATTTTTAATATTTGAGTACGAAAAATATCGAGGGTCAACCAGATCCGATTCGATAAAGCCAACAGGGATTTCCAGTTTGTCCTCCAATGTCCTCATTATCAATAACTGCCCTGCGGAGAACGAATTGCAGCTCTTTATGGAGTTCACGAGAAAGCCATCGGCTTTGTATTCCTGTATTTCCTCACCTAGCAAGTCCACCCTTTGGTTGAGGTTTAGGTTGGTATAGCAGCCCATGCAATATTCCGAAAGGCTTTCGAGCAAGCGGTCAGGGTCGTGCCTGAAGCCGTTTTTGTAAACGCCTCCCACACGTGTATATGATGAAGAAACGATTACAGCCCCCATATCATAAAACAGTTTCCAAAACTCCCTGAAACTGGTCCAGTTAGGTGGCCCTTCAACCACAAGCCTGTATTTTTCCTCTTCCATTTCACCTTCAGGCGTAACAGGCCCTAGGCCAAGACGGACGCGTTCTAAGATTTCTTTATATAGTTCTTTATAGTATTCGGTGGCTTCGGGTGTTCCCCTGAAACCTATATTGATGGGGCCTATATAATAAACACCTGCAAAATATGCATCGATGGGGGAGGGGACATTTTTGGTCGTGTCGAATATCTTAGCGATCAAGTCCTCTGTGTCGGCCGAATGTTGGAGTATTGTCTTGAGCTTGTCGGGATCGAATTTCTGTCCCGATACTTTCTCCATTTTTGGTATAACGTCATTTTTAAGCTGTTTTACCATATAGTCTGTCATCTCGGCAGTTATTTCCCCATTTTCCTGATAAGGTGTATGTATAAGCGCTACTGGAACTCCGGGATAAAGGTGCTCAAGGTTCTCGAACCATTTTAGGAAAGTAAAACATCCGGTATAACTTAAAAGCAAGAGGTCGGGATCGGGGATTTTCTCTCCGGTAGGGCCGATATTTCCTTTGAGCATCATCCCGATATCGCATTTCACATAGGTGCAAACGTCTTCGGAATGCCCCCATTTCTCGGCTTCTTTAATATAATCGCCCGACATTTTCCTCATACCCGATTGCAAGGCGTTTATTTCGGGATAAACAGGAAGCATATCGAAGGATCGTATAAGCTCCGATAGGTTTCCGGGAACAAAAGTGTAAACAACTTTCTTTCCGCTTTCCTTAGTGTTGCCAAGCTCTTTAAACAATCCCCCAATCATTTCTTTCTGGAGAATCATGCTTTTTTCTTTTTTTACCGTATCTGACATATATTTTAATAGTTGCAATTATTAATCATCGTTTATTCTATCTTTATAAAATGACGTCTAAGCCTCAACGTCCCAAAGCTTTATGGAGTCGGAGAATGCGCCTACCTGTTCTTTGATAACTTTAAACTGGCCAATGTTTTCGTGGTATTGGAAATTGATGTACCTGATGCCGGCCTTGTCGCATTCCTGATTGTAAATAGGCTTGTCGAGCAAGGCAGGATCGCAGAAACTGGGCGCGGCGAAAATGATGCCGTCAGCTTTGCGGCGTTTAACAAGCTCGATAAGCCTTTTGCTTTTTGGGTTCCCAACATCATAAACAGATGATGAAAAAGCGCTATAATTCAAATAAGCGTCCGAGAGTGCCAGCTTAGGGTTGTCGGTGGTATCGTCAACTTGTGTTTGCAGCCATCGTGAACCTAGCATGAAATCGTCGTCAACGACATAGCATCCTGCCAGCTCAATAGTCCTGATCAGGGAAACAGGCGGCTGTTCGCAAAAAGCACCGGTAACAACAACTTTGATCTTGTCCATAGGGTCGCCAAATTCCTTGCTGATCTCCTCAATTAGCTGTTCGAGTATCTCGTTATGCTCCTCAACCGGTATTACCATGCCTGCCCTTATAATATGGTAGGTATCGACGGCGGACAACCTCCATGGGTAAGATTGCCTTATATCATAGATCCTTTCAATCAATTTCCTGTTTTTGTTGTATAAGCCTATCGAGCGATTTAAATTTTCTACTGTCAGCTCAACACCGTTTATTTCTTTTATCTTCGATAAGACGGAATCCATTTCCTGTATATAAAACTTGCCGCCTATTTCCGGGTTGAAATCCTGTGGGAAATCCATGTATTTGGCAAACTGCCCGATCTTCGACATCTGGAACATCCCGGAAAGGTTTCTTATGACGTCGCAAATCGACGGGAAAACAAAACCATCGAAACCGGTGAAATGTCCCGAAAGCGCCATCTCGATTATGCCCCTTGGAATATGGCAGATATAGGATTGGTAATAGGCATCGCCGACAACGATTTGTTTTCTGTCGCCGCCCCCTAAAATCCCGACAGCAAGACCGTTAACAGCATGAATGATTTCCCTCGGGAAATAAACGGGCATATACCCGATAATAACTCTTTTGCTGTCTTTTGCTTTCCAGCTCTTCGCTTCCGTGAAATTTAAGTCAAATGCGAGGTTTTCACATTTGTCAGCTAGTTCTTTTAAATTTGGCATCTCTATTATTAACTGTGATTAATTAACAAAAAATTGAAGCTAATTTACATCAATTTTTGATAACTCAAAGTGTTAATAATTTAACTAATTGTTTTAATTGATTTTATGTATTTTTGTTTGTGATTAATTGCTGTGGGCAACGGCAGGTTTTGTATTTGAAATTAAGAAAAATCAATTTTTAGAAATAATGGACAGAAAAATTTCCGTGGTAACGGGAGGCTCGAAAGGTATTGGGAAAAGTATAGCGGAACAACTTATAAAAGACGGTTATTTTGTGATTGTTGCGGATGTTGACGAGCCGGCCACAACGAAAAGCTCCGGGTTTGTGAGCTGCGACATCAGCAATTATGATGATGTTGTGAGTTTATTTGGTTTGCTAAGAAAAAAATACGGGCATATTGATGTCTTGGTCAACAATGCCGGAATAATTCGCGATAATATGATTTGGAACATGCCCAAGGATGATTTTGACTTTGTAGTTGATGTTAACCTTAAAGGAACCTGGATGATGTGCAAGGAAGCCGCAAAAATCATGAGGGAACAGAAATCGGGGAAAATAGTGAATATCTCATCGCGTGCATGGTTGGGGAACAATAGGGGGCAGTCGAACTATACGGCCTCCAAGGCAGGAATTGTTGGGCTGACGAGGGTATTGGCCCTTGAGCTAGGCAAATACGGAGTAAACGTGAACGCAGTGGCTCCCGGGCTTATCGATACGCCTCTTACACAGGGACTAACTGAAGAGGTCATGAAGGGTTTAATAAATGCCCAACCCACAAAAAAAGTCGGTAAGCCTGAAGATATCGCAAATGCCGTATCATTCTTGATCTCGGAGAAAAGCAATTTCATCACCGGCCAGATCATTCATGTCGATGGCGGTAGAAGTATCGGCAGCACTATTTTCTAAACTTTTTCAAAAATCATACTGGCGCCTTGCCCAACGCCTATACAAAGGGTGGCGAGACCGTATTTTACATTATCCCTTTTGCACATCTCGTGATAAAGAGTTGTTATGATTCGCGCTCCCGAGCAGCCCAATGGATGGCCAAGAGCTATGGCCCCGCCGTTTACATTTACGATATCCGGGTTTATATTTAAGTCCCTGATGCAAGCAATTGATTGGGCGGCAAAGGCTTCGTTCAGCTCTATCAAATCCAGGTCCTCAATAGTAAGCCCCGCCCTTTTAAGTGCCTTGCGTGTTGCGGGAATGGGCCCTGTTCCCATTAAAGCGGGATCAACCCCCGCTACCGCAGAAGACAATATTTTTACTTTAGGTTTTAAATCGTATCGGTTTACAATATCCTCAGAAGCTACTATCAGTGCCGAGGCTCCATCGTTGATCCCAGATGAGCTCCCTGCAGTAACGGTTCCTCCTTCCCTGAAAGCGGGCTTGAGTTTCGCTAACTGCTCAATGCTAACATCGGGGCGCGGATGCTCGTCAACAGAGACAATCAAAGATTCCTTCTTCCTTTGTGGTATTTCAACCGGGATGATTTCTTCCTTAAACTTTCCGTGCTCAAAAGCAGTTTTATATTTTTTTTGTGAGGAGAGTGCAAACTCATCCTGTTCCTGGCGGCTTATATTCCATTTTTCAGCCACGTTTTCTGCTGTTTCGCCCATTGAATGAGGATAATACATTTCAGCAAGCTTCGGGTTTGTAAAACGCCATCCAATTGTTGAGTCGAATATTTGCGCGTTCCTCCCAAAAGGGGTTTCGCTTTTGCGCACTACCCAGGGCGCCCTCGACATGCTCTCGGTGCCCCCTGCTATAAAAATATCGCCCTCGTCAAGTTTTACCGCCCTCGAAGCGTCAATAACAGCTTGCATGCCCGAAGCACAGAGCCTGTTTATTGTTACGCCTCCCGTGTCCACAGGGAGTCCGGCAAGCAACAATGCCATCCTGGCAACATTTCGGCTATCTTCACCTGCCTGGTTTGTGCAGCCCAATATCACATCTTCTATTTTATCGTTCGGTAATTTAGGGTTTCTTTCGAGCAATGATTTTATTGCCAACGCGGCAAGGTCATCAGAGCGAACACTGCTCAAACTGCCTCCGTACTTTCCTATTGGGGTTCTAACCGCATCTATAATATAGGCTGTTTTCATTTTGTCGGTCTGGTTTTTTTGTGTAAAACAGATTACTTTGCCGATATATTACTACTTAGGCGAAGGCATTAATTCCAGTTATATCCATTCCTGTTATCAATAAATGTATGTCGTGGGTTCCTTCATAAGTGATAACCGATTCCAGGTTCATCATGTGTCTCATCATGGGGAAATCTCCTGTAATACCCATGGCACCAAGTATTTGGCGTGAATCGCGTGCGATTTTCAGTGCTATTTCCACATTATTTCTTTTCGCCATGGAAATTTGTGCGGCCGTGGCCTTGTCGTTGTTCCTTAGAGTTCCCAATCGCCATGCAAGTAGTTGAGCCTTGCTTATCTCGGTAATCATTTCTGAGAGTTTTTTCTGTGTAAGTTGAAATGATGCAATTGGCCTGCTGAACTGTTTCCTTTCCAGCGAATATCTCAAAGCAGTGTCATAGCAGTCGCAGGCAGCACCTATTACACCCCATGCGATTCCATACCTTGCTGAATTCAAACAACTTAGCGGGCCTTTCAGCCCTTTAACGCCGGGCAATATATTTTCTTTGGGTACTTTCACGTTATCAAAAACAAGCTCGCCTGTTACCGATGCCCTTAAGGACCATTTGTTGAGCGTCTCGGGCGCGGTGAAGCCCTGCATGCCTTTTTCAAGCAGTAGGCCTCTGACAATTTTGTCCTCATCTTTGGCCCAAACCACACAAACATCGGCGATAGGGGAGTTCGTTATCCACATCTTCGCCCCGTTCAATAGGTAGTGGTCGCCTTTGTCCTCGAATTTTGTTTGCATGCTTCCGGGGTCGGAGCCGTGGTTTGGCTCGGTGAGGCCGAAAGCACCGATTTTTTCGCCCGAGGCCAGGAGAGGTAGATATTTCCGCCTTTGCTCCTCGCTTCCGTATTTATATATTGGGTACATCACCAATGATGATTGTACCGAGGCAGCAGAGCGTATGGCCGAATCGCCTCTTTCCAACTCCTGCATTATTAAACCATAAGATATTTGATCGAGCCCGGCACCGCCGTATTTTTCGGGGATATACGGGCCAAAGGCTCCTATTTCGCCTAACTCTTTTGTCAGGTGAAGAGGAAACTCGTGTTTTTGGCAAGCTTCGTTAATAATAGGTTTTACACGGCGGTTTACCCAATCCCTCACCGAATCGCGAATTAAGATGTGCTCGTCGCTAAGTAATTCGTCAACTTGGAAATAGTCGGGGTGAATGTATTGAACTTCTGGCATATCAGTGCATTAATTTATATTTCTATTTCTTTTAAACAGTCGGCTAAATAAGTTTTTAGCATTTGTTTCCGGTATTTGCGGTCAAAAAAATCATTGTTGATTATTATTGATTTTTTATTGATTTCCGAATAAATATTCTCAAACGATTCTCCTTTTTTAGTTTTTAGCACAATAGGCCCTGGTGCTGCGCCAGAGATGGCTATAATAATATCATTATTGTCGAATCGTGTTGCGGCAATAGTCAATGATGTGAATTCCAGCGTCTTGCGCTGGCGAAGCTTCTTAAACGAAGACTTTGTGTTTTTTCTCAAAGGTAAAAGAATACATTTGAGGATAGTGTCCTTGTCAATATTTTTAGAGTTTATGCCCTCATTGGTATAGAGTTCCTCAAGGGGGAATGTTCTTTCGCAGTCGTTGTTTATAAGTACTATACTGGCATTCAGGCTTATTAGGGCAGGGGCGAGGTCTGATACGAATTTCGACAAACAGGTTTTCCCGCCTCCCGTTGCCAAACATGTTTCGCCCCCGCATTTAAGGCAGTAGCCAGCCGCTTCACGCCATAGTTCCGATTGGTTATAAAAAATGCAACGGTTTTCCACTAATAGGTTTCCTCCGATGCTTGCCTGATTCCTTATCAGCGGCGAGGCTATTGATTTTGCTGCCTCTTTCACGATGGGGAAGCTGTTTCCGATATATTCATCGTCAACAATACCCGATAATTTCGTTGCCCCTCCAATTTTATAATAATCGCCTTCAACTTCCATTTCCAGAAGCTCAGGAATATTGCTCAGGTCTATCAAGCAATTGGATTTAAAATTCCCCTGCTGTTTATTCACCATTATGTCAGTGCCGCCGGCAATAAATGAGTAGTCTTCGTTATGCTTGGTCAAACCAATTACTTCCTGGATGCTTTCCGGTAAATAATAACTGACACTATTTGAAATATCTCTCATTTTAATGAATTTTGTAATAATGGAAATTAGTCTTCATGCATGGCTTTCAATACTTTGTCAGGGCTTATCGGCAGCGAGAACATCCTTTTGCCGATGGCGTCGAATATTGCATTTCCGACCGCTGGAATAACGGGGTGCAAGGCGCCTTCGCCGCATTCTTTGGCGCCAAAGGGGCCTTCGGGGTCGCAGCTTTCAATAATATTCGACTCTATGTCGGGCGTGTCGAGGCTGCTCGGTATTTTATAATCGATAAAATTGCTGTTTAAGAGCAATCCTTTATGATACCTCATTTCTTCGCTCAGGGTTTGCCCCAGCCCCATGTGCCAGGAGCCTTCCAATTGCCCTTCAACGGCCAAGGGGTTTAGCGCAAGGCCGCAGTCGTGTGCTCCCCAGATGTCAATTATCTCGACGAAGCCTGTTCTGATATCTACTTTTACCTCGGCAATAACGCTTCCGAAAGAATATGAAGGGCTCAGGCCGGCGCCGGCTCCTTTAAAATCACCTCCCAGTTTGGGCGAATTATACTGGCCTTTTACCGTAAGGGCACCAACTTTCCGTGTGGCAACCTCAATTGCCTCAGCCCAGCTTAGGTCAACCGACTTATCGTTGGAGAATACTTTGTCATATTCGAAGTTCAGTTCCGCGGCATCGACCCCGAAATTATTGCTTATGGAATCAGCAATTTGCATTTTGAGGTTCTCTGCAGCTGTTTTGGCCGCATTACCTGCCATAAATGTTACCCTGCTGGAATAGCTGCCCAGATCTATGGGCGTTAAAAGCGTGTCGGCCGACTGCACGAAAATGTTTTGCGAGCTTAGGCCCAACACCTCGGCGACGATTATTGCAAGCATGGTGTCGCTGCCTTGGCCTATGTCGCTGGCTCCCGATGAAACGACTACTCTCCCGTCGAGGTCAACTTTTAAATGAACAACCGATTGTGGGTATTCGTTCCAATGGATAGGCAGGGCGCTTCCGCTGATAAAAAATCCCGATGCAACGCCAATTCCATGGCCGTAAGCAAGTTTTCCATATTTGTTTTTCCAGCCTGACTGCTTCATGACAGTCCTAAGTGCCTCAACGCTACCGTTGGATGTAATACGATATTCGCCCACAGTTAAAGTGTTCTCTTCCAAGTAGTTGTTGAGCCTTATCTCACAGGGGTCGGCTTTTGCCTGATGTGCAAGTATATCAATGGAAGTTTCCATTGCATATCTTGGGTTTACGGCTCCGTGGCCCCTCATTGCCCCGCATTGAGGCTTGTTGGTATAAACCCTTCTTGTCCTAAACCCGAAATTATCGATTTTATAAGGACCTTGCAACAACACTCCGTTATAATAGCTGGTAACAACTCCAAAACTTCCATAAGACCCCCCGTCAATAATTATGTCGGTATCAATTAGCTTAAGCTTTAGATCTTTGCCCATCCCCAATTTAAAGTTGATGTTGGTGGGATGCCGGCCATGGTTTGTAAGAAACACTTCCTCTCTAGTGAGCACCGTCCTTACAGCTGTCCCAAGTTCTTTGGCTATGTATGCGATAATAATCTCGTGGGCAAAAGGATCGCTCTTACCGCCAAAGCCACCGCCCAGATATGGTTTGACAACCCTGATTCTGTTAAGAGGCAGTTCGAGAACCTTTGCCAGCGATTTATGCAAATAATGAGGGACCTGGGTCGCGGAAATTATTGTAAGCCCGTTTTCGTCCCAATAGGCAGTGGCGGCGTGAGGTTCTGTAAAACCATGGTTGATGCCCTGGAAATCAAAGTCGTTCTCGCATTTATAATATGCCTCATCGTAAGCCGATGCCTGATCCCCGAAACGCAGTTCCGATTTCTTGTGAATATTATTGTTGAACTTGCAATGTTCATGTATCTTTTGTTTGTCGCCTAGATCGGCTATTGAGTCTTTAGGGTCAAAATACTCATCGAGAGCTTTGTAGCCAACTTTGATTTTTTTAATTGCCTGCTGGGCGATCTCAGCTGTGTCGGCCGCTACGGCCGCTACGATCTCGCCTATATACCTGGTTTTCTCGATGGCAAGGGCCGTCTCGTCTTCGGATATCGGCAAAACACCGAACTTGTTTCTTATTTCTTTTCCGGTAACTATTTTGCGCACGCCATCAATTTTCATGGCTTGGGCAACATCGATAGACTCGATAACCGCATGGGCGCGGGTACTCCTCAAGAAACGGCAGTGCAATGCATTCCCGGTGAAGATGTCGTCGGCATATTCGGCTCTGCCTTGTACCTTTTTTATGGCTTCGATATAGGGAGCGGGCTTCCCGACCGTTTTATATCGACCTTTTTCCTTGCTAATAAGTACATTGTCCTTATGCTCACTATCGTTGGCGCATGACGATACGGCATCGATTATTTTTTTATAACCTGTGCACCTGCATAAATTACCTGAAAGTGCCTCTTTTATTTCCTCCTTGTCGGGATTGGGGTTGGACTTTAACAAGGCATGTGAGGCAAGTACCATCCCCGGTGTGCAAAAACCGCATTGAATCGCCCCTTTTTCCACAAATTTCTTTTGAATCCTGCTAATCTCGTTCTTGTTTGATAAACCTTCGATCGTAACGATTTTTTTCCCTTGGCATTTTATTGCAGGCAAAATACAGCTTAAAACAGCCTTGTTGTCCAACAAAACAGTACAAGCCCCGCAGCTTCCTTGCTGGCATCCGATTTTTGTTCCCGTCAGGTGCAGATGTTCCCGCAATGCCTTGGCAAGTGTAATATCTTCATTTGCAAACAGTATATGATTTTTCCCGTTTACGTTAAGGTTTATTTCCGTCATTAATCAATGAATTTTTCCCGTACGAAAATATCAAAAAAAATGAGAACAAAAATATTTGGCCAATAATTGTTGTAAATAGATGGTGTTAAACCTCAGAGCAGGAATCCGGGCCCATCCATTCAGAGCGCAGCCTCCCGGGGGGGGATTTAACCAATCTTCTCGCCTGCCGGGCTAACGCAAAGGGGTATAAAACAGTTATGTTCGCCAAGAAAGGCGGCAAAGGGCTGCAACTGAAATCCTTGATGTAATAATTATTTTAAAGCTTATAATAAAAACTAACTTTGTGGGTTTTGATAAATAAGGTAAAGGCATAAGATAGAGCTGTGTAAAATTTGAATAATTCTAAAGAGAAGATGGAAAATGCAACATATAGATAAAATTAAAATATACTGCGAGAACACTAAGGTCGAAAAATCGTATCCGTTTGGCACTACTTTGCAAGATATAGTTGACGAACAGATAAAAGATAATAAGTATCCTATTTTGGGTGCTATGGTGAACAATAGTTTAAAGGAGCTTAACTATTTGGTTTACAAGCCAAAATCTATATATTTCATCGATTACCGCCATCCTGACGGAAGGCGTATGTATCTCAGGTCCTTATCCATGGTTCTATTTAAGGCCGCAAGGGATTTATTCCCCGGTGAAAAATTGAAAATCGAGCATGCAGTTTCCAACGGATTGTTTTGTGAGCTTGACAATGGTGTTTTTGAGGCGTCGGAACTGGAAACAATTACGGCTTTGCGCAGGAGGATGCGGGAGATTATAGAGCAGGACATCGACTTTGAGAGGGAGGAGCTTAAAACTGAGGAGGCGATAGATGTTTTTGAAAAATTCGGATTGGACGATAAATGCACACTGATGCAGACGAGGAGGCAGTTTTATAGCTCGGTTTATAAGCTCGATGATGTGGTCAACTATTTTTATGGCTACCTTTTGCCTTCCACCGGATATTTAAAAATATTTGACTTGGTGAAATATAAGGAAGGCATGCTTTTGGTCTTGCCTGAGCGCAGCAATCCTGATGACCTGCCCGATTTGGTGATTCAGGACAAATTGTTCGAGGTTTTTCAGGAATTCAAGGATTGGGTAAAAATAATTGGGGTTCCTTATGTGGGGCAATTGAACATGGCGACCAAGGATGGGAATATCGGGGAAATAATTAAAATTTCGGAAGCCTTGCAGGAGAAAAAACTGGCATGTATCGCCGATTTGATAAACGAGAGGAAAGAAGATGTTAAGGTTGTATTTATTTCAGGGCCTTCCTCCTCCGGGAAAACAACTTTTGCCAAGCGATTGTCTATACAGCTTAAAGTGATAGGATTTAGGCCTTTAGTACTTTCTATGGATAATTATTTTGTAGATCGAGAGCAGACTCCCCGGGACGGCAAGGGGGAATATGATTTTGAAAGCCCTAAAGCACTTGATATTGAGCTCTTTAATGATAATGTCATAGATTTGATCAATGGCAAGGAAATCAACTTGCCCAAGTTTTCGTTCACCCACGGACGGAAAACCTATAATGGGGATTATATAAAAATGGAGGGAAACGGCATAATCATAGTTGAGGGAATTCATGCGCTGAATCCAATTATATCGGAAAAGATACCATCGAACAGGAAGTTCAAAGTATATGTTTCTGCCTTGACACCTTTAAACATTGATTCCAACAACCGCATTTCGTCGGCCGATAACCGATTGATAAGGCGCATGATACGCGACAACTTATATAGGGGCTATTCGGCTTTGGAGACATTGCAGCGCTGGCATAGCGTCAGGCAAGGGGAGGATATACATATTTTCCCATATCAGGAAGAGGCCGATGCGATGTTTAATACCGCCCTGCTATTCGAGTTGGGAGTATTAAAAGCCTGGGCCGAGCCAATACTGCGCGAGGTGCCCCCGGTTGCCCATGAATATGCCGAAGCAAGGCGCTTGCTCAAGTTCTTATCATATATAATGCCTATACCGGAAGAGGAAATACCTCAAAACTCGATCTTGCGAGAGTTTCTAGATGGTAGTAGTTTTGACTATTCATAAATAGGTTTTTTGTTTTCTTGTTAGTAAAAACAGATTTGATTTGTGGCTCGAAAATAATCTTGCTGAAAAACCGCGTGAATCTTAAAATAAATTGAATATGATATTAAGTGTAATTTTGATCATTGATTAATGGAGTAAAATAAAAAGGTATGGGACGCGAACGCCACCACGAAGTAGAAGGTAAAAATTTATTTCTCACCATTTTGCTAAATGCAGGGATTTGCTTGGCAGAACTAATCGGGGGAATTATTTCAGGAAGCATTTCCTTGATTTCCGACGCGATTCATAATTTTTCCGATGTCCTTTCTTTAATTATCTCGTATTCGGCCAATAAACTCGCAAAACGGGAGGCGACCGGAAAGCAAACCTTCGGATTTAAAAGAAGCGAGATTTTAGCAGCGTTCCTGAATTCGACAACATTGATAGTATTGGCTTTTTACATTCTTTACAAAGCGGTTGAACGGCTCATAAGCCCAGTTGATGTTTCGAGCAGCTGGGTTATATGGCTTGCCTTGGGGAGTATTGCCGTAAATGGATTAAGCGTATTGTTTATTAAAAAAGATGCCGAAGGAAATATGAACATGAAATCGGCCTATCTGCATCTTTTAGGTGATATGATGACTTCCGTGGCAGTATTGATCGGTGGAATTCTGATGAAATATTTTCATGTCTATTGGATTGACCCTGTTTTTTCCATCCTGATCGCAATTTATTTGATTTACCTAAGCTGGGATATTTTTATGTCATCCCTTAAAATCATGATGCAATTCGCACCGGAACATATCGATATAAACGAAATTAACCTAAATGTTTCCAAGATCAAGGGAGTTGGAAATATTCATCACGTTCATATATGGCAAATCAATGAACATGATATTATGTTCGAGGCACATATTGATTTGCAGGAGAATATCAAAATCAGCGATTTCGAGGGAATCTTGAAATCATTAAAAGATCATTTGCGCTCTGAATACGATATCCATCACATAACCATACAACCGGAGTTTTCCGTTGACGACAACAAACAATTAATTAAAAGCTAGCATTACAGGAAATTGTTAAATCAATAATACTACTTGAATTTTTTTTAAATAAGACTTAAAGGCATCTTTGTGGACTGGGATATCCATGATTTTTATTCCATTAATGACTTTTTCCATTTGCCTGCATGATGAACAGGATTTGGTTTATTTTAGTTCGTTGAATTGCGAACAAAAACATGCAATTAATTAATATGAAATTACTTAATATGGAATTTATATACCATTGATATTCATTATGTTAACACATTTCAATATTTAATAAGCCGCAGCTTGCCAACTGTTTATCTATAAAATGCGGAACTGGAGTTTTTTATAAGTCATTGGTAATAAATTTAGGTCGAAAAGTACATCGTAAAACAGTTTTGTAATGTGGCGCCAAAATTATCCAACAACACAAAGCCTATAAGCCAAACACTTCCTTTAAAATCCGTTTTGATTCTTCAACCATAATTCCCGACTTGATCAGGTCCTGCAAATCCGCTATGGGTCCTTCATAGTCGGCATTGTTCATAATGTCGTTTATTCCCTTGTATTTTTTATAGAGTTCCAATGATTCATCAAAATTGCCTTTTCGAAGTGTAGCAAGGGCAATATTGAACATTGCATAATCAGCCTTGTCATCGAGGTCAACAGCCTTAAGGGAATAAGTGATCGCATTCTCGAAATCATCGATTAAATAATATGTCCAGCCCAAGTTGCCATAGAGGGATGCCTTTCTTGGGGCGATTGAAATAGCCTTTTTATAATAATTTACCGCTTCAGGGTATTTTGCGAGTTTTGATGCTGAATAAGCAATATCAGAATAAATGTATTCACTGCTTAATTCAGGTTTCTTATCAAGAAGTTTTTTATAGTAGTCATAAGCATTTCGAAAGTCTTTTCTTAAGATTGCCGAGTATGCTGTATTTTGAAGGGCAGGCATGTTATTAGTATCTAATTTGTAGGAAATCAAGCTATAGACATAAGCGCTGTCTGAATTTCGCGCATAAAGATAAGTATATCCCAAATCTTGTGCTATTCTGCTGTTTTCGGGATTTAGGGCAAGTGCTGTTTTTATTTCTTTTATCGCCAACTCATACCTTCTTTGTTCACCGTATTTTGTTCCCAGCAACCAGTGAGAGTAAAATCCATCGGGATATAATGATATTGCCTTCTTAAAATATTTGATTGCCGAGTCGCTATTATGTGTATAGTTATAAAAGGTCGCAAGATTTTGTATTAAGCTGTAGTCGTAAGGCTCTAGGTCGCAAGCATGTTTAAAGTCGATTGCCGCACTGTCGTATTGCTCCACAATTCTATAATACTCTCCCCTATAGGTATAGGCGGTACTATAAAACGGATTTAGGGAAATAGCTTTTGCTATATCAGTTATAGCCTTATCTTGTTCACCGGTTTTTAAATACAAAAAGCCCCTCAGCGCAAACGCGTCCGCAATTGTGTCGTTACCTTGAATTGCCAAGTTTGCATAATGCATGGCCTTCCCATAATTGTTAACAGAGGCTTCGTCCGCAGCTTTGTAATACATGGAATAGTAATAACTCGAGTCTGCTTCGAAGGCTTTCCGGTGATCTTGTTTCATCAGTTCATGCTTATTGATTCTATAATACACCCATGACCTTTCGATATAATAATTTGGCATATCAGGTCTTAATTCTATAAGTTTTGAATAAGATTCAATAGATTTATCAAATCTGTTAGTTAAGTAGTATAACCTGCCGAGTAATATCAAGGCTATTTCCGGTGGGTCATGGGTTAATGTTTGGTATTTCTCTAGATTGGAGATGGATTTTTCATACTGGTTTAGGTTATAATAGTTTACACCAATTTGAAGGTAACTAAATATATCCTCGGGATTTAATTCCAAGCACTTTTCAAGGGATTTATTTGCTTCTTGTAAATTTCCAATACTTGAGTTAATTGCTCCGTAGAAAGAATAAATGTCCCAATCCGTTTTTCCTTTTTTTATCAAATAGTTTAAGACAACTAATGCTGTATCGTTGCGCTTGTCAATCATGTCCCTAAGTACAAGGCTTTTGTAAGTTTCTATATTGGACGAATCCAGTTTTATATATTCGAGGAGGCATTGTCTTTCTTTTTTACTTTGCCCTAATCTTCTATAAAGACTGCATTCAAGTTCCTTAGCATTAAATATGGTGCTATCTAATCCTAAAATCTTATTACAATAATCGAGGGACTCATTAAACAATTTATTTTTGTATAAGTAATTGGCTTTCAGCAACATTAAATTAAGATTATTGGAATCTAAAGTCAAAGTGGCGTTAATATACGACAGGGGAAGTTCAGCAATATCCGAAAATGAGCTTAGCCAGTACAGATAAAAACGATGTATGAGCAAGGATCGCGGATTGTGTATTAACTTCATACTGAAAAACTTCTCGTTTATTATTCCTTCACCCCAATAATAGTTTAGGAAAAACTTACAAGCCAGCTGTTCTTCGTCCATGGTTAATGACGAAGTGTCCGATATTAAAATCAACTCATAAAACTCACGGTCAAGATAATTTAGTTTGTTGTAATCGCCATTAATGGGATTTGCCTTTCTCATCATGCTTACAGCATTCCTGCAACTGCCTGTTTTAAACATAAGCTTGCTTATAGTGGCGGCAAGTTCCGGATTATTCGTGTCGAGTACAAAAAGGTTTTGAAAATCATGAAGAGCTTTTTCATAATTTCCATCCTTCATAAACAAAAAACCTCTGAACCCCAAACTAGCAGCATAAGAAAAAGTTATGCTATCGGATATTTTTATTATATCGATTGCTTGTTCTGTTTTTCCCTCATTATTAAGAATCATGGCGAGTTGAATTTGAGCCTGTTGGTCATATTTATTAACTTCCAACGCTTTGTACAGATGTTTTGTTGCTATCCCGGTTTCTCCGCTCAGGTACTCTGTCCATGCTAAGGCGTTAAGTATTTTAGATGAGTTTTTAAACTTAAGGTCAGCATCCCTGAGTATCTTTAGGGATTCCTTTAGCTTGCCCTTCGTCAACTGCAAGCTTGCATGTTCCAAATAAACATTCTCGTTAAAAGGGTTTTCCCTAAGGGCCATATTATAATAGGTTTCCGAACTGTCGGCATTATTTAGCTGATCGTAACAAACCGCAATTAAAAGATAGAGGTTTGATTTATCCGAAGCTGTATTAAGGTCCCTAATTTGATTTGTAGTATTGATATTTTTTTCGAGTGCTGTCTTGAAATTAATAATTGCTTCATCATAAAGGCTATATTTCATGTTGTTTAGCCCTCTGTTGAAGAGCGACAGATAATCGTTGTTTTCATTGTTGTTCAAATAATAAGAAAGCCGTTCTTGTTTCCAGTCTGTTTTTTGAAGATAAAACGAACTATCTTTTAAAAAAGAATAGTTTTGCGCATTGGAAGTTAAAATTGAAAAAGAAACTGATACAATAATTGTCAAGGCCCTGAATATTGTTGAGAATGAAGCCATTGTTGTTATTTGTTTATATGAAATCAAGTTGTTGCATTAGTAAGTTGCCTTATCGTTTCCCGGATGGCAATACACTTTCGGTTGTTCAATAAATGAAAGTACAAACGTATAGAAAATTTAATTAGTGTTAACCATTACAGCTTGAATTGATGCATAAAAAAACCACTTAGCCTGATGTTACTTTATAGTTTTTAGGGAATCAGAACCTTTTCAGTAAATTTACATAAATCCTGTTATAACTGAACGAGTTCTCGAACTGGCCCTCATAAGCCACCGATAGCGACAATTTTTTCATTACCCTCCATGTCAGGTTTAGATCGCCGACGTTTTGCAAGGCGTTCCCGAGTGTATATGTATAATCGTATTTTACATAGCGATAGCTAAAGCTTCCGAAGAGCTTGCCCGGGACGAGGTCCTTTGATAGTCTCAAGCTATAAATTTGTCCTTTTAAGAAAGCCGTTTCAAGTAGTGTAGCCGATAGTGTGGCTGAGGCATTTATTCCGGGGACATTGCTGTATGAAACATAAGCACGCAGGTTTTTCGTTGGTTTGGGGTCGTCTTTCCTGCTGCGATAACCACTGCGGACCCCGATTGACAATTTTCTAACAGGACGGTAGTTTATGGAGAAACGAAATCCCTGAAGGGCCTCGTCCTCCAAGAGGCGGTCAACAAAGTCCTTATAGGTTTCATAGTAAATCAAATTTGTCCTGGCACTATAAGATGCCGAGAATGAAAGGTTTCTCAAAGCCCTATATCTCAACATAAAATATAAATTGGTGATGTTGAAGGTCGATTTCTGCTCACCATTAACTTTTTGGTAGAGTTCAATTTCGGCCGTCCCAAAGAAATATAGGTTTTTGGCAAGGGCATTATAGTGCTGAAGATAAGCAAACCTGCGGTCGGTGGCGCCCTTGTTTTTCTGCTCGACGACGGCAAAGGTGGTTTTCATTTCCCTGTTTGCCTTATTGCGATACAGATGGCCTATATAACCACCGAACTGCAATAAGTTGAGGTTAATGCTATAGTCCTGATAATCAGGGCGGGAACCCACAAATGCACCTGTTAGAATCGACTTCCATGATTTCTCGACCTGAAGCCCGTCGATGGCGCCAAGGTTGGAGATATTGGAGTTTATTTTCCTGCCTAAGGTGATTTTTAAACTCTCGATAGGTTTATAGTTGACCGATAAATTATAGATTTTTAATCCGTTGAAAACATTATTTTGGATATCGCTCCAATTATCATCCCTATGGACAAAGGAAATGTATGTTTCAGCCGATATTTTTGAATTACCTATATCTTCCGCATTCATGGCAAAAGTATATCTCATTCGCTGATTGTTCCCGCTGGTGCTGTTCGATAAGCTGGTATATGACGAGAGTGACAGTTTTCCGTAAACATTTTTTTTGCTGTTGCTCGGTTTTTTATTGGTTGCGGCTGCCTCCGCATTGGCTACTTCTATTTTATTATCGCTTACGGCAAGGGTTCCAGCAACTTCCTCTGTTTTCATGCTCTTGGTATCCTTAATTACTTTTTGAGCGGTACTTAAAACATCACCGACTTTTAGTTTCACTCCCGAGATACTTGAACAAACACAAGAAATAGAGGATTTGTTGTCAACTACCAAAACAGGCATGGATTTTTCTCCCTGTTTAAAGAATAGGGTGTCGCCCACGGAAATATTCTCGGTTGAGCCAAACCTCACATAAACGGAATTCCCGCTGATATACGAAATATTGCCGGCGATAGGTTGAACGAGGGTTTGTGCCGTGCTGCTAATAGTTAATGAGAGTAATATACATAATAACGCAAAATTTTTCATCTTGTTCATATTAAATACCCGGTTTTGATTAGTTAAATTTATTTCTGTTGAGATTTTGGAACGACTTATCACCGTTACCGGTTGGATGACAATCGAGGCAAGCCGTACTTTCATAAACATACCCGCTCACTTCATTGTGCTCGCCATCAGTATCGGCTTTGTTGTGCTCATGGCAGTCGATGCAGCTGAAAAAGGAATAATCCGAGGGGACGGTATGGCATTCGGAGCATAAGGACCACTCGCCACTGTGCTTGCCCGAATAGATAGGGAAATAATCGTTGTCGTGATCAAAAGTAGATGGGACCCAGGCATTGTCGGTATGGCACGACAGGCAATCGGTGGAAAACTGGGCCGATTGGTGAGGTGGGTTGGTCGTCGCGTTATAGTTGTCCAGATGACAGCCCACGCATTCGTTAGGCGTATTGTCGTAATTTCCCTGATGGCAGGCATCGCAATCGCTGGCAATATTGATATGTGCTCCCGAGATCACCCAATAATCGTTATGGTTTACAAAAGTAGCCGGACTCCAGCCGGGGTTGGTCGTGTGGC
Organism: Chlorobiota bacterium; assembly: GCA_013151215.1. Taxonomy (GTDB): domain Bacteria; phylum Bacteroidota; class Bacteroidia; order Bacteroidales; family F082; genus BM524. The sequence continues at coordinate 34,177 of JAADIS010000046.1, read as the reverse complement.
ATTCATCGCAGGTCTGCGAAAAGCCTACATTATTATGATTCGGGTTAGTGGTATTGTTGAAGTTGTCGAGATGACAACCGACACATTGGTCGGGAGTATTTTGATAATCACCGTTATGGCACGTATTGCAGTCGCTTTCTATTGTCTGGTGCGCACCCGTAAGAGGGTAAACATCGGCATGGCCGAGATAAACTGCCGGGTTCCAACCCGGATTTGTGGTATGGCATTCATCGCAAGTCTGCGAAAAACCAACTTCTGTGTGGTTGGGGTTTGTGGACTGGTTATAATTTTGTTCGTGGCAGCCTACGCATTGGTTTGGAGTATTAGTATAATCGTTGTTATGACAAGTTGCGCAATCTACTGAGTTGTCGGTATGGGCGCCCGTAAGAGGGTAGTAGTCGTTGTGTACCTGGAATTGGGCGGGTGACCAGCCGGGCTGGGTCGTGTGGCAATCCTCACAAGTAACATCCAGGCCGATCTCCTGATGGTTGGGGTTGGTGCTTTGATTGAAGTTCTCGATATGGCAGGCCGAGCAGTTCATAGGCGTCCCGGCATATCCATCGCTATGGCAGTCGGAGCATTGCGTATCGGTATGTGCCCCTGTCAGCGGGAAGTTCGATACGGAATGGTTAAAGCTACCCTCGCTGTCCCCGGTGGGGTGGCATTCGAAACAAGCGTTGCTCTCGTAAACATATCCGCTTACTTCACCATCATGTTCACCATCAGTATCGCTTTTATTATGTTCGTGGCAATCAATACAGCTGAAAACCTGATAATTGCCGGGGGAGGTATGGCAATCGATACAGCTTTCCCATTCGCCGCCATGTTTTCCGGAATAAACCGGGAAGTATTGGGCATCGTGCTGGCTGAACTCCGCAGGGGCCCATCCCGGCGATGTTGTATGGCAATCGGTACAGTTTGTTGAAAAGTCCAATAGTACGTGATCGATTATCTGTGCGCTGTTGTAATCTTCCTGATGGCAGGAAATGCATTCGGGCGAGACGTCGCCTTGATCGTTGGGGTTTTTGTGGCATAAGGCACAATCGTTGACGGCATGTCCTTCGGTTAACGGGAATAGAGTATGGGTAAAGTTCACACCGGTCCATGAAAAAGCGTTCATTTGGTGGCAATCGGTACAAGTAGTTGAATATCCCGACTCGACATGGTTGGGGTTAGTTGTGGCCTGGTAGTTGTCCAGGTGGCAGTCAGAGCACTCAACACCAACTGGGTCGAAACGCAATAAGGATTCCGATATATGGCAGTCGGTACAGGTGGCAGTGAGGTGGGAGCCAAGCAGGGGGAACCTGCCTTGCTCATGAATCTCCACGATATCTGTTACTATCCAATCGGTTGAGTTGTGGCATCTTATACAATCGAAGCCAACGGTTTGTTCGTGAATATCGGCATGACAGCCAACACATGAGGCCTGGGCATCAGAGAAAACAAGGTTGCTATGGCATTGCTTGCAGCCCAGTTCGTTATGGGTTCCTTCCAGCCTGAACCCAGTTTCTTCGTGCTTGAAGCTGATATTGTTCCTATCAACGGTCCAGCCGTCGGTATTGTGGCATTCTGTACAGTCCATTCCGAGTTTGTCGCCGTGGGGCGATTTGTTATCGGGCATGAAAAAACTAGCGATAAACAGTATTATTAATGACAACTCTCGCATTTGTATGATTTTAGTTTATATTCAACAACTTTAGTAAGGCCAATTGTTTTTGGCTTATGGCATTTTGCGCAAGCAAGGTCCGCATGTTTGCCCTCAAGGGCGAAATGCGTTTTTGAATGATCGAACTTATCGGGTTTCCAATTTTTGTTCTGATGGCACCTCAGGCAATCTGTTTTGCCGTTTTCATTGAACTGGCCGGCATGCTCGGCCTTATGGCAACTTATGCATTCCGTGTCGAGGGTTTTGAACTTTTGAATACTTTCGCCTTTGTCATTTGGCTTAAAGTGGCAATCCCTGCATGATTTGCTTGAATGTGCCCCAACAAGTTTGAACTTGGTTTTTGCATGGTCGAAGGCTACTTTTGACCAAGTATCTGTTTTATGGCACGACAGGCAGTTTTCCTCAGGATAATATTTTTCGCTTATAAATCCAAAATGCCTGTCCTTATGGCAGTCAACACATTTTTCGCTCTTCAAGCCGAAGTCCCACTTATTGGCAGCGTTTTTTTTGTGGCAGACAAAGCAAGGGGTGGCAACATGGGCCCCGTCGAGCTTGAACTTGGTTTTGCTGTGGGATTCAATGCCAAAAGATGAACTTGTAAAGCCGCTTGTAGTATGGCACTCAGCACAATCGGTCATTATGTTGTTTTTTGTGAACTGGCCTTCGTGGTAATCCTCGTGGCAGGAGTAGCAGTTGTTATGTTTTAACGGATCAGTAAGTTTTGTTTTATGGCATTTTTTACAATCCAGGTTTCTATGTTTCCCATGCAGCGGGAAATTTGTTTTGCTGTGGTTAAACCCTGATAACCCGGCAATTGCATGAAACGAAGTCTCGTTATGGCATTTTGTGCAGTTTTGCCCGAACTTGTTTTTGTGAACATCCTGATGGCAGGCCGTACAGTTATTGAATTTCAGGCCGGCAAACTGTTGAAAGGGTTTTCCTGATTTCTGGATTGTTTTGTGGCATTTGGAACAATCCACTTCTTTGTGTTTTCCTTTAAGGGTGAATTTGGCATTGTCGTGCTTAAATTTATCGGCTGGTTTGAATTTGTCCTTGTTGTGGCAGTTGGTGCATTCGGTCGAAAGAGTTTTTTGATGCTGGTCCTCATGGCAATTGAGGCATTTCGTGTTCAAGCCCAGGAAAGTGTATTTCTTTTCCCTGATTTCCTTTTTTGCGATGAAGTCCTTTTTGTGGCAGTCATCGCATTTTTTCGATTTATGAGCACCTTGAAGTTTAAATCCTGTGAGATTATGGTCGAAATCATTCTTGTTGAAACGTATGATCTCGAATTTTCTCCCATTATGGTCGCTATGGCATTTGATGCATTGTTTCCCTTTTATTTCCGCTGATGAATGATATCCTTTTCCATTGTCTATCCTGTCCTTTAAATGTTTGTGGCAGGCAAGGCATTTGTCGTTCGATATCTTTTGCCCCAGTTCGTGGCATTGGGTGCAATTCGACATGCCTTCCAGGTGGGAGTGCACTTCTGTAAGCTCGCCGGGTGAAAGCTGGGCCAACAAAAGCTGTGGCAAGAAACAAACGAATACAACGCTCAGGTATGCAACCGTCTTGCGGCCATAAACAAAAAAACAATTCTTCATTTCACTAATGTTTTAAAACGGCTTCGCCGTATTTCTTGGTTATTTGGAGACCTATCTTATTTAAAAACACAGAGGGCAGCTCGCCTCCCGCAAATATAAACACAAGGTCGTTCTTGATTTTTTTGCTACTGTCGTCATCAGAAGATTTAAGTGTTACGTATTCTTTTTCAATTTCAGCTACATTGGTGTTGAATAAAACTTTAAGTTTTTCCTGTTCCATCAATGCATGTATTTTTTCCCTATTCCTTGGTTTGAGCCTTGCAAAAGCATCTTTGCGATAAGAAATACTGACATTGTTGTTGTCCATAAGCAACATAGCCGATTCGATGGCCGAGTCGCCGCCGCCCACTACCATTATGTCTTTTCCGCTTATGTCCTCGGGCTCGAGGAGCTTATAGGCCACTTTTTCCGATTCCTCGCCAACGACATTCAGTTTCCTCGGGGTTCCCCTTCTGCCAATGGCAAGCAATACGTGTTTGGCCGAATACGTCTTGCCTTCCTTGGTGCCGACAACAAAATAGTTGTCTTTTGCGTCAATTGATTCAACCTTTGATTTTTCCGCCACCTCGATATTGTTCTTTTCGATGGCCGTAGTCCATATTTTCAATAATTCATCTTTACTTGTTTCCCTAAGCCTCACTTTTCCGTAAAGGGGCAAGTCCATGGGGGCCGTCATTACTATCTTGGATCGCGGAAATGTATAAACCGTGCCTCCAAGCGAATCCTGTTCGAGGCAGATGACCTTGAGGTTGTTCTTCTTTGCGCTTAGGGTGGCTGAAATCCCTGCGGGGCCGGCCCCTACGACCAATAGGTCGTAATCGGCATTATGGTTCTTGCTGATGCTTTTTGCAATATATTCACTTGCTTGTTTTCCTTGTTCCACGGCATTTCTGATAAGCCCCATGCCTCCCAGTTCGCCGGCAATGGAAATGCCTGGGAGGTTGGATTCGAAATTCTGGGAAACGTGCGGCAGTTCAACGCCTCTTTTCTCCGTCCCGATGCACAGGGATATTGCCTCGGTTGGGCAAGCGTGGAAACAAGCCCCATGGCCTATGCACTGCGAGGCGTTTATAGTTGTTGCTTTCCCCCTTACTATACCAAGAATGTCTTTTTCGGGACAGGCAGCTATGCAGGCCCCCGTTTGGATACAGCCGCCAATATCAATAACCGGATGAAGCGAAACGGGTTCGTGCAAGCCTTCTTCCTTGGCTATTGCAATCTTCTGTTCGACTATTTTGGATGCCTTGCTCTTTTTGCGCAAGTATATTATTATAACTATGAGGATTAAAAACCCCACTATACCATAAGTCAATATTTCCTCAAGTACAATTTCGTTCATCTTAAAATATCCATCTATAACCAAATGTCAGGGTTACGCCGACATGGATGACCATTATTACGAGCATTATTATTGCAAAGGGAAGGTGAGCAACATGCCAGTATTTAAACAGGTTTTGCATGGTGAGCAAACGGTCGATGCGCCTGTTAATATAAATCTCGTCATTGACAATAGCGAGTATCTTTTTTCCGTCCTCTCTATTTATCCCTTCTTTCCTTATTATTTTTTTGACGAGTTTCAGGTTTCTCCTGTCGTTAAAATATTTTTTGAGGAACCTGACAAAAGCGTTGCCGGCAGTAATATCCTTCCTCGACTCAAGTCCTTCAACTATAAGTTTATAACCATCTGCCGGTAATTTATAATCCGACATCAGGGCGGAGTTTAAATCGACCTTCATTTCTTTTACTTCGCTCAAGCTGAGCTCGCGTCCTTCCACCGTACGGGGGATCTGTATATATATGAAGCGGCCTATCACCCCGCTGGCAAAAACGGCTACCATGCTCCAAAAGCTCACCGATACTATTCCGCCAAATTTAAAGGATGTATGGAACAAGACCAAAATAGGCCCTAAGGTACAAAGAAATATGTGGAATTCGAGCCAATGTTTCAATAGCCCCCACCTTGACATAAACTTTACCCTTTTTCTCATCATATAGATGCTTACCCCGATAATCATAAACAGGGTGCCGATTATCCCATAGGCGTGCCCCAAATATCCGCTTGGTTTTAATGCCTGATGGGCATCGTGATAAAAGCGGTCCTCTATACCTGTATCGTAATAGCTTAGGCCATTGTATGCGATATAGGCGGTTATGCCTGCCACTACGGCCGACATGCTGGCAATATAAAAGAAATGAACCCTTTTCGTCATTTGTGAATTTATAACATTAGCATTAATAGACACAAAGGTATCATAAAAGTTGCTATTATTACAATTAAATCAATTGAATTTTTGGATTTCTTCATTCAAATATACTTTGATATGACATTGTACAAAACATAATATTCTGCATAACAGTTACATAAGTGATATGCACCAGGTTAGTCCCAGTATAATATTTTTTTACTACAATACAAGTCGGGAACTTGGGAAATGCATATTTCCTTTTCTGAAAACCTCGGTTTATAATCAGCCCGGGGTTACAAAAGAACCTTCGTCTGAAGGCATTCCCCGGGCTAAGACAAATACTCTCAATCCTCTTATAAAATCAACTCACGACTTGTCCTTCGTTCCTGAAATATAAGCCATACCGCCTTTAACATTGAACCCGGACACTTTAATTCCATTTTCTTCGATAATATTTTTAATCTCTATTGAACTAAGTGGCTTGGCAACATGTCCTTTTTTATGGAGGAAATTTAAATATTTAGCACTAAGTTTTCTGTCTGTACAAAGACTTGTTAGAAATAATTGTCCTTCAGGCAGTAATATCCTTGCGATTTCGCATATTAGCCCTGAGGGATTTTTAAAAACATGAAACAACCCAAATGTTAAAACAGCTTGAACACTGTTTTCTTTGAAGGGCATATCCAGTGCGTTTGAACGGAGAAACTTAATAGTTGACAGGTCATCGCAAATATTACTTAGTCGATTTTCCCCAATCTTTAGCATCTCATAAGATTGGTCGCACAGAAATATGTTTTTCTTGTGGTGTTCAGCATAAGCTTTATACGTAAAACTCAAGGTGCCACACCCGATATCGGCAACAATTCCATCGTTCAGGCTTTCCAATCCGCTTTTGCAGAAATCAGTATATGCATCAGGAGCATTGCCCCACATTATCCTATTGTATAAGCCATTGCTGATCAATCTGTCATATTGAATTGCCTGAACATCATATTCACCTTTGCGAAGACCTTCAACTTCAAATATATTGTCCTCGATTTGAGTGATTTTTTTGTTAAACAATCCTTGGTCCATCTTGCAATTACTTCACTTACATAAATGTGCATACTCCTTCTATTAGGCGATGCTAATGTAGTAATTTTATTATACCCTGAGGAAACCGGGCCAGGATTTTGATTGAGATTTTTATCTCACTTCTCGTTTTTCTTAATGACTGCTAAACCTGCAATGGGCTATGATTCGATGTCATCCGTTGAAGTTATTATTTATTATTATACTCTATTTCGATGGCAGTTTTATAATTCAAACATCTTTTAGGAAAATGGAGTATCTTTACAACTGGTCTGTACAATTTTTTATTTCAATCAGTCATTGCTACTTTTTACTGCTTTATCAATAAATCTTTCATTCCAGCAAATTGTCTCTCATTGGATTAAGGATAGTCGGGCCGGTATTAATTTGTTTTATAACAGAATTAGCAAAGGAGAATTCATGAAAAAACTAAGTTTAGGAGTTATTGGAACTTCGAGAAAAGAAGATGAAAAACGCGTACCAATTCATCCGGATCATCTATCACGTATATCGGAGGATATTAGGAAACAATTAATTTTTGAAAAGGGATATGGTTTACCTTTTGGTTTAGATGATGATTTTTTTGTTTCTCAAGCTGGAGGAGTTGCTTCCCGTCAGGAATTATTGGTTGATATAGGTTCGGTAATTATTGCGAAACCTGTGTTAGCAGATTTACAAGAAATACGCGCAGGGGGGTTCATTTGGGGTTATCCGCACAGCGCACAGCAAGTAGATATTACACAAGCTGCAATAGATCGAAGATTAACCCTAATTGCATTTGAGGACATGTTTGTTTGGTCTCCTAACGGCCAAATAGGAAGACATACATTTTATAAGAACAATGAGATGGCAGGCTATTGTGCAGTTATTCACGCATTACAATTAAAGGGTATTGATGGTCATTATGGTAACCAGCGCAAAGTAATTATTTTTAGTTTTGGGGCAGTTAGTCGCGGAGCTATTTACGCACTCAAGGCTCATGGTTTCCGTGATATCACGATTTGTATCCAAAGACCTGATTATGAGGTGCGTGAAGAGATTTTAGATGTTCATTATGTTCGTGTTCGTAAAGGTAATGACGGGGAGGCCAGAATGATAACTATTGAACATGATGGCACAGTTCGGCCTTTGTCCGATTTAATACGTGAATCCGAAATCATTATTAATGGCACCTATCAGGACACAGATAACCCGATTGATTTTGTCACAGAAGATGAAAAAGATAGCTTAAAATCAGGTAGCTTAATTATTGATGTAAGTTGCGACGAAGGTATGGGGTTCTATTTTGCTAAGCCCACAACTTTTAAGACCCCAATTCTTAATATCGATGACATCGACTATTATGCAGTTGACCACACCCCGAGTTATCTCTGGGAAAGTGCTTCAAGGTCGATATCCGCAGCGCTAATTGGTTATTTGCCAACAATTTTAGGGGGTCCTAAAAGTTGGATGAAAAATCCTACAATTCAAAAGGCTATCAATATCGATGGTGGTGTGATTAAAAAAGAGTCAGTTTTAACTTTTCAGAATCGCATGCTAGCTTACCCGCATGATTTTATAAAAAGTTAACTTTAGGACTTATCGGTTCATGAGAGCATTAGATGAAGACCGTTGCATAACAAGATAGATCACTGGCATTTCGAAAACTCATTGCTTTTTCAAATAATTTGGCTGATTTTATCAGCGCATATAAGTCTTGACTTACGTAGGGTCTGCAGCAGCACTATGGCTCTTATTGTGGAATAACACCCATTATTCGAAGGTCTGGAACATCAATCAACGGGCGTCCGAGAATGAGTAAAATGGGTAATCAGGAACTTTTCGACCTGCTATTTATATCGGAACTTCCTGCCTAAAATAGCGCGAAAAACCTCGTAATCCACACTGTAGAATGCCTTGCGCTACTTTTATACCCAAACACATGTGGCTAAGGTAATTGTTAATAACATTTACTTATAATCCTTTCGTATAAGTATTATATGCGTATCTGTATCTTTGTGGCTAAGTTGTAAAATTATATTTATGTTTATTCAGAGAACTCGGCGCAAGGCAAAAGATAAGGTGTACCATTCAGTTGTATTGATGGAGAACTATCGCGAGGGCAAAAAGGTCAAGCACAGAACCATCGCCACATTAACAAAGTGGCCCAAGCAAATCGTTGACGACCTGGAAAAACTACTAAAGGGCAAGGCCGTTGTCTCCATGGATGACATGGAGCTGTCCAATGGCAAGGCTTATGGGGCAATCCAAGTCATAAGGCACATTGCCGATGATCTGGGGATATCGCAGGCATTGGGCAAAAGCAAGCAGGCAAAGCTGGCAATGGTTCAGATAGCAGGAAGGATCATCGCCCAGCAATCACGAAACCACATTGCCAACCAATGGGTTAAGAGCCAAGACATTGACGGGGTCTTTAATGTGTCGGATTTCAATGAGGACAGTTTGTATGCCAACCTGGACTGGTTAAGCGAAAACCAACGGCGGATCGAAAAAAAGATTTTCAAACATCGCTATAAAGACAAAAAAGTGAAAGAGATGTTTTTATATGATGTAACCTCATCATATTTTGAGGGAACACAAAACGAGCTTGCCGCTTATGGATACAACAGGGACAAGAAAAAGGGCAAGATGCAAATAGTTGTCGGGTTAATGCTTGACAGCGAGGGCTGCCCGTTAACCATCGAAGTGTTTGAAGGCAATACCGGGGACACAAAAACAGTATCGTCCCAGTTGAAAAAACTTAAAGAAACATTTGGTGTTGAGCGAGTGGTCTTTGTTGGCGACAAAGGCATGGTCAAATCTGCACAGATGGACGAAATGGCATCGGGCAAATATAAATGGGGATATTTGACGACCATAACAAAAGCACAGATCAGAACCTTGATAGACAGAAATATCATACAGCTACAATTGTTTGAGGATGAAATGATCGAAGTTCAAGACCAAGACGGTGTCAGGTATATTTTACGAAAAAACAGATACAGGGCAGAAGAGATTGCAAACAACAGACAGGAGCGGGTCGAAAGAGGAGAGGGTTTTGTCAAAAGCCAGAACCAATACTTACAGGAACACCCAAGGGCCAGTGCCGAAGTGGCACAAGCGAGGATAGAAGAAAAATTATCGCAATTGAAGCTAAAAGGAATAATATCGATAGAGAAAGAAGACCGCAAGTTCAACATCGGCATTGATGAATCAAAAAAAGAAAAACAAGCAGAGCTAGATGGCTGTTATGTTGTTAAAACAGAGGTTCCCAAACAAGAACTGGATACGAAAGTTGCTCACGACAGATATATGGATCTGGGCTTGGTTGAATATGCATTTAGAACTATGAAAACCACTATTGAAGAACTGCGGCCAATTTTTGTGCGCAAAAAAGACAGGACAAGAGGTCATGTTCTTGTTGTAATGTTGGCATACATGATAACAAAATATATCTCCGATAAAATCCATCACTTGGAATATACGCGCAAATTTGCGATTGCAAGTTTGGACAAAATCCAGTATATAGAATATACGTTCAAAGGAAAGGTCATAAAAACAAAGCCCTCAAAACTTCCGCAACACACTAATCAAATATTAGAGGCATTGGGATTAACAGAAAAGGTGGCTAAGAAAAAATAGCCTGCGAAAACCTACGAAAGCCTTGCTGTATATAGGCTATGTGAATTATTTTTTGATTTTTTGAAAGGAAGTTCCGTTACAAATAAATATCATCATTCGTAATTCATCATTCGATATTCCTTTTTTTTAAATAATGAACACCGATCAACGATTTGAGATTTTAGAAGGGCCCCCATTGTCCTATATACTCTTCTCGCCCCGGCTCAATGTTCAATAAAAAATCCCTTGGCATTCAATGCTAGGGGTAGTCTGAACTTCTGTGATCCCTCTGGGGCTTCCCGTGTCGCGTTGCTCTCGGGATAGACTTCTCGCCCCGCTCCAATGTTCCATAAAAAAACCCCTCGACAGATAGTGCCAAGGGGTAATCTAAACT
>JAADIS010000046.1:0-23616 GCA_013151215.1 Chlorobiota bacterium | reverse complement strand
GACTTCTCGCCCCGCTCCAATGTTCCATAAAAAAACCCCTCGACAGATAGTGCCAAGGGGTAATCTAAACTTTTGTGATCCCTCTGGGGCTCGAACCCAGGGCCCACGGCTTAAAAGGCCGTTGCTCTACCAACTGAGCTAAGGAATCATGCCTTAAAAAGGAGGTGCAAAAATAGTTTATTTTTAATTCCTGTCAACAGTTTTTATAAAAAAAACCAAATTTTTTGAACTTTTTTACCCAATTGATTTCAAGGTGTTTGTAAGTATATCGTTCTCAGTTATTTATTCATCTATTATGCCAAGGCCTTGCCTTATAATCACTGGGCTTTCGCCTGTGCAGTCAATCACCGTGGAAGGGATATTCCCCCCATAACCCCCGTCAATAATCATGTCAACACGGTCGCCAAAGCTTAAGTCGATCAACATCGGGTCGCTGGTGTATTCAACAACTTCATCCGTATCGTAAATCGAGGAAGTTAATATCGGATGCCCAAGTTCTTCTATTATGTGCATTAATATCTGGTTATTAGGGATCCTGATACCGATAGTCTTCTTTTTCGACTGGAATATCTTCGGGATTTTATTGTTTGCGTCAAGGATAAAGGTAAAAGGTCCGGGCAAATTTCGGTTCATCAGCCTATATACGTCGTTGGGGATTGGTTTGGTAAAGTCGGAAAGCATGCTTAGGTTGTTGAAGATAAAGGAGAATTTAGCATCTTTTTTCTTTATTCCTTTTAAGCTTACGATTTTATCGAATGCTTTTGATGAATATATGCTTGCCCCCACACTATAAACAGTATCGGTAGGGATAATCACAGTTCCACCCCCGCGCAGGCAATCTGCTACTTGCCTTATGCTTCTCGGCGCCGGATTTTCCTCGTAAACCTTTATCAACATCCCGGTATTTTTGCAGCAAAGTTAAAATGATTTAGCAATTATAATTATTTAAGGTGGAATATCCTTTCCATTTCTTTTTTAATTTTCAGGCCCAATGAAAGGTTCGTGAGCTTAATTAAAGAATATTCAGTTGTTTATGGGGATGTAAATCTGGGCACATGGCATAAAAAAAGGGTAAGCTACTCATATCGCACCGCTACAACCGCCTACCCTTGCTTCCTTCCGGACCTGGGGGAATTCAGCAGGAGCTGGTCGTATGAGACTTACCCGGCGGCAAAAGTAAATATTGTTTCCTTTTCTGCAACATTTGTTTTAAGTTTTTTTTTAATTTAGCCCTAAATAAAAAATCAGCTATGGACAGTAACAGTAAATCGGCTTTTATGCCTTCGTTGACCTCGGGTTTGGTGCTCGGTGTAATTTTAGTTATCTATTCTCTTATACTCTATGTTGTAGGGCTTAACGAGAACCAATGGCTTGCGGCCATATCCTATGTAATAACAGCCATCGTGCTCTTTTTTATTATCGTAAACTTCAGGGATAAACAACAAGGCGGCTTTATCGCCTATGGCAAAGGTGTTAGCGTTGGAACGCTCGCTGGGTTTTTTGCATCCATAATTCTTGCAATTTTTACTTATATCTATGTGACTTACATCGATCCTTCGGTAATAGAAAAGGCATTGGTGCAGGCGGAGGAGAGTATTTTGGCGCGTCAGCCCAACATGAGCGATGAAGAACTGGACAATGCCATGAAGATGGTTGAAATCTTCACTTCCCCGGTTTTGATGGCTACAATGTCAATTTTTTGGTACACCTTGGTTTCTTTAGTTTTCTCTCTATTAATTTCTATCTTTGCCAAGCGGGAAGATACTAATATTGCATAGAAAAAGAATAAAATGGATATTTCGATAGTAGTTCCTTTATATAACGAGGAGGAATCGCTTAATGAATTAAATGATTGGATTTTACGTATAATGGAATCCAATCATTTTTCTTTTGAGATCGTTTATGCCGATGATGGGTCAAGCGATGATTCATGGAAAGTAATTGAAAACCTTTCGGATAAAAACAAGCAGGTTAGAGGTTTGTCGTTCAGAAGGAACTATGGCAAGTCGGCGGCGCTAAACGAAGCGTTTAAGATTGTCTCGGGAGAAGTGGTAGTAACAATGGATGCCGACCTTCAGGATAGCCCGGATGAAATCCCCGGTTTATATGATATGATTATAAAGGAAGATTTCGATATTGTTTCAGGCTGGAAACGAAAGCGCTACGACTCCAAGCTCATGAAAAACATGCCCTCGCGATTTTTTAACTGGACAACAAGAAGGCTTTTCAAGACCAAACTCCACGATATGAACTGCGGACTTAAGGCCTATAAAAACGAGGTGGTTAAAAACATTGAGCTTTATAGCGAGATGCACCGCTATATTCCTATCATTGCCCGTAAGGAAGGCTTCGACAAAATAGGTGAGAAAGTCGTTGTGCATCAAAAAAGAAAATATGGCATAACAAAATTCGGCCTCGACCGTTTTCTCAAAGGCTACCTGGATTTGTTGTCCTTGTATTTTATTTCCAAGTTCGGGCAGCGCCCGATGCATTTTTTTGGTGCTATGGGAACCTTTATATTTACGATAGGTTTTGTTATAGCATCCTATTTGGCTTATGCAAAGTTCTTTGAAGCGGCTTATAAGATGACAGAGCGCCCATTGTTTTACTTTGGGATGTTGGCCATGGTAATTGGTACTCAGTTGTTTATGGCTGGATTTCTAGGGGAGATGATCTCCCGGAACTCGTCGAAAAAGTCGCTTTATCATATTAAAAAGAAAATTAATTTAAATAATGATTCTGAAAAACAGAAATAATAGAATCATATTTGCCTAAATAATATTAGAACAGATGAAAATACATTTAGTATCCGGGGGATGCGGTTTCGTTGGAAGGAACATGGTTAAAAGGTTGTTGAAAACTACTGAGGACATGGTGTTTATGGTTGATGACCTTTCTATTGGGCGTCATCCGCGACAATGGTATGAAGGAGAGTTTAACTCTAGGATGAACAAGGATTTGGAAGTTATCGGCAAGGACGGGCGCTTGTTTTTCTGGAAAGGCGACTTTAGGGACCTTTTGTTCTTTATGCGTCAGAACCCTAGATATATACAGGAGAAATACAATTTGGAATTTGATAAGTTCAATGATGTATTTCATTTTGCGGCTATAGTTGGCGGGCGTATGAAAATTGATGGCGACCCATTGATGGTAGCCCTTGATTTAAGTATTGATGCCGAGTTTTTCTATTGGCTTACGCGCCATAAACCTGAGCGAGTCCTTTATCCAAGCTCAAGTGCTGCGTATCCAACAAGTTTGCAAACTACCGAAGGAGCAATAGCCCTGTCGGAAGGCGATATCGATTTCAAGAAAAACCTCGGGACACCAGACATGACCTATGGCTGGACAAAGCTCACCGGCGAGTTCCTGGCTAAGATTGCAGCCAGCCACTATGGTATTTCAATAGTTTGTATCCGCCCTTTCTCGGGTTATGGCGAAGACCAGGAAACAGATTACCCCGTTCCGGCTATTGCTGCCAGGGCGGCCAACAAAGAAAATCCCTTCGAGGTGTGGGGCTCCGGTAAGCAAGGCCGCGACTTCGTCCATATAGACGACATTATCGACTTTATCCTGATACTGATGGATAATGTTAGCGATGGGTCGGCATACAATATTGGCTCAGGCAAATTAACTTCTTTCCTCGACTTGATTCAGGTTTTCTCAGGCTTTGCCGGTTATTCCCCGGAAATCAAACCGCTTCTTGACAAACCGGTCGGCGTCCATTCGCGCTATTGCGATATGAGCCTGGTTGAGGACAAATTTGGCTGGAAAGCCAAAATATCACTTGAGGAGGGAATGAAAAGGGTTTATGATAAAGCCAAGAGCAGATTATAGAAATTTGGAGTAGTGGAGTGGGAAAGATGGAGTGATGAAGTGATGGCTTGGGGATGTTAATTTTTAATTTGGATGAAAGATCGGAGAAATAAAAACAGGGGATTCAAAAGATGAGCAGAAAAACCATAGTTTGTTTTGGCCCCGGGCCGATGTTTAAAGGAGGTATTGCCAACTATAACACATCACTGGCCAAAGCTTTCGACAAAATACATGATGTTGATGTTCACATCGTTTCCTGGACACAGCAATACCCTGCAATTATACCGCGTGATTTTATCGACCGCAAAAGCAAAGTGGATCAACTGGAAGGAACAAATATAAAAGTTCATTATATAACCAACTATAACAATCCGGCCACCTGGGGCGAGACTGTCAGACTTATCGCCTCGTTAAACCCCGATAAGGTTGTTTTTCAGTGGGCAATCGCCATACAAGGGATTCCATTAGGACGTATTGCTTCAAAACTTAAGAAAAAATCAAGGGCTAAAATATATTTCGACTTGCATTTTGTTATCCAAAAAGAGGGGAGCGCCCTCGATAATAAACTAACTAAGTTTGCTATAAGAAATGCCGATGCATATATCGTTCATGCCTTTAAGACTGCGGATGAGCTTAAGTCACTGTTTCCTGAAAAGAAATTTGAAGTGATTGAGCGCGGGCAAGCAATAAAAGGAAAAGGGATCATTATCCATAAACTTTTTCACCCCGTATATGATATGTTCTCACCCGACAAGGATCTGGATATCGAAAAAATCAAAAAAGATCTCGGGCTGAAAAATCATGTTTTCTTGTTTTTTGGGTTTATAAGGAAGTATAAAGGCTTGCACAATGTTATCAAGGCATTTAACCTTATTAGTAAGCAGCGTGATGATGTATCCTTGCTTATCGTTGGTGAATCGTTTTGGAACACTTTGGACAGCAATAAGTTGAGTACTAAAATCAAGAATATTGTTTTCGGGTTTGCCAAGTCTGTTGTTCTGAGAAAACAAGACGATGAACGCAATTATAACCCGCTTGCCCTGGTTGACGAGTTGGGCCTTCATGACAAGGTTTATATAGACAACGAATTTGTGCCGAACGAAGCAGTAGGAAAATATTTTCAGGTTAGCGATGCCATATTGTTGTTCTATTCCTACGCCACACCTTCCGGGGTGGAGTCGATAGGATATAATTTCAAGATGCCCATGTTGGCAAGCAGGGTAGGCCATTTCCCCGAAACAGTAAAGGATGGTTTTAACGGTTATCTCGCTGAAGCAGAAGATATAGTATCTATGGGACAAGCAATGATAAAATCTATAGAAGAACCCATTGACAGGGAGAACGTAGCCGAGACATCGAGGGAGATGAGCTGGGAGAACTATGCTGGTGAAATACTTCGCTAGCTTAATTTTCCGATTCTGTGTCGAAATTATTTTTAGATTTGTTGGGAAGTACAAAAAATGGCTAGGTTTAATAGGATCGGAAATTATAAGCTTGTGGTTATGAGTGGGAAAACTTATGTGGGACTTGTTTCGCAGACAGATGCCCTTAAAGCATATCGCAAAAAATTATTGCTGGAAGAAACTGATGAAAAAGGCGATTTAATCTGTGGGAATTAATTGATTAAAATAAAAAAAATGAATATTTCTGAGATCATAAAGGAATCAATAAAAACCAAGGAGCGGTTTTTGCACAACAAGAAGAACTTGGATAAAATTAGTTTGATTGCCAACGAATGTGTTTTGGCATTTAACAGCGGCGGCAAGGTTTTGTTTTGCGGAAACGGTGGATCGGCCTCCGACGCACAACATCTGGCCGCCGAGCTTTCGGGCAGGTTTGAAATAGACAGGGCTCCTTTATATGCTGAGGCCCTGCATGTAAACTCCTCTTATATCACGGCTGTAGCCAACGATTATTCTTATGATATGGTTTATAGCCGTATGGTGGAGGCCGCCGGAAAGCCCGGGGATGTGTTAATAGGGATTACTACATCCGGGAATTCGTCAAATGTGGTAAAAGCAATGGAAAAAGCCGGGGAAATTGGAATGAGGTGCTTTGGCTTAAGCGGTAGCGACGGTGGAAAAATGAACGATGTTTGTGATATAAATATTGTCGTCCCCTCTGATAATACGGCCCGCATACAAGAAACACATATTTTGATAGGCCATATAGTTTGCCAGATTATTGAAAACAAAATTTTTCAGGATAAAAACGATGGCCGAATTTCTTAAAGATATTGATGATTCCTGGTGTTTGTTCCTCGATAGGGACGGCGTAATAAATAAAAGGATTTATGGCGGCTACGTAACCGAATGGAAAAAGTTCAGGTTCCAACCCGGAGCTCAGGAGGCCCTCGCCACTTTCGCCAATAAATTTAAGTATATCTTCGTTGTTACTAACCAGCAAGGTGTGGGCAAAGGTTTGATGACCATTAGCCAACTGGTTGAATTACATAGTGATATGGTGTCGGAAATTGAATCCAAAGGCGGCAGGATAACAAAGATATATTTCTGTACCGATCTGGCAAGCCTAAAGGACAATTGCCGAAAACCATCAACGGTAATGGCGAAGAAGGCAAAACAGGATTATCCAGATATTGATTTTAGCAAGTCGGTTATGATAGGTGATTCGGAAAGTGATATAATATTCGGAAAGAATGCAGCTATGCATACGGTTTTACATCTCAGCACTGACAACGCCCATATCAATGCTGAAATGAAAGTGGGCTCGCTACTGGAATTTGCAAAGTACTTATAAATATATCCTATGACCCCTCTGATCATACTTCTGGTTTTTGTAAGTTATACGGCAGTTATTTTCACTATATCGTGGATAAGCTCCTATAAGGCAGACAACGACAGTTTTTTCATTGGAAACAAAAAATCGCCTTGGCTCGTTGTGGCCTACGGCATGATAGGTGCCTCCCTCTCTGGCGTAACCTTTATCTCGATACCCGGCTGGGTGGGCTCCACATGGTTCACATATTTTGTTATTGTTATTGGTTATGTAGCCGGTTATACCGTTATTACTTTGGTATTGCTTCCGGTTTATTATAAATTAAAACTGGTTTCCATTTATTCCTATCTGAAAAGCCGTTTCGGGATCTATGCTTACAAAACGGGTGCGTCCTTCTTCATTATTTCGAGGGTTATCGGGGCAAGTTTTCGTATGTATCTTGTAATTAGTGTTTTACAAGTGTTTGTTTTTAATCATTATGGGATACCCTTCTGGCTTACGGTAGTGCTCTTCATGATTTTGATTAATCTCTATACTATCAAGGGCGGTATAAAAACCATAGTTTGGACGGATACGCTACAGACGACTTTTATGTTGACCGCTGTCGTTTTGAGCATTGCCCTGATACTTGAAAAAATGAACATGGGTCTCGGTGAGATGATCAGCAGGGTTTGGCAAAGTTACTATTCAACAATGTTTATTGATGATGTTGATTCAAAGCAATATTTTGTTAAGCTTTTCCTTAGCGGGATGTTTATTTCAATTGTCATGACGGGTTTGGACCAGGATATGATGCAGAAAAACCTAAGTTGCAGAAATATCAAGGATGCCCAAAAAAACATGACAGCCCTGAGCCTGATATTGGTTCCGGTAAATCTTGTTTTTCTGTTTTTGGGCGCTGTTTTATATATTTATTCCGAAAAACTCAACATCCCCGTTCCGGCCTCCACCGACCACTTGTTTCCAACGATTGCATTCCAATATCTAGGCATGGGTGCGGGCATTGTCTTTATTATAGGATTGATATCGGCTGCCTACTCAAGTGCCGATAGTGCGCTTACATCGCTTACAACCTCTGTAAGCCTTGATATATTTGAGCTTGACAGGAAATTCCCTGATAATGATAAGTTGTTGAAAAGATATAGGATGAGGGTTCATTTGGGTATTACGCTACTTATTATTTTTGTAGTGATATTATTTGGCTTGATAAACAATGAGGCAATAATCGCTCAATTATTTACATTTGCCGGATATACTTATGGGCCATTATTGGGACTCTATGCTTTCGGGCTGTTCACTAAATTTAAAGTTCATGACGAG
The DNA here is from genome assembly GCA_013151215.1 of Chlorobiota bacterium. Taxonomy (GTDB): domain Bacteria; phylum Bacteroidota; class Bacteroidia; order Bacteroidales; family F082; genus BM524. Next base: position 15,747 of record JAADIS010000046.1, on the reverse strand, counting down.
TGGGTTCCCTATATCGCAGTTCTTGCACCGCTAATATCTTATTTTATAAGCAGATACTCGGTGGTTTTGCTAAATGGATACCAAATTGGGTTTGAATTACTTATTATTAACGGGGCATTGACATTTTTTGGTTTAATGCTCATCAGAAACAAAAATATATAAATTATGGCTAATTTCAGGTTTGTCGCCCTAGAGCAAACTATCGACCGCCAGGTAAAAAAGGTCGATTACCCCTCCAACAAGATTTCCGATTATTTTGGCTCCATGGTATTCAACCAGGCTACGATGAAGGAGTATCTAACTTCAGAGGCGTTCAATGTTGTTATGCAAGCAATCGAAAGAGGAACGAGGATCGATCGCGGCATTATCGATCAGATAGCATCTGCCATGAAGGCATGGGCAACCAACAAAGGGGCAACACATTATACGCATTGGTTTCATCCTTTAACGGGTTCCACTGCTGAAAAACACGATGCTTTTATCAGTCCGATGAGCAACGGCGAAGCTATTGAAGAGTTTCAGGGAGGTGCTTTGATACAGCAAGAACCTGATGCATCAAGTTTCCCAAGCGGAGGTATCCGAAGCACTTTCGAGGCTCGCGGATATACTGCATGGGATCCTACATCACCCGCTTTTATTATCGATCATACACTATGTATCCCTACGATATTTGTTTCCTATACCGGGGAATCGCTTGACTACAAAACGCCGCTTTTAAGGTCTATCAAGGCTCTGGACGAGCTTGCGACAGATGTTTGCAAATATTTCAACAGCGATGTAAGCAAGGTTTATCCTACCCTTGGTTGGGAACAGGAATATTTTTTGGTTGACAATGCTTTGTTCAATGCCCGTGCCGACTTGGTATTGACTGGAAAAACTGTTTTTGGCCACTCCTCTGCCAAGGATCAGCAGCTGTCCGACCATTATTTCGGTACCATCAACAGAAGGGCCTTGGCGTTTATGCAAGAACTTGAGATCGAGTCGCATAAGTTGGGGATACCATTGAAGACACGGCATAACGAAGTGGCTCCCAGCCAGTTTGAGTGCGCCCCCGTTTTTGAGGAAGTAAATATAGCGGTCGATCATAACCAATTGCTTATGCACCTGATGGACACCGTGGCCAAAAGGCATGACTTTCAGGTCTTGCTACACGAAAAACCTTATTCGGGTGTCAACGGCTCTGGAAAACACAATAACTGGTCGCTGGCAACCGATACAGGATTGAACCTTTTGTCGCCAGGGAAAAATACCGAGGACAATTTTAGGTTTATAACTATACTGGCTAACATTTTGATGGCCGTGCAAAAACATGAGGAACTGGTTCGCGCAAGCATTGCTTCTGCTGGCAACGACTTACGTTTGGGGGCAAACGAGGCGCCCCCGGCAATCATCTCGGTTTTCGTGGGCGAACAGATTACGGCAACACTCGAAAGCCTCGGGAAAATGTCCTCAAAAGAGGCATTTAGCAGCTCGAACGGAAATTCTGGTTCGCTGGGATTCCCCAAGATACCCGAAATATTATTGGACAATACCGACAGGAACAGAACCTCGCCTTTTGCTTTCACCGGAAATAAATTCGAGTTCAGGGCTGTCGGCTCATCTGCGAACACCGCAAAACCCATGTTCATCCTTAATTCTATCGTTGCCCAACAAATGAAGCTTTTCAAAACTGAAGTTGACGGTCTTATAAAGAGCGGACAAAAGAAAGATGATGCTTTGTTTGATGTTGTAAAACGATATATTATCGAATCAAAGGATATTAGATTCGAAGGAAACTCATATAGCGATGAATGGGTGGCCGAAGCCGCAAAGCGCGGATTGTCGAACAACCGCTCAACGCCTTCGGCACTAGCTGCTTTTGTTTCCGACAGCACAGTTTCGCTTTTCGGCGACCTGGATGTTATGAGCAGGAAAGAGCTCGAGGCCCGATACGAAATCAAAATGGAAAAATATATCAAAAAAATACAAATCGAGGCCAGGGTCATGGGCGATGTCGCTATTAATCATATACTCCCTACTGCAATAAAATATCAAAACCGCCTGGTTGAGAACACCAAGGGCCTGAAGGACGTTCTCGACTCCAAGACTTATATCAAATTATCAAGAAACCAAATAAATACGATTAAACAAATCTCGGAGCATATTTCTGCCGTCAAGGAACTTGTTGACGACATGGTGGCGGCACGTAAAATTGCAAATAAGATCGGCGACATAACCGAACAAGGTTATGCCTACAGGGAAAAGGTCCTTGTGTTTTTTGAACCGATAAGAAAACATGTTGATGATTTGGAGCTGTTGGTTGATAATGAGTTATGGCCCCTGCCCAAATACAGGGAACTGCTTTTCTTGAAATAATAGTGTTTTTTTGGCAATTCCGGATCATCCTCACCTGATTTTAAAGCAATTTAGAAAAGAGAATAATAAAATACAGGGGAATCGCAAAATATTCCTACTTTTGTTAAGTTTCAATAAATAGGCGTATTACAAAATCATATTGTATGAAGACTAAATTATTATCCATTATAATTGTCCTTTTGATTAGTATTCCGGTTTATTCGCAGTATCGAATACAAAAGGTGAACAGTTCCCTCAACACCTCCCTGGACGGTATTGTTTATGCTTTGCCGCAAACGGTTGTCAGGCTCGATATCAGCTTGCGGAAAACTGAGCGAACACCTGGCCCTTTGGCTGAGTACTCTTCTGAATATCTTGGGGTTAACGATTATATCAAGAGCAAATCATATACTTATAGCCTTGTCGATATCGTGCTTACTTCTTTTTCAGAGATAGATCCCGAGCAGATATATTATCTGCAGTTTCCAACTCAGAAATCAAAAGATGAGGTCGAGAGCAGTTTCCGCCTATCTGATATGGGAACCTTAATATCATATAACGCAGCAGGCCCCGAAGGCCCCCGGCAAACATCTTCAAGCATTATAAATCAAACATACAAGGTTTATAATGAAAGGCCAGGCTTTGATTATAATGCCGCATATAACCGCAAAAAAGTTGTTGACACCATAATCCGCAAAATAAATATCGACACTATAACTATCGACAGGTTCGTTTTTAGGACTAGCTGGGCGAATTTGAGCAAAAAGGACAAAGCCAACCAGGCTGCGCTGAAGATACAGAATATCAGGGAACAACGTTTCAACTTGCTTAGCGGTTTTCAGGAAGTAAACTATGGTGAAAGCATTGTTTATATGGATGATCAACTTAGAAAAATGGAAGAGGCATATCTTCAATTATTCTTGGGAAAGGAAACCAGCAGTATCGAGAATTATACAGTTTTCATTATCCCCGTTGAGAACGAGAGGGCTCGTACCGTACTTGAGATAGAGAATGGGAAATCAGTTGAAATCGAGTTCAAACCGCATGGCAATACTGCATTGCTGCCGGAGAAGCCATTGCAAAAGGAAAATCATCTTTATTATCGTGTCCCGGAAAAAACAACTGTCAATTTGAAGTATGACGGAAAACTTTTTAAGTCAGTGGATTTATCGATAAACCAGTTCGGAAAGCTCCTGATGGCACCACTTGACAACGCCCGGCTTTATTTTGATCCGAACAGCGGTAATCTGTTGAAAATGGTCCGCAGGTAGAAATCATCTCTTTAGCAGATGCTCAATGGCAAGCCTATACGAATCGAGGCCGAAACCAGAGATAGTACCAATGCAGCTTGCCGCCAAGTAGGAGGTGTGCCTGAAAGTCTCGCGCGAGAATATATTTGAGATATGAACTTCGATTACCGGGATATCAATAGCCTTGATGGCATCGCCCAGCGCAATGGAAGTGTGAGTGTAACCCCCTGCATTTAAAACAACTGCGTCAAACTCGAACATCGATTGTTGCATTTTATCGATAAGCTCCCCCTCGATATTCGATTGATAGTGCTGAATGTTCAATCCCTGGAATGTTTCGTTGAGCTTGTCCAAAAAGTCGATAAAAGAAATATTACCATAAATGCCAATTTCCCTCTGACCGGTTAAATTTAAGTTCGGGCCGTTAATTATTAAAATATTCTTCATTCCAAAATCAAAGTTTCTGCAAAGTTAAAGTTAATTATTGATTGGTTAAAGTAAATGTGGATTTAAGCACGTTTACAATGGGAAATCCATTACTTAAGTTGAATCAGGGCAAACATTTTTATATCTTTGCCGCGTATTCCAATAGGGGTGCCTTATAATAAGGGCTGAGAACATACCCTCTGAACCTGATACGGATAATGCCGTCGTAGGGAAGGAGATTTACACAACCCACAATAGGCTTACTTCTATTGATTTAATAATCTTAAATCAAAAGAATTATGTTTAAAAAATCAAAAATCACATTCTTAATCATGCTGCTTCTCCAAACAGGATTGATGGCACAATTTAGTATCAAGGGCAAGATAACCGACAGGAGCAATGGCAAAACCTTGCCCGGGGCCAGCATAATGCTCAACAACACTTTTAAAGCCACGGCTTCAAATGCAGATGGAAGTTATGCCTTGAGCAAGCTTAGCAGGGGTAGTTATATCCTGAAAGTGTCGTTTATTGGTTATCAAACAGTTGAGAAACAATTAGATATCAATGGCGACCTGAATTTCGATGTTTCGCTGGAGCCGATGGTTTATATGAGCGATGAGATTATCGTAAGGGCGTCGCGCGAGAATTCCTTATCGAACAATACAAAAACACAGATTTCGCAGGCGGAAATAAAAAATAAAAATACTGGTCAGGATTTGCCTTATCTGCTGAGCATGACCCCTTCAGTAGTTCTAACATCCGATGCCGGGGCCGGAATAGGATATACGGGCATGCGCATTCGCGGCTCCGATTTAAGCCGTATAAATGTTACCTTGAACGGTGTTCCTGTAAACGACGGGGAGTCCCAGGGAGTGTTTTTTGTTGATTTGCCCGATTTGGCGTCCTCTGTTGACAATATCCAAATACAGCGTGGTGTAGGCACATCGACGAATGGTGCTGCCGCTTTTGGCGCCAGTATAAACATAAAGACCGATGAGTTTTCCTCCGTCCCCTATGCCGAGCTCAATTCGGCTGCCGGGTCTTTCAATACATTAAAAAGCAGCCTTAAGTTCGGTAGCGGCCTAATCAACGGAAAGTGGAATTTTAACGGCAGGGTTTCAACGATTAATTCCGACGGCTATGTCGATAGGGCCTCATCGGACTTGAAAAGTACCTATATGTCAGGATCTTATTATGGTGAGAAGGATATCCTCAAGGCTGTTGTTATTCTTGGAAAAGAAAAAACTTATCAGGCATGGTACGGAATCCCCAAGGACAGCCTGCAAACCAACAGGACATATAACCCTGCCGGGGAAATCCTTGATGCCGATGGGAATATCATTGATTATTATGATAATCAAACCGACAATTACTGGCAAAACTATTACCAACTGCACTACGCACATGAGTTTAACAAAAGCCTGACTATATCAAGCTCAGGATTTTATACTAGGGGTTATGGTTATTACGAGTCCTATAAAAACAATAAAAAGTTCTCATCATTTGGAATGAACGATACAATTCTTGGAAGCGATACTGTTTCGCGAAGCGATATGATTACGCAAAAATGGCTGGACAATAATTTTTATGGATTGAATTTCTCGCTCATCTATCGTGCTTTTCCGTTGAACCTTACTGTTGGCGGAGGCTGGAACCAATATGACGGCGACCATTACGGTAAAATCGTATGGGCTCAAATTGCCCGAAAAAACGACTTTGACAGAAGCTGGTACTTTAATTCCGGACTAAAAACCGAAGCCAATGTTTTCGCAAAAGCAGAATATGCGCTTACGGATAACATAAGCGCATTTGCCGATATGCAATTCCGCCATATCAGCTATAAGATAAAAGGTACACACGATGACCTTCGCGATTTAACACAAGAGCATGATTTTAACTTCTTTAACCCTAAGGCCGGCATGTCCTATAAATTTGACGAGAACAATAATTTATTCGTATCGGCGGCCCTAACATCCAGGGAGCCAAATCGTTCGGTTTATCGCGACGCAGATAAAGGTGTGGAAGTGAAACCTGAGAGACTTAGCGATTATGAACTGTCTTATGTTTATGCCAACACAAAACTGAGCCTTGGCACGAACATTTACTTCATGAACTATAAAGACCAGCTTGTATTGACTGGAAAGATAAACAATGTTGGTGCGGCAATTATGCAGAATGTTGAAAAAAGCTACCGCCTTGGAATAGAATTTCAGGCTGCATGGAATGTTATAAGTTATTTTAAATGGAACATGAACGCTAGCTTGAGCCGTAATAAAATACAAAGCTTTACTGCTTATGTCGATGACTGGGATGCCTGGGGCGAACAAAGGGTGGAGGAATATGAAAGTACCAACATCTCATTTTCCCCTTCGGTAATTGCCAATAATGAATTAAAGCTTATCCCTTTCAAAAATCTCGCTCTAAGTTTTACATCAACTTATGTCGGGAAACAGTTTGTTGACAATACTTCTGACAACAGCAGGAAGCTCGACGCCTATTTCGTGAACAATGTTCATTTAAATTATTCTCTGGAGACGAATTTTGTAGAGCGGATTGAATTTTTAATCGCATTGAATAATATATTTGGCGAGAAATATGCCTCAAATGCATGGGTTTATCGTTATTATACTGATAATCAGGAATATGACATGAGCGGTTATTATCCGCAGGCAGGTTTTAATTTTATGGCCGGGATAAACATAACATTTTAGTTCAGCCTAAATAATCTTTATTGAAAAACCAGGCTACCAAATTATCATTTAAGTAAAGCGAATAATAATCAGTTTCTTGCAGATTAATAATTTATGCCGGGTTAGCAGCCCGGCATTTTTAATTTAGCCCCATAAATTCGTCATAATGAAGTATCTTATCATAATTATCTCTATATTAATCATAAATATTTTTCAGGAACCTAAGGTGGTAATGTTGAGCGGTGAACAGGTCAAAATCAAGGTTGATACCAACAGTCAATTGATATCGAGGGAAATACAACTCTTGAAGTCGGCAAAAATCACAAAGGCCGAAGGAAACTGCAATGGTTTCTGGATACAAAAAGAAACTATTACAGTCCACAAGTTCTCAAAGTTGGAAAAATCGATCGGAACAGTCTTAAAGCCCGGAAAATATACGGTTTACCCGATATTGCGAAAGAATCAAACAAAGGCAAAAATAAAATTGACACTTAATGTCAATCAATAAGTCTGCAAATTATGGTTTAGGTCAAAATTATAGTGGATTGCAACATCAGGTTTTGGTTTTTGGTTGGGCTGCTCTTCTTGATAGGGGAGCAGTTTTTTGTTTATAATCCAGTAAAATTGTGGATAATTGATTTAAGCGCGCCTCTTTCCTAAATACTCTAAGCTTATCTTTACAGAAATTAAAGATTGGAAATGACCGCTAGGACTTTCGTTATATTATTATTTCTCAATATCCGGTTTTTATATTGTCAGGACCTGCAAATCGTTGATACCTTGTTGAATACTACTGATACGTATGAGGATATTATTTCGGTTTCCTGGAAGGGGGACGGAAGTGCAATCGTTTTCTGCGCTACCGACAGCCTTGGCATAGGTATTTTTGTCTATAATCTGGACGCAGCTAAATATAGTAGGGTATATCGTGATAGCTTGTTGTTGGGCGATGTTGTCTGGCATCCTGATAATCAACATATCGTATATGATAAAAAAACCGGACGGCAATCTTCATTGTTCATCAGGGATATTGAAAAGGATATCGAAGCATCGCTTTTTAACAGGAATATCCCGGCACGGCAGCCGTCATTTTCCAATAACGATGATCTAGTGGTTTTCTCCGGTTTCGACATAATCAACGATAATTGGCAAGTCTATACCTACGATTTTGTTTACGATAACTTAAATCAGCTGACAAAAGGTGATTTTAATTGTGCCGATCCTGTTTTTTCTCCTGATGGGAAGCATATTCTTTACGAAAAAACACAGCCTGGAGGCGATACCTTGATCGAAATGATAAACTGGTACGGGAATTTTGAGCTGAGGGTGGAAGGCGGCAATGCGCGTTCACCTAACTGGAAAAGCGACAGCTGGCGCTTTATCTATGTGGTGGAAGCCCAACATAGTGCCGAGGTTTATAGCTCCAGGAGAAACGGAGACGGCGTTTATCGGCTTACCCATAATGGCATCGATGAGGTGGCGATGACGTTCTCGCCTGATAATCAGTTTGTAACAATGATTGTTGAGGAAAAAGCGAACAAAGTTTTATTTATTCTCTCAGTGGAATAATATATGGAAAAATACTTGCGGTCATCATTAATATTGATGTACTTTAGTAAAATAAAAATATATAGATATGGCGCAACAAGAAATTAGTTTAAAAAGAATTTTCCCGATAGGACTGACAGTAGTGATATTAATACTGGTTATTGCCTTTTGGAGCAGGATGACGGTTAACATACCGGCAGGTCATGCAGGTGTTATGTTCCGTTTTATAAATGGTGTTGACACAGTTAATACTTATGGTGAAGGATTTCACTTCATGAACCCATTTAACCATATGGTTCTGTACAAGGTCAGGCAGCAGGAAACTGCAGAAGACATGAACGTGCTTTCGTCAAACGGACTTGAGATAAAGGCAGACGTTTCTGCATGGTATAAGCCCAATTACCGGAAACTTGGCTTGCTTCATGCAAGAATCGGGAATGATTATCTCAGGGTTATTGTGATTCCAGCATTGAGGGCGAGTGCGCGCAGCGTTATCGGCAGATATACCCCCGAACAAATTTATTCGACGAAGCGGGATGCTATTCAGGATGAGATTTATGAAGAAGCAAAAAGGATATTGGATGATAAGTATATTGATCTGGACCAGATTCTGATCAGGTCGATAGTATTGCCGCCTACCATTAAAACCGCGATCGAGAGCAAGCTGGAGCAGGAACAGCAGTCGCTGGAGTATAAATTTAAATTGGAGAAGGCAGGTAAAGAAGCTGAGCGTCAGAAGATAGACGCAATGGGCAAAGCCAAGGCCAACGAGATCCTGAATGCCAGTTTAACCGATAAGATTTTAAGGGAAAAAGGTATACTTGCTACCATTAAGCTTGCGGAATCACCTAATGCAAAGGTCGTAATTATTGGAAACCCCAAAGATGGTATGCCTTTGATCCTTGGCGACAGTAGGTAAAAAATGGCTGTTTACTGCCATAAAAACTAAATGGCTGAAAACATTTAAAAATTTCCGGAATAATCTACATTAATTTGTGGGCTCATGTTTTATTATGCAGGAAAATATTAATAAAATTCAGTTGTTGCAATCAGTTGAACTGATTAGGGACGGGGAAAAAGACCTTATTAAGCTTCGCTTAAAAGGCTGTTCCGAAGAGGCTGGAATGGGTATGCCTCTATTGAGATTGAATAAGCATCACGATAGCAAAAAGGGAATCATCGAATTCGACTTCCTTGTAAAACCACTTGAGATTATTAAAAAAAATTACATCGAATATAAATTAGAAGTTATATATAATTTGAAACAATTGCCATCCTCGGTTAGGGGTATCAAGGTAATTGCCGAGAATAATGCCGATATTATACTTTTATGACTTTATTTAGTAAATGTTTTTGTGATGATTAAAGTTGTTATTGCCGACGACCATCCCGTAATTATCGACGGGATAATGACAGTTCTGGAGGATGTGCCTGAAATTGAAGTTGTCGGAAAAGTTTTTGATGGGGTACAACTGTGCGAGTTTATCGAAAAAAACAAAGTAGATGTAATTTTATTGGACGTAAACATGCCCAAGCTTAATGGTATTGAGGCAGCAAACGAGATCAGGAAAAAAAATAAGGACATAAATATTCTTGCATTTTCACAGTTTAACGAAGGCCGGTTCGTGAAGAGGATGCTGAAAAACGGCGCCACCGGCTATATGCTTAAAAATTCGAGTGCCAGGGAGATAGTGGAAGGCATAAAAACAGTATCCGAAGGCCGGATGTTCCTATCCAAAGACCTGAACGATGTTTTTACCACAGGTAGGCCCAAGGAACAGCATACTGCATTGTTCCCTAACCTTAGTAGGCGCGAGCTCGATGTGGTGGGTCTAATCTCAAAAGGCTTGAAAACACCGGAAATTGCTGATAGGCTTAACCTTAGCTATCATACTATAGAAACTCACCGTAGCAATATTTTGCTTAAGGTAGGTGTGAAAAGTAGTGTTGAACTTATAAAATGGGCTGTTGAAAACGAAGTTATCTAAACTCTAATACTAACTAAAACTATTATCATGTCACAAGTTCACATTAAAAATTTGAAATTGAAAAGGGTCGATGCGCTGGGGAAAGTTTTTGCAGCCAATATCAACCTACAAAACATTCCTTCGGGAAAATCACTCTATCGGGAAGACGGCCGCCACAGTTGCACATTTAATATCCCAACCGGAAACGCCGACCTGAACTTTGTAATTCAACCTTCCACTACTAATGATTGTAGCGGCGATCAATGCGATAAACAGTTTTCTATCGAATTGGGCTCTCCCTACAACGGTAACTATCAAAACGCTACCTGCAATATTATTGTCGATGGCGATTTGGAGATGACGACCTACCTGAGGGATGGTCAGTAAATTTGTAAACAATTGTTTATGAAAATTTTTCATATAATGAGCCTCTTATTAGTATCAAGCACTTTGGTGTTTGCCCAAAGTGCTGATACTAGTTTGGTTATGTCGTATTTTGTCCATGCCGCCGATTTAATTGAAACCGGGGAATACAATAAAGCCCTCCTCAACAACGATTCTGCCTTCTTACTGCAAAAGCTAAGTCATCAAAACCATAAAATGGAATTTCTGTTTTCCCAAAGGGGCGAGATTTATCTTAATTTATCGAGCTACGACTCAGCAGTTAGTAATTTGCTGATATCGAACAGCTTAATAAACGACAAAGATATTTCTCTATATGCTAGGAATACAATGCTTTTAGGGGCTTGCTATGGCACGCTGGGCGATAGAAACAAAGGGGTTGAACTTTTGGATGAATCTATCGGGAAATTTATTTCATTGAAAGAATACAAATCGGCATCTGAGGCAATGAACAAAAAAGGTTTAATTTATTATCATGCAGATGAGTATGATAGCGCTATGGCAGCCTACATTAAGTGCATCGTTCTTGCAAACAATAATAAATTGGAAGATGCAAAGATTTCACCGCTTATCAATATATCAAATGTTTACAATAGGACCGAGGAATACGACAAGGCCCTGGCGACCTTGAATCAGGCAATGGGGCTTTGCAAAACCGACGATATTAGGAACAGAAGCGCCATCTCACAAAATATTGCTTCCGTATGGATTAAGAAAGGAGAATACGGCAAAGCCTTAAAAGTTTATGAAGCGGCCATCGAACTTGCCGAAAAGAACAACAAATTGTTGGACATAGCTTTCCTGAAATCTAATTCGGCGATCATTTATTATAATATGGGAAAATATCAGAAAGCATTGAAATACTTTCTTGAAACAAAAAATATATGGGAGGGACTTAACGATTATCCTAATTTATCACATACATTAAATAATTTGGCAGTAGTGTATAATAAGCTAGATGATACCGGAAGTGCGATAATTATGCTCGATAAATCCATAGATGTTGCAAAAAAGATGAACAGCAAGTCCTCGATTGCCCGTGGATATAAAAATATTGCGAACATATACCAAGCCAGCGGGAATTATAAGCAAGCTTACGAAAGTATTGATATGTACCGTCAGTACAGGGATTCCATCTTTCAGGACAAGAAAATAAAATACTTGAGCGAACAGCAGGCAAAGCTTGACAAACTACAAGATCAAACGAAGATCGTAATGCTTGAAAATGAGAAGGTCAAGGCTGAATCACAGAATATGACCCTAAGATACAACAGCCGCCAGCGAGTATTTATATTTGTCATCGTTATTATTGTTCTTATCAGCATAATTGTGTTTTATGTCTGGAAAATCAAAAAGAACAAGGTTATTAGCGAACAACGCATCAAGCGTATGGAGAGCGAACGTAAGTTCGAGACTGCAAAATATGTTATCGAAGGGGAGGAGAAAGAAAGAAAACGCATAGCACAGGAGCTGCACGACGGAATCGGTGTCTTGCTTTCAACTGCAAGCATCCATTTTTCCAATGTGGAAGATAAAGTTGATAAGGGAATTAGTGATATTGCCGCAAAAGCTAAAGACCTCCTGAACGAGGCAAGCTCAGAGATAAGGGTCATATCACACAATATGATGCCGAGCGTATTGTCTAAATTCGGCCTGTATGAGGCCCTAGGCGATATTTTCGAGAGCCTGGACGAGGATTCCGGGATATCGGCAGAATTTATTATCGAAGGTGAAAAACGACGGCTTGACGAAAATTCCGAAATTATGATTTTTAGATTTATGCAGGAATTGGCTAATAATACCATCAAGCATGCAAACGCGAGCAAGGTGCATTGCAAAATGCATATCGAGGAATCAGGTATCATTATCGATTATTCCGACAATGGCGTTGGCTTTGATGAAAAATCAGCTAACAGTAAATCGAGTTTTGGGCTAAATGGAATTAATTCCCGCATTGATCTGCTTAATGGACATATTAAAAATAACTCAAAAAAAGGCGGGGGCACCAATTATCACATCGAGCTCCCAATATAAATTCCGGTTTTTTATTGACCTTTGTATATGAATTTATTACATTTGCATTGTTAATAAAATAACAATAATATGTACCGCTTCATTAATAAGCCGAGTTGTTATAAACACACTTATGGCAAACCGTTTCTGGTAAGGATAGTGTTCGGGCTTGTACTGAAAGGAAGCTGTAAACTTATTGCCGATAATATCTGCCGCTGCGATAATTGGTTTCCGCATGACGATAATTTAACAATCAAGTATAACATTATTAGCGATGGCGAACTAAAACCGCATGCCCATATTATTCAAAAATCTATTGTTGTCGATATTGGCAGCATTCAGGCAGAAGACTTCGACATTAAAGTCATTGTTAGTAACTTGGCGGGTTTGACAGATGAAATATGCTGGAGATATTCGGAATTGAAAAACGACAATTTGATTCAGTTCAAAATCAATGCTTGAGAGTGCTTGATGTTCTGCTAGTTGCCTGAATGATATCCTTCCGGTTCAACGTGTATGGTAATTTGTATATTCGGGAGGGCGGTTTTTACTTCCTTTTCTATCAAATCGCACAGTTCGTGGGCTTTGGAAACGCTCATGTCGCCAGGAACCTCAAGGTGGAAATCTACTTCCCTGTTAGCTCCTGCTTTTCGGGTGCGCATCATGTGGAATTTATCATCCGTCCTTGTGTGCCTTAAAATGATTTCTTTAATTATCCTTTGTTCCTCTATCGGTAATGCATTGTCTGTGAGAGGCTTAAATGCCTCTAGCAGGATCTCGTATGCTTCCCTTAAAATATAAGATGCTACAACAATAGCCGCCACCGGATCCAAGAAATGCCAACCTGTGAAGTAAATCAGCAATAAACTAAGCCCGACTCCCAGCGATGTGTAAACGTGTGTGCTTAGATGCAGAGCATCGGCTTTTAAAGCGACGGAGTCGGTTTTTTTTGCGATAAGAAAAATACGTCGGCTTACGAAATAGTTTACTACGGCCGATATAACCATAACCGCAAGTCCTAGTCCAAGACCAATGTGGTTTACAAACTCGGAGGGATTTAATAATCTTGAAACTGCATGGTATATAATCCACCCACTGGCTATGAAAATCAATATCGCCTCTATAACACCTGAGATATTCTCAAATTTACCATGGCCGTACTGATGTATGTCGTCAGCCGATTTATCGGAGACCTTTACCGAAAAATAAGCCATGATCGAAGCCAAGAGGTCGATTACGGTATGTATCGCCTCCGATATAATACTAATCGAACCGCTAAACAGGCCAACTACCAGGTTCAGGATAATGAGCAAGGTGTTTGAATAAATTGATAGCCTGGCGGTTTTTACCTTTTCCGACATGCCTTGTTATTAAATATTTGTTTTCAGCCACTCGTACCACTTATCCATGCCATCACCGGTTTTAACCGAAACTTCGATAAACTGTATATGATGATTTACCCTCAAAGCATATTCCTTGAGTTTTTCGATATCGAAGTCGAGATAGGGAAGGAGGTCGGTCTTGTTAATCACGCAAAGCTGAGATGTTTCAAACATAGGGGGGTATTTTATGGGCTTGTCTTCCCCCTCGGTCGTGCTTATTATCACAACCCTTTTCGATTCGCCGAGGTCAAACATGGAAGGGCATACGAGGTTACCGACATTTTCGATCATCAAAACCGAATCACCTGTAGGCTGCAATTGTTTTATGGCGTTATTTACCATGTCGGCATCCAAATGACATCCGTTGCCTGTGTTTACTTGTATTACGGGAGCCCCCGCCGCAGCAATACGATCAGCATCGTTGGTCGTTTGCTGGTCGCCCTCGATGATATAGAAGTTTAGCTCGTTGCCGATTTCTTTTATCGTTCTTTCAAGCAAACTGGTTTTCCCGGAGCCGGGCGAGCTGACCAAGTTTAAGGCCTTGATGTTCAGGGCTTCAAAATAACCTCTGTTCCGCTCGGCAAGCATATTGTTTTTTGACAGCACATCAAGTTCCAATTGTATTTCATGAAGGTGGCCGCGACCATGGTCGTGGGAATGTCCGTGATTGTGCTCGTGTGGGCGATCATGGTCATGTTTGTGGTTTTCTTTTCCCGGCATTGAGTATTTTATATTCTCTTCTTCTCCGCATCCGCAAGTTCCGCACATAATATTTTATTTTTTGCAATATTTAAAAATCAATATTTTCTATGTTGTCGTGAAGCACTTCACAACTATTTGAAATGGTTCTGAATTAGGCGGTAGCCATTGTTTCAGCAAAACATTTCGTATTTTAGCAGTACAAAAATAGTATTGTAACGCCAAATATATACAAAAATGAAAAAAAAGATTTCTTTGCACGTAAAATGCCCGCATTGCAGAAAATCCTTGATGGATAACGATAAATTATTACATGGTGAAGCAAGTATTAAATTGAATATCGTTAGTCCTGAGGAGCGCGGGGTCATTCATATTTGCTCCATTTATGAATGTTTCGATCATGAATCGAACATTAATTTAGGAAAAGATGATATTATTGATGCCTATTGCCCACAATGCAATAAAGAACTTTTGGTGAAAGAAGAGTGTAAGATTTGTGGTGCTCCGATGATTTCGTTCGTCCTAACTACCGGTGGAAGGGTTAATATTTGCGCCAGGAACGGTTGTTCTAATCATTATATTGCGTTTCAGGAAATTGGAGCCGAACTTACAAGGTTTTATGAGGAGTTCGGTGAATAACTTAAAGATGGACAAGAAAAGCATCAGCCAAGGTGGTTGATGCTTTTTTTTGTCAATTATTTGAGGCGGGCTATAAACCCCATTGTCCGAAAGATATCGTACTAGTTGTATTCTGCTTATAATCAGGAATATACTAGCAAATGCGAGGAAGTTGTTGACCCGATAGCATATCAATGATCCTTTTGCCTCCTACAACAGTTTCCAGCCACAAGCTACCGGGGTGGGAGGAGTACACCTACAATAGACGCATTTTGACTTTCTGAATGAATCCCGATTAATGCTGTATAACCACCTTTTGCCTATCCTCAACATTCCCATTATCCAACAACACAACTATATACAATCCCGAAGGCAATTCAGAAACACTTAATTCATATTCGCGCTTTAGGCCTTGAAT
>JAADIS010000047.1 GCA_013151215.1 Chlorobiota bacterium | reverse complement strand
GTGGATAGGCGCACCTGCCGATGGTTTTGACGTGTTTTCAATAGGTGCCGTTGACGGCGATGGCAATCGTGCTGAATTTAGCTCGATCGGGCCAACTGCCGACGGTAGGACAAAACCAATTTTAATGGCTAAGGGCCAGGGCTCTACAATCGCCGATGATGGTGAAGGGGTCACCTTTGGTAGCGGAACTTCGTTTTCCTCACCGATAATGGCCGGGATGACGGCTTGCTTAATGCAGGCTTATCCCAACAAAACTCCTGGCGAAATAATGGAATCCCTAAAAGATAGCGGTAATAACTCCGGTTCTCCCGACAACTATATGGGCTGGGGCATCCCTGATTTCATGCAGGCTTTTTCGATACTCACGATAATAGAAAATGATGATATTTATTTTAGGGATCTGGTAAATGTTTTCCCAAACCCTTTTTCAAGGCATTTGGATATGTTTGTGTTGTATAAAAACTCAGGCCGACTTAAATACCGGTTGAGCGATAATGTCGGCAAGCACATCTTAAGTGGTGAGACCGATGTGCGTCCCGGTCAGGTAGTAAGCTTGAGCCATGGTATCGATAAATTGGGCGACGGGGTTTATTTCTTGCAGATCACAATGGGCAATCATACTGAGGTAGAAAAGGTGTTCAAGGTGAATTAATCAGGTTAAAAAGAATCGTGTAACAATATATATCTCACGTTGTTAGGCGTTTTTCAGCAGACCCTATGTATAAAAACAGATGCCCGACCTGCCTTGGCAGGTCGGGCATCTGTATGCGGATATAAATGTTATAATCGGGGCCCTGCGGCAACGAGGCTTTTACCTTCCTCATTATCAGTATATTGCTTAAAGTTGTCAATGAATAATTTGGCAAGGTCCTTGGCCTTTTTGTCCCATTCCGACGAATCAGCATAAGTGTCGCGGGGATCTAAAATTGCAGTATCAACGCCTGGCAGGGCGGTTGGAACCTCCAAATTGAAAACAGCTATGTGCTTGGTCTCCGCTTCCTCGATCGAGCCATTCAGGATCGCATCAATAATACCACGGGTATCTTTAATAGAGATCCTCTTTCCAGTACCATTCCATCCTGTGTTAACAAGATAAGCCTCGGCACCATTCTGTTCCATGCGCTTTACCAGTTCCTGACCGTACTTTGTTGGGTGGAGAGTAAGGAAGGCAGCGCCGAAACAAGCCGAGAAAGTTGGCTGTGGGGTAGTAACGCCACGCTCCGTACCGGCAAGCTTGGCAGTAAACCCCGAAAGGAAATGATATTTAGTTTGATCTTTTGTGAGCTTGGATACAGGTGGCATAACGCCAAATGCATCAGCAGTTAAAAAGATAACTTTTTTAGCGTGACCTGCTTTGGAAACTGGTTTTACGATGTTGTCGATATGAAAAATAGGATATGACACTCTTGTGTTTTGTGTTATATGCCCGTCGGTGAAGTCGATTTTTCCGTTATCGTCAACGCTAACGTTCTCTAAGAGAGCGTCTTTGCGAATAGCATTAAAAATCTCAGGTTCGCTGTCCTTATCAAGGTTGATTGTTTTTGCATAACAACCGCCTTCAAAGTTGAAAATGCCGTCATCATCCCACCCATGTTCGTCGTCGCCGATCAGGGCGCGGTTTGGGTCGGTGGACAGCGTTGTCTTTCCTGTTCCCGATAAACCGAAGAAAATAGCCGTATCGCCATCTTTCCCGACATTTGCCGAGCAGTGCATGGCAGCCATCCCTTTTAGCGGAAGATAGTAGTTCATTATGGAGAAAATACCTTTTTTCATTTCTCCGCCATACCAGCTGCCTCCGATAACGGCCTTTCGCTCCGTTAAGTTAAATGCAACAAATACTTCTGAGTTTAAAGTCGGGCCATCCAGGCGCTTCATCGATTTCCAGTCTTTATTAACTGCTTTTGAAGCGTTTAGCACTACGAAATCAGGCTCAAAACTTTCTGCTTCTTCATCCGACGGACGGATAAACATATTTTTGATAAAGTGGGCCTGCCATGCCACTTCCAGAATAAACCTCACCTTCAACCTGGTGTTCCCGTTGGCTCCGGCATAACCATCCATAACAAACAATCGCTTTCCGCTTAGCTCATCTGAACCGATTTTGTACATTTTTTCCCATACGTCCTGATCAATGGGTTTGTTGTCTGATGATTTGGCCTGCTCGGCCCACCAAACATTATCTTTGGTTGTTTCGTCGTAAACTATGTATTTGTCCTTGGGCGAACGTCCTGTAAAAACCCCTGTCATTACATTGACTGCGCCAAGTTCCGTCAGTTGGCCCTTTTCGTAGCCTGTGAGCTCAGGCCTTAATTCTTCTTTATACAATTGTTCGTATGAAGGATTATGAACTATTTCAACCGGGTTTGTGATTCCATAGCCGGTCAAAGCTTCTTTAATTTTATTTATGTCTTTAACCATAATTATTAATTTGGTAAAAATTTATTGTTTCAATACGCAAAACTAAAAAATTAAATCGTTTGCGTAAGCGTTTTTATGCAACAACCGGAATTTTATAATCAATCAAAATAAGTAGGCTCGCAGGCATATAACTGAAGTTTCGCGTTTATAAATGAACTTTGACAAGCTGCGTCTTATTAAATATTGAAATGTGTTAACATAATGAATATCAATAGTATATAAATTCCATAATAAGTAATATCATAATTGTGTTTTCTTAGAGTCTTAGTGGCTAATTATCAACACCTTGCCACGAAGGCACTAAGGCACGAAGTTTCACTAAGCAATTTATATAATGTATAACCATCTGATAACAAATGTATTAAGGCCTAGTGTTGGTATGCGAAACTTCAGCATATAATATAAAAACATGGAAGTTGCCTAAATAAAAAATTATCCTTTGTTTATTGGGATAAAGCCCCAAAAGACTTGGTTTAGAAGCTGCTTCTCGTATAAGGTGTAACGTCCTGGCCGGCAAATTCTTTGTCAAGAAATTTAAAATAACCGGCCATGGCGATCATGGCTGCGTTATCGGTGCTGTACTGTAATTTTGGGATAAAGGTTTTCCATCCGTGTTTTTTCGCCATCTCGTCGAGGCTTTTTCGCAGGCCCGAGTTGGCGGATACCCCACCGGCAATGGCTATTTCATTGATGCCGGTTTCGTTTATTGCCCTTTTAACTTTGTTCAGCAGCATTTTTATTATGGTAAACTGAATAGATGCCGACAAATCTTCTTTGTTGTTTTCGATAAATTCATCGTCAGCTTTCAACTTGTCCCTCAAGAAGTACAGGAATGATGTTTTCAGTCCGCTGAAACTATAATCGAGGCCTTTCATGCTGGATGCGGGAAATAAGAATTTATGCGGATCGCCCAGTCTTGCCAGTTTATCGATTATTGGCCCTCCGGGATAAGGCAGGCCCATGATTTTTGCGGCTTTGTCAAATGCTTCACCTGCTGCATCATCGATGGTTTTCCCAAGAACGATCATTTCGGAAGGGCTTACTACTTTAACTATTTGCGTGTGTCCCCCCGAAACCGTTAAACAAAGAAAAGGAAATCCGGGATGATCTTTTGGTGTGTCGTCATCGATAAAGTGTGATAGGATATGGGCTTTCAAGTGGTCCACTTCAACCATCGGAATGCCTAGCCCCAGCGAGAAAGACTTTGCAAAAGAGGTGCCTACCAACAGCGACCCCAATAATCCCGGGCCCCTGGTAAAAGCAATAGCGCTCAACTGATTTTTCTTTATCTTTGCTTGCTTAAGGGCATAATCAACAACAGGAATGATATTCTGCTGGTGCGCCCTTGAAGCAAGTTCAGGGACTACCCCGCCGAAAGATTTGTGGACGTCCTGATTTGCGATTACATTTGATAGTAATTCGGTATTTTTAATAACGGCAGCAGAAGTGTCGTCGCAAGATGATTCTATGCCTAATATATATGTGCTCATTTGAAGGAAAATTCGACCGCCAAAAGTATTAAAAAAAGGCTTGCAAGAATTCTGTTTTATATCTTATTGGTAATTATTTCTTTGCCAATAGCACTTACTATACTCTTTAGGAGCCCTTTGATACAAACATTAACCTCCAGGTTGGCAGTTGACTGGATGTCAAAAAAGATCGACAGGAAAATAAGCCTGGAGGCAATAAGCTTTAGTTTTTACGATGGTATCTACCTTAGCGGGCTCGAACTTTGGGACCATCATGACAGCAGCATATTAAAAGTGGACAAGCTTATTGCCTTGCCCGAATTCCCCTGGGTCAGAAGTATGAAGTTTAGCAATATAGAATTGCAGGGGGCTTCCTTTACTTTAGGGCGTTATAAAAACGAGGATAACTTTGGCTTCTTGATGATCGTAAAGGAGCTGCGCGGCGGCTCTTCTTCCGGCCTTTCGTCGGGCTTTGAGCTTGTGGCCAACAATATAACCATCAATAACTCGCGTTTTCGGCTGTTCGATAAAAATCAATCCTATTCCAATAAGAAGGGAATGGACTATGCAGATATGGAATTTATCGGCATTAACGGTTTTCTGGAAGACTTCGACCTTATCAACGATTCGTTGAAAGTTAGGGTGAATATGCTGAAGGCCCACGAAAGGAGTGGTTTCAGTATCGAGAGCCTGAGCACTGATTATGCTATAAGCCCCACGCTTATGAGGGCGCGGAATTCAAAGATGCAAACCGCAAGCTCCACTCTTGATTTCGACCTCGATTTCAAATACTCATCATATACCTCCATGAGCGATTTTATCGATTCGGTTGATATGATCGCAGAAGTGCGCAATTCGGAACTTGATATGTCTGAACTTGGATATTTCTCCGACATCTTGTTTGATATGCCCGACAAAATAAATTTTAGCGGGAGTGCCGAGGGCACTGTCAGCAAGTTAAAGGGTGATAATATTGTTGTTGAGTTTGGCAAGAGCACGAGCATAACAGCCGATATGTATATAAATGGCCTGCCTGATTTCTTTAATTCGTTTATGCGTGTCGGGGTTCAGAATTTTACTACTAGTATATGCGATATTGAATCGTTCAACCTTCCTATAAAGAGCAAGAACTTGGATATTCCTTTAGATGACCTTTGTGATGAGGCAATCAGGATGAGAGGTAGTTTTGCCGGGTATTATGCTGATTTTGAAAGTAATATAAACCTCAAGATCCTTGATTCGGAAATTGATGCAAAAATGAGATATCACGAATCGGGCGAGGATAGCGTTTTTTTGCTGTCGTTTATCGATGCAAAGGATTTTATGCTGGGGGGAATTATTGGTCAAGATGGCTTAATGGGTGATGCATCATTTACCGGCCAGATAGATATAAAAGGAGTTTATCCGGATATGTTGAACATAAATTACGGATTGGTTTTCAGCAAGCTGGATTTTTTGGGTAATAAAATGAAGCGCCTGAAATTCCTGGGTAATTATTCCGATGCCAAGCTGACTTCTGATTTTCGAATTGGCGATAAAAAACTGTTGGCAGACGGCAGCTTCATCTTTTCGCCGGACAGCTCTTTATTCAGTATGGATGCCGAAATAGCGATGGCCGATATCAGCGGGCTGGGGCTCTGGGACAAATCGGGGCTTAAGCTGTCCGCTAATTTAGGTCTTGATATCCAAGGATTTGACATCGATGAAATGGATGCCGGCCTTAAACTGGACAAGTTGAACATGTTTTTTGGATCCGATGTTTATCATTATGATTCGTTGAAGTTTACGAAAACATTCGATACGCTGGATTATAATTCGCTGAAGCTGGAATCGGCCATAGCCGACATAGAATTGAGCGGCGACTTTAAAATCAGCACTCTTTATCAAACATCACTGAGCTTCTTGAACAATTATTATAATTTCTCCGACAATACTATTTATGATTCGTCGGACAAGAATGCCGATCTGCATATCGAGATCAAGGATGGGGCCATTATCAACAGGCAGTTAATTAAGGGTTTGGACATAAGTAAAGGTAGTGTCTTAAATTTATCAGGCGATTTTGAGAACGATATGTTGAGCCTAAACGCTGTTTCCGATGAAATAGAACTTTTTGGAATAGGTTTGAATGACAACATAATTAGCGCGTCGGCGAAAAGCACGGGCTTGAATTTTAACTATTATGTGAACACGCTTATTTTTAAGGATAGCACCGAAGCCGATAAAACCGTTCTTGGACTGGATAGCGTTTCGTTCAAAGCCAATGTTTCAGGCAATAAGCTCAACTATGGCATTAAATGGCGGAATATTGATTCCGCATTGGTAAACTATGCAAATATCCGGGGAATTGTTGAGCACCACAGTGCTTTTGAGTTTCTGAAGATCAACAAATCGGATCTTGTCGTAAACAACATCAATTGGGTTATCGACACATCGAACTTTATCAAGATCCATAAAAACGGAGTGGAGATAAATAATATCAACATCTCCGCCGATACATCCTTGTTTCAACTTTCAGGGAGTTTGATCGGGGAAAGTAATGACACTCTTGAAGTAAGCTTCAGTAAATGGGACCTCTCTTTCTTCGACATATTGTCGCGCCCGTATAACATTGATTTTGACGGTGTTGTTGATGGGTATATAAACATTGGCGTCATCGGGAGGAACCCTACGTTTATTTCGAATATCCGCATCAGCAATTTCGTTTTTAACGGTGAGTATATGGGGAGGGCTCATATCTTGGATACCTGGGACAACCTTAACAAATCAATTTTCTTGAAGGCCCAGATTATTGACGACGAAGACAATGGTTTGAATGAGATGTTTCATGCCAACGGATATTATTATCCTTTTAGGGATACCAATATGATGGATGTCCAGCTTAGTTTCAACGATTTTAAACTGCCTGTAGTAGAGCCGTTTATGCGATCCTATGTTTCTGAGGTAAGGGGAAGGACATCAGGCAGGATTAGCTTGGGAGGAAGCTTAAGCGAACCTGAACTGAAAGGTTATGCTAAAATCAATGAGACGAGTTTGGTTATCAAGTATCTGAATACTCGATACTCCTTCTCGAATTTAATTGTTTTTGAAAAGGATATGCTTCGTTTCGACAAGCTGATCCTGTTCGACACGCTCGGGAATAAAGCCAAGATCAAAGGTTTTTTGAAACATGATAGTTTTAGGAACCCTGAGCTCGATGTCAGTATTTCTACTGATAAACTTCTGTTTTTCAACACAACAAGACGGATGAACGATTTGTACTACGGTACAGGCATCCTAAGCGGCAACCTGAGCATAAGCGGGCAGCCCGATGATATCAAGCTAGATATAAACACCTCCACCAAGCAAGGGACCAGGGTTTTTATCCCATTGGATTTTACTACGGAAGTGTCGGATAAGGACTATATAATATTTGTGGATCACCAGGCCGACAGCTTATTGGACATAGATAGAAAGAACGAACTGGAATTGAAGAAAAACGATGAGCTTAAATATGACATTAGCCTTGGGATGGGAATAACTCCAATAGCGAGGATAAATATATCAATGCCTTCAAATATGGGTGATATTGATGCTCAGGGAACGGGTGACCTGCAAATGGATTTTAATTCCGACGGCGAGTTTAAGCTCTTCGGCGAATATATTGTTGATAGGGGCATGTTCAACTTTACGATCGAGAATCTGGTGAATAAACGTTTTGAGCTTGTTAAGGGAGGAAGGATCTCGTGGACCGGTGATCCATATACGGCTATCGTGAACATAAAAGGTCTGTACCGTGTAAAGGCGAATCTCAACAGCTTGGGCCTGTCGCTCGACTCGTCGGCCTCATACAAGAACAAGGTTAATGTAGAGTGTTATATAAACCTGAAAAATCAACTTCTTGACCCAAGCATAAAATTTGAGATAAAGATGCCCGACCTGGATCCCGACCTGCAACGCATGGTTTATGCCGAAATAGACACCACTAATACGGCTATGATGAACCAGCAGATGATCTCCTTGCTCGTATTGGGCACTTTTAGCTATAGCAATGCCTCCAGCTACAACCTTTCCTCTTCTTATTATACTATACTTACCAACCAGCTGAGCGGCATGCTTTCGCAGATTTCCGACGACTTCGATATCGGGGTCAACTATAAACCCGGCGACAATATCACCAACGAGGAATTCGAGGTGGCATTATCTACCCAGCTTTTCGACGACAGGCTTATTATTGATGGTAACTTTGGTGTTACTTACGACCGTTCGGGGCAAAATGCCAGTAATATCGTCGGTGATGTGGATATTGCCTATAAGCTTACCGAAGATGGCAGATGGATAATGAAGGCATTTAATCACTCCAATGTGAACTCATGGTATTATTATAATAACTACGACAAGGTATCGCCTTATACTCAGGGAGTTGGGCTTGCGTTCCGAAAGGAGTTCAATAGTGTGAAAGAATTGTTCAAGGGAAAAAAATCGCACAAAAAACGTACGAACACTAATTAAGACAATAATCTTTTTAAATAATATCAATGGCATTTGTTGTTTATAAATCATCGGCCGGCTCGGGTAAGACCGCAACTTTGGTCAGGGAGTATCTCAAGCTTTGTATTCCGCTTCCGTCGGAATTCAAAAGAACCCTTGCCATTACATTTACCAACAAAGCAGCAAATGAGATGAAGACGAGGATACTTGAGACACTTGAGCTTGCTGCCGGCGGCGACGAGAATTTTCTTATAAAGGATTTAAAACAACAACTCGGTTTAAAGGATGATGTATTTGCATTAAAGAGCAAGCAGCTGCTTAATTCAATTACTCATAATTACGACGAATTTGCAGTTTCCACCATCGACTCCTTTGTGCACAGGATAATCAGGACCTTTGCCAACGAAGTTGACCTCCCTTCCAATTTCGAGGCTGTTTTGGATAGCGATGATATAGTTCCTGATATCGTTGACGAGCTTCTTGAAAGGGTTGGCCGCGATAAACAGCTGACATCAATACTCTTAAGTTTTGTCCTTAAACAAATAGAAGACGAGAAAACCCATAATATAAGGATTGTCCTCAATGATTTTGTTGAATATAACCTGGGAGAGGACGTGTTTTCCCAAAAGGAGTTTTTAAGCAAGCTGAAACTTCAGGATTTCCCCCCATTGATCAAGAGCCTGCGTAAAGCCCGGAAAACCCTCGGGGCACAGATAGTATCGAATGCAAGAAGGGCAATTGATTTATTCTCTTCGGTTTCGCTTGTGCAGGATGATATAAGCAATAAGGGAAGGGGCATATATGGTTTTTTCAGCAAGCTTGTTGAAATAAATGACATAAAAAAGCTGATGCCGAACGCAACATCAAGAAAAACCGTCGAAAACGATTTGTGGGTAGCCAAAAAAGCAGATGCCGCCATAAAAAACGCAATCGACGAGATTAAGGATGAGCTGAGGCAATTGTATTTTGAAATAGTTGATATGGCGGGAAAATACATCCTTATAAATTTTATAAGCTCAAAAATTTATTCCGTTGCCTTGATAACTGAAATCCAGTTGCTTTTCGGTGATTTCGTCGAGAGGACATCAAAAGTGCATATCTCGGAATTCAATAAAAGGATAAGCGAAAACATTGCCGGTCAGCCCGTGCCGTTTTTGTATGAGCGCTTGGGGTTCAAGTATAAAAATTTCCTTATCGACGAGTTTCAGGACACCTCTGTCCTGCAATGGCAAAACTTATTGCCTCTGATCGAGGAATCATTGTCCAACAATAATTTCAGCATGATTGTAGGCGATGCCAAACAGGCTATCTATCGCTTTAGGAACGGTGAAGTTGAGCTTTTCTCAAAACTTCCCGACTTGCTCCACAATTCAGGCTCCCAGCTTGATATGTCGCGGCAGTCGTTGCTCAAAAGCCAATATGAGGAGCATCAACTGGAATTTAATTTCAGGTCGGGCAAAAATATTGTCGAGTTCAACAATAAGTTTTTTCAGGGCCTGATAGGGAAAGAATCAAATTATGTAAAGGAGCATTACCAGGGTTTGGTGCAAAAAGTAAAAAAATCACAGCAGTCCTACGTCAAACTGCAATTAATCGAGGAAAAAGATAGTGAAGAATATTTGAAAAAGCGAAACTCAGCCGTTTCATCGTATGTGGGCAGTTGTATCAATGCGGGATTTAAAGCCGGTGATATTTGTATTTTATGCAGAACAAAGAAATCCATCACATCGATCGCAACGCATTTGATATCAGATAAGTACGATATTGTATCCTCCGAATCCCTATTGGTGTGCAATTCTCCCAAAGTAGGCATGTTGGTAGCCTTCCTTCAAATGCTGTTGAAGCCTGACGAGAAAATTTATTTGACGGACTTTCTTTTAAAATATTCGATTTTAAACAATATCGACGGAAAAGCCGGGTTTTTGTCTGCCCATGAAAACCATGGCAAGCCTACTTATTCTGTTGTAGCCCGATTATTTAAAGAAGCCGTAAGCCCTGAGATCCTGCTTTCTTACTCTGTATATGAAATATGTGAATTTGCTGTCAGGATGATGGGCTTTGATAAAGAGGCGGACTTGTTTGTCCAGTATTTCCTCGATTTTGTCTTCAAGACGATAAGTGGGGGGAAATTCACGATTATTGAGTTTTTGGAACATTGGGAAGATAAAAAAATGAAGACATTCGTGGAAACCCCCGATAATCCCGATGCCATAAAACTAATGACGACACATAAATCGAAAGGGCTTGATTTCAAGGTAGTGATAGTTGACCTGGCATATAATAGGCCGAAGCAGGGAAAAACCTTTTGGGCCGATGTCAGCAAGCTAAACATACCGAAATTGGAGAAGTCGTTGATCCCTCTTACCATGTTGAGCGCGGAGATCGGTTTCGACGATGAGTATATAAAGGAAAACGAAAAGGAGCGCCTGGACTTTATCAACCTCGTTTATGTAAGCTTTACGCGCGCGTCGAATGCTCTTTTTGCAATTGGCCAAGATAACAATAAAGATGTTTTCGGTAAATTGTTAAAGGGTTTTATCAGGTCGAACGAGAATACCGAAGCTGTTTACGAACTGGGGGAATTAATTCCTTATGTTTATGAAGATGATAAGGAGTTTAGCCGGATCAAGCTTACTGGCATTGCCTCAAGCGATTTTAATAAGATAGTTAAAATTGCCCCTTCGGAAGAAATTAAGTGGGAGGAACTAGCATCAAAAAGCCCTGAATCCCTCGGGAGGCTCGTCCATGGGATGTTGTCGGAGATCGAGTTGGCGTCGGACCTGGACAGAGTGTTGAACAAATATCTTATTTCCGGCTTTGTTACGGAAAAAGACATGGCCATGCTTGCAGGGTATTTAAAGGGGGTAGTTTTTCATCCTGCTTTAAAACAGTATTTTTCCGGCAATGCCCTGATAAAAAACGAAACTGTGATTTACGATGGGAAAGCTAAGGTCTTAAGGCCCGACAGGGTAGTGTTATTGGATGGCGAACTTATTGTCATCGACTATAAAACGGGTAATAAGGATAAAAGACATATTCTACAGATCCGTGAGTATGCCGAAGTGTTCGCAAAAATGGGATATGATAAAATAAGCTGCATCCTTGTTTATATTAATGAGGAAGCAGAGATCGTCCCTGTTGATTTTTAGGTGTGCGTAATCGTTCAGTGCCATGTTTGAAAACGAACAGAATTATTGAATGTCAAAAAGCAAGCGCATATAAAAGTCTATCTATCAGAATAAATAATTTAATGGCATAATTATGGTGAAAAAATGGAGTTTTCAGAATAATATAAATCAATAAACAAGATCGATGAAAAAGATTTTACTTAGCATTATTTCTATGCTGCTGTTTTCGGGGCTGATGGCCCAGGACGATGCGCGATTATTAAGATTCCCGGCCATTTATGGCGACCAGCTGGTGTTTACTTATGCAGGCGACCTCTATACGGTTTCTGCCAAAGGTGGCACGGCCCGTAAATTAACCAGCGACGAGAATGCTTACGAGATGTTCGCCCGTTTTTCCCCCGACGGAAAGACGATTGCTTTCACAGGGCAGTATGACGGAAATACCGAGGTGTTTGTGATTCCCTCAAAGGGCGGAGTGCCTCAGCGTATTACATTTACTGCCACCCTTGGCCGCGACGATGTCTCGGATCGCATGGGGCCAAATAACATTGTTATTACCTGGAAAGGCGATGATATAATCTATCGTTCGCGCAAACAGTCGTTCAACTCATTTAAAGGGCAGCTTTTTAGCGTTGACCGCAAGGGGGGTATGTCGGAAGAGCTTCCGTTGCCAACCGGTAGTTGGTGTTCTTTTTCGCCCGACGGGAAAAAGATGGCCATGAACAGGGTTTTTCGTGAATTCCGCACGTGGAAGTATTATAAAGGCGGTATGGCCGATGATATTTGGATTTATGATTTCGATACCAAGCAAACCCTTAATATTACTAATAACGATAACCAGGATATTTTCCCCATGTGGCATGGCAACAAGATATATTTCCTTAGCGACCGGGATAGGACCATGAATATGTTTGTTTATGATTTAAGTACTAAAAAGACAGAGAAATTAACAAATTATACCGAATATGATATAAAATTCCCCTCGCTGGGCAATGAGTCTATCGTGTATGAAAACGGTGGATATATTTATAATTATGTTATTGCTACCGGCAAGGTCGAGAAGATTGTCGTAAACATTGATAATGACATGCTCACGGCTAGGGCCGAGTTAAAGGATGCATCAAAGTCCATAAGCTCGTGGGCGATATCGCCTGACGGGAAACGGGTTGTTTTCGGTGCAAGGGGCGATGTTTTTACCGTTCCGGCCAAGTCAGGTATCACGCGAAATCTGACCGGGTCGTCGGGAGTGCACGACAGAAACGTCGAATGGTCGCCGAACGGGAAATACATCTCGTTTATAAGCGACAGGACCGGTGAGGACGAAATTTATATCCAAAATCAAAACGCCAAGGAAGAGGCTATTCAAATAACCACTAATTCAGATACTTATAAATACAACCCGATTTGGTCGCCCGATGGCAAGAAACTGTTGTGGGGCGATAAGATGGCTCGCTTGAATGTTGTTGACATAGACACTAAAACCGTAAAAGTCATTGCCGAAGCGGACGCCTGGGAGATCAGGGATTATAATTGGTCGCCAGATAGCCGGTGGGTGGTTTATACAAAACCAGAGGAAGGTACTGTAAGTAAGATTATGGTTTATAGTATGGAAACATCGGAAACGCATCAGGTCAGCGATGATTGGTACGATGCCAACGGAGGAGTTTTCGGAACGGAAGGAAAGTATTTGTTTTTTACTTCGTCAAGAGACTTCAATCCAATTTATAGCTGGACGGAATGGAATCACGCTTACCGCGACATGAGCAAGATATATTTCGTAACTCTTAAAAAATCCACACCATCGCCATTCGAGGCTGTAAATGATGAAGTTAGCATTGCGGAACCTAAATCCAAGGATGCCGAAAAGAAATCGAAAAAAGGAAAGAAGGATTCGGACTCCAAAACAGAAGCAGCTAAAGTAAGAGTGGATATTGATTTCGATGGAATTCAGGACCGCGTAATTGCACTTCCCGGAAAAGCAGGCTCGTATTGGAACTTGAGTCCCGTAGGGGATAAATTGTTCTATAATTTCGCCAAAAGCGGAAGCGGGATGAAGTTTCTATCATATAACCTGAAAAACCAGAAATCCACAGAGCTTGGCGATATAGGCTCATTCGTTATCTCTGCAGATCATAAAAAAATGCTCGTCGGCATAAAGGGAAAATATGCAGTTATCAAGCTTCCGTCCTCTAAGATAAAAGCCGATAAATTTATCGACATGTCAGGAATGATGGTCATGGTCAACCTAAAGGAAGAATGGTCTCAGATCTACAATGAATCATGGCGTCAGATGCGCGATTTCTTCTATGCGCCCAACATGCATGGGCTTGACTGGAATTATATCAACAAAAAATACTCAGTGCTCGTGCCTTATGTAAATAACAGAAACGACCTGAATTACGTGATCGGTGAGATGATAGGCGAGTTATCTATCGGGCACGCTTATGTAAACGGAGGTGACAAGCCAAAGCCGAAGCGCATAAAAACAGGACTGTTGGGCGCAAGGATAAGCAAGGATAAGAGTGGTTATTTCAAGATCGATAAAATCCTTGACGGTGAAAACTGGACCAATGGTGCAAGATCGCCTTTGACAGCCGTTGGAGTTGATATAAACGAAGGGGATTATATTTTGGAAATCAACGGGAAGTCAACTAAAAATGTTGCCGATATCTATCAGATGCTTATTGGGCAAGCAGATAGAAAAGTAGAGATCACCACAAATACCAAAGCCGACATTTCGGGCGCCAAGACGAATATTATTGTTCCGATAGGCGATGAATCAGGACTTTACTATTATAATTGGGTGATGGACAATATGCGTAAGGTTAAGGAGGCCACCAATGGGGAAGTGGGATATATTCATATTCCCGATATGGGTCCGGGAGGTCTTAATGAATTTGTAAAGCATTTTTATCCACAACTGAATAAAAAAGCCCTTATCATCGATGATAGGGGAAATGGAGGAGGAAATGTATCACCTATGCTGATAGAGAGGTTGAACAGGGAATTGGCTCTTTATGGTATGTCAAGAAACAATGGAATAAATACCAAACCTGCCCAAATGATGCTCGGGCCTAAAGTTTTGTTGCTAGATAATTATTCGGCTTCCGACGGTGATTTATTCCCATATCAGTTCAAGAAAATGAAGATGGGGACGCTAATAGGAGTTCGCTCCTGGGGTGGTGTTGTCGGCATACGCGGTTCCCTGCCGTTCATTGATGGCGGCGATCTGAGGAAACCTGAGTTTGCCCCGCTTGATGTTGACGGTCACTGGGTTATAGAAGGGCACGGCGTCGATCCCGACATAGTGGTCGATAACGATCCCGCAAAAGAATATGCCGGTGAGGATCAGCAGCTTAATAAAGCAATTGAGGTTATATTGGAACAGTTGAAAGACTATAAACCTATTCCGTCAATACCCGATTATCCTGATAAATCGAAATAGCAGGAATATTTTACCGAATATAAAAAACCCTGTTGGCTTTGGCCGGCAGGGTTTTTTTTGTATATATTTGTCTAAATCAAAATTCTAACGAAATGGACTTCGACGACATTCACAATTTTACGATCACAAAACTAAACAGCCCAGATGATTATGAGGGCAGGGTAGAGGCAACGCTTGTTTCCCGAAAAGCCGCGGGCAAGTCCGGGAAAGCCATTCTTTACGTTCACGGCTTCGTCGATTATTTCTTCCACGATAAGTTTGCCGACTGGGCCAACAGCCTGGGATTTAATTTCTATGCGCTTGACTTGAGGAAATACGGACGTTCCATCCTGCCCCATCAAAAACCGAATAACTTCAGGGATTATAAAGAGTATTTCGGGGATTTCGATTTGGCCCTCAAAGAGATACTGAGTATTGAGGGAAACGAGGAAGTTGTATTATACGGGCACTCTACCGGAGGTCTTCTGGCCTCCTTATATGCGCATCATAATAATGACAATCAGGCTATTAGCGCCTTGATATTGAACAGTCCTTTTTTTGAGTTCAACAATCCACCGCTATTGATGGCTTTGATCCCGCTTATTTCTGCTGTTGGCAGCTTGTTCCCCGATATAAATTCGCCCGAGGGATTAAAGCGCGGCTATGCCGAAAGCTTGCACAAGGATTTCCATGGCGAATGGAATTTCAGCCTCGAATGGAAACCCATCGAGGGTTTTGTGCTGAACCTAGGCTGGATAAATGCCATTCACAGGGCTCAAAAGGAACTCCAAAAAGGACTTGATGTAAAATGCCCCGTGCTGGTAATGTATTCCGATAAGAGCGTTGCCCCCGGCGACTTTAACGAAAGTATGATGACGGCCGATTCGGTTTTGAACGTGAAGCACATCGCAAAATATGCCAAGGTTTTGGGTAATAAGGTAAGCAGTGAGGAAATTAAGGACGGTATGCATGACCTGGTGTTGTCCCGCAAAGATGTGAGGGAGAAGGTCTATAATGTAATGAAGGGGTTTTTAGGGGTTTAAAGTTTTACGCTTACGTTGTCGCGCCAGCACATTCTTATTTGCTTGAAAACGTGCATGTGCGAAATTAATGTTGTTATTATCAATTCGAGGTCTGTTTAAAATAAAGAACTTTGGCTATGTGAAATATCACCAATTTTTACGATACCAATAGTATCATAAACAATTGCCTGAGTTCTTCTTAGGGTCGGTTGAAAAACGCCTAACAAGGTGAGATATATATTGTTACACGATTTTTGTTAGTTACGGATGCAAACTTTTTTCAAGGATTTATTAAAAAAGCCTACATTTTTTCTAAAAATCTTGTTTGCTAGCCCGTAGTACATCATCTACTTCATTGCTGCGGCCCGCAGTATTATTATACACCTTCACCTTGCGGCTTCGCATATGATGCACTACGGACTTTTTCAGCAGACCCTACTTGTAAACTGTCCTGTTTTTGGGGAAGGTTACAGTTTTGTCGATAAAGAAATAGTAGGTCTAAAACAACTTGTTTCCAGGTCTCAAGCAATAATAGAATGGATAGAGAAAGAAATCGAAATGAAAACTAAACATTTTGATTTAGTCGTTGAAAGTCATTGATAAACTCGCAACGGTAAAAATAAAATAATAAGAGAAATAAAGTGAGGCTTGTATTTTACACACTTTGGAATATTATTATCCAAGGGACTTGTCAAATAAGTTGCATCACCTTATTGTTTGAAAGGGAATAAGTTTTATAGGTCGTCCTATGCCTGAGCAGTTGGCCCACCCATTGTAAACGGTGGCAGACCGCCATCTTTGGGCTCTTTAATGGGGCCGTTTATGGCTTCGAATTTCCTGATATTGTCGTGAAGGGCCTTATAAAGCCTTTTCGCATGCTCGGGCGTCAGTATTATTCTTGATTTCACCTTTGCCTTGGGTGTCCCGGGCATAAGTTTCACGAAATCGACAATGAACTCAGAATGGGAATGTGAGATGATAGCAAGATTCGAATAAGTACCTTCGGCAACTTCTTCGCTTAACTCAATGTTTAATTTGTTTTTATTCTTATCTTCCATGACGATATGTTTAAAAATAAAAGGCTGTTGGTCGAAGGTATTAATAATCCTAGCCAACAGCCTTTTACATATATTTATTTAGTCCTCTATGTCGGTAATCTCATTCGAGTGCGATGATGATTCCATCACCTGTTCGTAATCTTCTTTCGAACCTACGATAATATCCTCATATTCCCTAAGGCCGGTTCCTGCAGGAATTTTATGTCCTACAATAACATTTTCCTTAAGGCCGAGCAAAGAATCGGATTTGGCGGCAATCGAAGCCAAAGTAAGTACTTTGGTTGTTTCCTGGAACGATGCGGCAGATATGAAGCTGTCGGTTTGCAATGATGCTTTTGTAATCCCCTGAAGTACCTGACGGGCAGTTGCCGGTTGGGCATCCCTTGCCTCCACAAGAACTTTGTCGCGACGCTTCAGGGTTGAGTTCTCATCCCTAAGCTTCCTGGCACTGACAATCTGTCCTTTAAGGAATAAGGAGGAGTCGCCTGTTTCCACGATAACTTTCATGCCGAATATTGCATCATTAACTTCCATGAAGATGATCTTATTGACCAGCTCGCCTTCGAGGAAACGCGTGTCGCCCGGATCTTCAACCTGAACCTTGCGCATCATCTGACGTACTATTGTCTCAAAATGTTTGTCGTTTATCTTTACACCTTGCAAACGATAAACTTCCTGGATTTCATTAACTATGTACTCCTGAACTTTCATAGGTCCTTTAATCGCAAGAATATCGGCAGGAGTCATAACACCGTCCGACAAACTTGTTCCGGCCTTGACAAAATCGTTTTCCTGAGCAAGGATCTGTTTAGCCGTTGAAATAAGATATTTCTTCTCTTCCCCGGTTTTTGAAGTTATAATAACTTCCCTGTTTCCGCGCTTAAGTTTTTTGCCAAAACTTACAACACCGTCGATTTCTGAAACCACTGCTGGTTCAGAAGGGTTTCTTGCCTCGAATAATTCGGTAACGCGCGGGAGGCCGCCGGTGATGTCACCTGCTTTGCCAAATGCCCTTGGAATTTTTACAAGGATGCTGCCAGCCTGAATGCTGGTTCCTTCTTCAACTAATATGTGTGAGCCTACAGGTATGTCATATTGCCTGGTTACCGTACCGTCCGTACCAAGAATCTTAATGTTCGGGTTCTTGGCCTTTTGGCGCGTCTCTATGATCACCTTCTCGAAATATCCGGTTTGCTCATCCGATTCAACACGGTATGTTTGACCTTCCACGATGTTCTCGAAAGATACGCTACCTTTTACTTCGGAAAGAATAACAGCGTTATATGGGTCCCAGTCGGCAATTGTATCGCCTTTTTTGACCTTTGTGCCATTTGGTATATAGAGGTTTGAGGAATAAGGGATATTGGCGGATGCCAGGACAACACCTGTTTCCTCATCGATAATTTTCATCTCGGCCGAACGACCAACGACGATTTCATATTTATTGCCCTCTTTATTTTTGTAATCAACTGTTCTAAGTTCTTCTATATCAAGCAAACCGTCTGATTTCGCCTCTATCTTGGAAGTAGCGGCGATGTTAGATGCCGTACCCCCTTGGTGGAAAGTTCTCAGCGTAAGCTGAGTGCCCGGCTCACCAATCGATTGTGCTGCAATAACACCAACGGCCTCGCCTTTTTGAACCATCCTGCCCGATGCAAGGTTACGTCCGTAACACTTGGCACAAACCCCTCGTTTCGATTCGCAGGTTAGCACGGATCTGATCTCGACTGTTTCGATGGGCGAATCCTCAATCAGTTTTGCGATGTCCTCGTTAATCTCCTCACCGGCCCTAAGAATAAGTTCTTCGGTTAGCGGATTGTATATGTCGTGAAGCGCAACGCGTCCCAGGATTCGGTCGAATAGCGATTCTACGATATCCTCGTTTTTCTTTAATGCGGAAATAGTTAAGCCCCTCAATGTACCGCAATCTTCGATATTGATTACAACATCCTGGGCAACATCGACCAAACGACGGGTTAGATAACCGGCATCGGCAGTTTTAAGGGCAGTATCGGCTAAACCTTTGCGGGCGCCGTGCGTGGAGATAAAGTACTCGAGTACCGAGAGGCCTTCCTTAAAATTCGAGAGAATAGGGTTCTCGATGATCTCCCCTCCTGTTGCACCTGACTTTTGAGGTTTTGCCATAAGGCCCCTCATTCCCGACAGCTGGCGGATCTGCTCCTTAGAGCCACGGGCCCCGGAGTCGAGCATCATGAATACAGGGTTGAAGCCCTGGGCGTTTTGCGACAGCTCCTTCATCAATGTGTTGGTGAGGTGGCTGTTTGTATGTGTCCAAATATCAATGATTTGATTATATCTCTCATTATTGGTGATGAAGCCCAAATTGTAGTTGTTTACAACTTCGTCAACTTCCTCATTGGCTTTTGCCACAAGCGACTCTTTAATGTCCGGAATAAGAATATTTCCCAAGTTAAACGAAAGCCCGCCTTTGTAGGCCATGTGGAACCCGAGTTCTTTGATGGCATCGAGGAATTTAGTGGTTGTTGCCGTACCTGTTTTTTTAAGTATGGCCCCAATGATATCGCGAAGCGACTTTTTAGTGAGCAACTGGTTTATATAACCATATTCTTTTGGCACTACCTGATTGAAGATAACCCTTCCAACGGTAGTCTCCACCATCTTCCTGATAGGCTTCCCATCTTCGATAGTTTCGATCATTACATTTATAATGGCATGTAGGTCAGCCCTTTTCTCATTATATGCAATGATTACTTCTTCTGGTGAATAAAACTTCATTCCTTCACCTCTGACCCTGAATTCCTCAGTGTTCTTACGTGCTTTAGTTATATAATAAAGCCCTAAGACCATGTCTTGCGACGGAACCGTGATAGGGGCGCCGTTTGCAGGGTTCAGGATATTGTGCGATGCAAGCATAAGAATTTGAGCCTCAAGCACGGCAGCATGTCCCAAGGGGAGGTGGACAGCCATTTGGTCCCCGTCGAAGTCAGCGTTGAATGCCGTACATACCAAAGGGTGAAGCTGAATAGCCTTGCCTTCTACAAGTTTTGGCTGGAAAGCCTGTATTCCCAAACGGTGAAGGGTAGGGGCACGGTTCAGCAATATGGGATGTCCTTTCAAGATGCTTTCGAGTATATCCCAAACAACGGCTTCTTTTTTCTCAACTATCTTCTTTGCCGATTTAACGGTTTTGACGATTCCGCGTTCCAGTAATTTCCTGATAATAAATGGCTTGAACAATTCGGCGGCCATTCCTTTAGGAATCCCGCACTCGTTGAGCTTGAGTGTTGGCCCAACAACGATTACTGAGCGTCCTGAGTAGTCAACCCTTTTACCAAGCAGGTTTTGACGAAAGCGCCCTTGTTTGCCTTTCAGGCTGTCGCTCAATGATTTAAGCGGACGATTTGATTCAGTTTTAACGGCACTTGATTTTCTTGAGTTGTCGAGCAATGAATCAACGGCTTCCTGCAACATGCGTTTTTCGTTGCGCATGATAACATCAGGGGCCTTAATCTCGATCAGTCTTTTTAAACGGTTGTTTCTGATAATAACCCTTCTGTAAAGGTCGTTTAGGTCGGAAGTAGCAAAACGTCCGCCATCCAAAGGAACCAAGGGCCTTAGCTCGGGTGGGATAACAGGAACAACTTTCACTATCATCCACTCGGGTTTGTTCTCGGCTCTTTTCCTGGCATCGCGGAAAGCTTCAAAAACATGAAGGCGCTTAAGGGCCTCGGCTTTTCTTTGCTGCGAGGTTTCTGTATTTGCCTTATGCCTTAATTCAAACGAATGTTTGTCAAGATCCAAGTTAGCCAATAAATCGTGAACTGCCTCTGCCCCCATTTTTGCAATGAACTTATCAGGATCCGAATCGTCAAGATATTGATTTTCAGGCGGAAGAGATTCAAGGATGTCCAGATACTCTTCCTCCGTGATCAGGTCGAGATAGTTTACGCCATCCTTGGCTTTAATGCCAGGCTTGATGACCGCATAGCGCTCATAGTAAATAATAGTTTCTAATTTCTTAGTCTGAAGGCCAAGCATCGCACCAATTTTGTTGGGCAATGACCTAAAAAACCAGATATGAACCACCGGGACGACCAACTGAATGTGCCCCATGCGTTCGCGACGCACTTTTTTCTCGGTAACTTCAACGCCACATCTATCGCAAACTATACCTTTGTACCTGATTCTCTTGTATTTACCACAATGGCACTCGTAGTCCTTAACAGGCCCGAATATCCTCTCGCAAAACAAACCGTCTCTTTCGGGTTTGTATGTACGGTAGTTAATAGTCTCAGGTTTAAGAACTTCCCCAAACGACTTTTCCAGTATTGACTCAGGCGAAGCCAGACTGATAGTGATTTTATTGAAAGTACTAGGTATTTTGATGTCTTTTCTGAAAGCCATATATAATTTTATTTTAAATCAAAACAATAGGTAAATTAGTCAAAATTCAATTCAAGTCCCAGACCCCTTAATTCATGTACGAGAACGTTGAAAGATTCGGGAATGTTAGGAGTAGGCATTGAATCACCTTTTACGATGGATTCGTATGCTTTTGCCCTGCCTGCAACATCGTCGGATTTAACAGTAAGGATTTCCTGAAGTATATTTGATGCTCCAAATGCTTCAAGGGCCCACACCTCCATCTCACCAAAACGCTGGCCACCGAATTGCGCTTTACCGCCAAGAGGTTGCTGGGTGATTAATGAATAAGGCCCAATGGAACGAGCGTGCATTTTGTCGTCAACCATGTGGTGAAGCTTAAGCATATAGATAAAGCCCACTGTTGCAGGTTGGTCGAAACGCTCACCGGTTCCGCCGTCATAAAGGTAAGTGCTGCCGTT
Source organism: Chlorobiota bacterium (assembly GCA_013151215.1). GTDB lineage: Bacteria > Bacteroidota > Bacteroidia > Bacteroidales > F082 > BM524. The sequence continues at coordinate 14,145 of JAADIS010000047.1, read as the reverse complement.
CTCGGGCAATTTGGCCTCTTTCAGGTATTCATTGATTTCGTTAACATGGGCGCCATCGAAAATAGGTGTGGCAAAACGCTTTCCTAATCTCTTGCCTGCCCAGCCGAGAACAGTTTCGTAAATCTGGCCGAGGTTCATCCTCGAGGGTACGCCAAGTGGGTTGAGGACTATGTCAACAGGAGTTCCGTCTTCAAGGAAAGGCATGTCTTCCTCGCGTACAATACGGGCAACGATACCCTTGTTGCCATGGCGTCCGGCCATTTTATCGCCAACTTTAAGCTTCCGCTTTTTGGCGACATAAACTTTTGCCATCTGAACGATACCTTTAGGAAGCTCATCGCCCACCGTGGCTACAAAGCTCTTGCGGTTTAAGATACCTGTATATTCCTTGAACTTAATGTTATAGTTGTTTATAAGATCCCTGATCAACATGTTCTTGCCTTTGTCGGTAGTCCATTTGTCAGTGCTTACAAGTGTGTAATCTATGCCTTGGAGTATCTTTTGAGTGAACTTAGTCCTTGTTGGGACTACGATATCGCCATAAGTATTGTGGACTCCTTGCGAAGTACGGTTGCTTACTATGGCAAATAGCTTATCGATCAATTTGCTTCTCAGATCGTTGAAATATGTCGAATACTCTTTTTCGAGGGCTTCTATAATTTCTTTTTCCTTCGATTTGTTCTTCTTGTCCTTGACTGCTCTTGAGAACAGGCTTTTATCTATTACCACGCCTTTCATGGATGGTGGTGCTTTAAGCGATGCGTTTTTGACATCGCCGGCTTTATCGCCAAAAATCGCACGTAGCAATTTCTCTTCCGGAGTTGGGTCGCTTTCGCCTTTAGGAGTGATCTTCCCGATCATTATATCTCCTTCGGTTACTTCTGCGCCAATCCTGATTAAGCCGTTTTCGTCAAGGTCCTTAGTGGCTTCGGAACTAACGTTCGGTATGTCGTTGGTTAGTTCCTCAACTCCTCTTTTGGTATCCCTGACGTCGAGCGAGAACTCCTCGATATGGACGGATGTAAAAATATCCTCTTTGACGATTTTCTCGGAGATTACTATTGCGTCCTCAAAATTATAACCTTTCCAGGGCATGAAAGCCACCATCAGGTTTCTTCCCAGGGCAAGGTCCCCATCTTTTGTTCCATATCCTTCACAAAGAATGTCGCCTTTAACGACATTGTCGCCTTTTTTGACGATCGGTCGGAGGTTAATGGAAGTGTTTTGGTTGGTTCGCTTGAACTTGGTTAGTTTATATGTTTTGAGGTCATCGTCGAAACTTACCAGCTTTTCAAGCTCTTCTCTTTGATACCTGATACTAATGCTCTCAGAATCAACATATTCAACAACACCTGTCCCTTCGGCCTCCAATAATACCCTTGAGTCTTTGGCCACATATCTTTCAATTCCCGTTCCAACAATAGGAGGCTCGGCATTGAGCAGCGGGACAGCCTGGCGCATCATATTTGATCCCATAAGCGCACGGTTGGCGTCGTCATGTTCGAGAAATGGGATCAAGGAAGCGGCGATTGAAGCAATTTGGTTAGGAGCAATGTCGATCATGTCAACTTGCTCGCGGGCTGTGATTGGATAGTCGGCAAGATATCTTACTTTGACCTTTTCGTTGACAAACTGACCATCGTCGGTAACCACGGTGTTTGCCTGGGCAATAATCTTGTCCTCCTCTTCCTCGGCACTTAAATATATTGGGTCGATATCGAAATTAATCTTACCTTCTTCAACTTTGCGGTAAGGCGTTTCGATGAATCCCAGCTTGTTGATCTGTGCATAAACACAAAGCGACGAAATGAGGCCGATATTCGGCCCCTCCGGGGTTTCTATGGTACATAGGCGGCCATAATGTGTATAGTGGACGTCGCGTACCTCGAAACCGGCCCTTTCCCTTGACAAGCCTCCTGGCCCCAATGCCGATATCCTTCTTTTGTGCGTGATTTCGGAAAGCGGGTTGGTCTGATCCATGAACTGTGAAAGGGCGTTGGTGCCGAAAAATGAATTAATCACCGAAGAAAGAGTCTTGGCGTTAATTAAATCGGTAGGCGTAAAAACCTCGTTGTCGCGAACATTCATTCTCTCGCGAATTGTCCTGGCCATACGTGCCAAACCAACGCCGAACTGCGAATAAAGTTGCTCGCCAACAGTACGAACCCTGCGGTTGCTCAGGTGGTCGATGTCGTCAACAACGGTCTTGTTGTTTATAAGCTTTATCAAATACTTGATAATGAGAATAATGTCTTCCTTGGTCAGTACTTTGGTGTCGGCCGATGTATTGAGGTTCAGTTTTTTGTTTATCCTATAACGGCCAACTTCGCCTAAATCGTAACGCTTGTCGGAGAAGAACAGTTTGTCGAAAATACCGCGGGCTGTTTCTTCGTCGGGTGGAAGGGCGTTACGCAACTGATAATAAATAAATTCAACCGCTTCTTTTTCAGAGTTGGTTGTGTCTTTTTGCAGAGTGTTGAAAATAATTGTGTAATCGGCGGCTTCGGAATCTTCTTTATGAAGAAGCACTGTTTTAACACCGGCGTCAATTATTTGCTCGATATGATCTTTTTCAAGAGTTGTCTCGCGCTCTATTACAACATCGTTACGCTCTATGGTTACAACTTCACCAGTGTCCTCGTCAACGAAGTCCTCGAACCATGACCTTACCACGCGGGCGGCAAGCTTACGTCCCAGAACTCTTTTTAAGCCGGCTTTGCTAACCTTTATTTCCTCGGCAAGGTTGAATATTTCGAGAATGTCGCGGTCTGATTCGTAACCGATGGCCCTCAACAGGGTTGTTACCGGCATTTTTTTCTTTCTATCGATATAGGCATACATGACGTTGTTTATATCGGTGGAAAATTCCATCCACGAACCTTTGAAAGGGATGATGCGCGCGGAGTATAGCTGGGTGCCGTTAGCGTGGCGATGCTGGCCGAAGAACACCCCGGGAGACCTGTGAAGCTGCGAAACTATAACCCTTTCGGCACCGTTAACTATAAAGGTGCCTTTGGGCGTCATATACGGAATCATGCCGAGATAGACATCCTGGACAATTGTTTCAAAGTCTTCGTGCTCGGGGTCGGTGCAATACAGCTTCAGCTTTGCCTTTAGGGGCACGCTGTAAGTTAAACCGCGTCTTAGGGTTTCCTCCATAGAATATCTCGGAGGGTCCACAAAATAATCCAAAAATTCGAGTACAAAGTTGTTTCGTGCATCGGTAATTGGGAAATTTTCTGAAAAAACCCTGAAAAGGCCTTCGTTTTTTCTGTTTTCGGGATTAGTTTCCAATTGAAAGAAATCCTGGAATGATTTAAGCTGGATATCCAAAAAGTCGGGATAAGCCAATCTGTTTTTCGTCGATGCGAAATTGATTCTTTCGGTTCTTATGTCGGCCAAGGCTTCAATTTTTTTTAGTTAAACAAAGCTGGTTTCTTATACCAGTTAAAAGAAAGAACTATGTAATGAGTAAATAGGCACAAACCTCTAGCCCTATAAAGGGTTAGAGGTTGTTGCCTTGAAAGGACCTATAAAGGTCTCTTGTTATTTAACTTCTACTTCCGCCCCAGCTGCCTCGAGTTGAGAAACTAGTGCGTCGGCTTCGTCTTTAGATACGCCTTCTTTGATGGCTTTTGGTGCAGAATCAACTAATTCTTTTGATTCTTTAAGTCCTAAACTGGTTAATTCCTTAACAAGTTTAACAACGGCTAGCTTTGAGGAGCCGGCAGCTTTAAGAACAACATCGAAAGATGTTTGTTCTTCAACTTCGGCTTCGCCACCACCGGCAGGGCCGGCTATTGCTACTGCGGCAGCAGCTGGTTCGATACCATGTTCTTCTTTAAGGATCTCAGCAAGTTCATTAACTTCTTTAACAGTTAAGTTTACTAATTGTTCCGCAAATGCTTTTAAATCTGCCATTTTATTATTTTATTTAATGATTCAAAAAAAATATTCTATAATTCGGTAATTTATTCACCTTTTTCTGATAAGGTTTTAAGAATTCCGGTAAGGGTATTGCCCCCGGATTGTAGTGCTGAAACAACATTCTTGGCAGGTGACTGCAATAATGCGATAATATCAGCAATAAGTTCATCTTTGGACTTAATGGAAGTGAGGAAGTCAAGGTTTTCATCGCCAATATAAACAGTTTCCTCGATAAAGGCACTTTTTAATATCGGGTGATCTTTCTTTTTCCTGAATTCTTTAATCATTTTCGCCGGTACATTGCCTGCTTCGGCGAACATGATCGAAGTGTTTCCTTTAAGCGTGTCGAAAAGCTCATCATAACCTCTGTCAACTTTTTCCATCGCCTTGCGGAGAAGAGTGTTTTTCACGACGCGCATTTTAATGCCGTTCTTGAAACACAATCTTCTAAGGTTACTTGTGTCTTCAGCATTTAAGCTGGAAGTGTCGGTAAGATAGAAATTGTTGTTGTCAGTTAATAACTGAGCAAGCGAATCGATAAGTAATTGTTTATCTTCTTTTCTCATGTCATTTACTGTTATGCGTGAACTGATTTGATGTCAACCTTTACACCCGGGCTCATCGTACTTGAAATAGTAGTACTAATAACGTAAGTACCTTTAGCGGCCGATGGTTTTAACTTGATAATGGTCGTGAGAAGCTCATTGGCATTATCAATAATTTTTTCATTGCTGAAATTCAGTTTCCCGATCGCAGAATGAACAATACCATACTTATCGACTTTAAAGTCGATTTTACCCGCTTTTGCAGCTTCTACGGCTTTGCCGACTTCCATGGTAACAGTACCGGTTTTAGGGTTCGGCATAAGGCCGCGCGGTCCTAAAATCCTGCCAAGTGCGCCTACTTTAGGCATAACGCTCGGCATTGTTATCACTACATCGACATCGGTCCATCCATCCTTGATCTTTTGAACGTATTCGTCAAGACCAACGAAGTCTGCGCCGGCTGCTTTAGCCTCCTCTTCTTTATCTGGTGTACATAGAACTAGGACTTTTTTATCTTTACCTGTGCCGTGGGGCAAGGTAACTGAACCCCTGACCAACTGATTGGCTTTTCTGGGGTCAACGCCTAATCTGACATTCAAATCAACAGAAGCATCGAACTTGGCATAAGATATTTTCTTAACTAATTCAACGGCTTCTTCCAAGGAGTACAATTTTTCTTTTTCGAATTTGGACAAAGCTTCTTTATGTCTTTTTGTCAATTTTGCCATCTTCTTCTCCTAATTTTAACAGATTTGTTTACTAATTTTCTTCAACTGGGAATGTGCCTTTTACCTTAACACCCATGCTTCTAGCAGTACCGGCTACCATTTTCATTGCCGACGCTACGGTGAAAGCATTTAAATCTTTCATTTTATCTTCAGCAATTGCCTTTACCTGATCCCAGGTAATGGTGGCAACCTTTTGCCTGTTTGGTTCGGGAGAGCCTTTTTTTAATTTGGCCGACTCCATGATTTGAACAGCGACAGGTGGTGTTTTAATGATAAAATCAAATGATTTGTCCTTGTAAACGCTAATGATCACAGGAATGACCTTACCGGCCTGATCCTGGGTACGAGCATTGAATTGTTTACAGAACTCCATGATGTTAACACCTTTAGCACCCAATGCAGGTCCTACTGGTGGTGAAGGGTTTGCGGCTCCTCCTTTAATCTGTAGTTTGATTAATCCACTAACTTCTTTTGCCATTTTAAACTCGTGTTTAAAATTTACGGATTTAGTTTATTTTATTCTTTTTCAACTTGCATAAAGCCAAGCTCGAGCGGCGTTTTTCTGCCAAATATCTTCACCATCACTTTAAGTTTCTTTTTTTCTTCGTTTATCTCTTCGATAACTCCGCTGAAACTATTAAAAGGGCCATCGATGACCTTTACGGATTCTCCTACAATATAAGGTATGTTCATTTCCTCTCCCAGTTCGGAGAGTTCATCAACCTTGCCCAATATTCTTTTTACTTCGGATGGTCTGATGGGGTCAGCAACTCCTTTAGTGCCTAAAAATCCCAAAACGTTCGGGATGTTCCTGATGATATGTGGTATTTCTCCACTCAACTCTGCTTCGATAAGTACATAACCCGGGAAATAGTTCCTCTCTTTGGAAATTTTCTTTCCTTTTCGGATTTGATACACTTTTTCCGTAGGTATTAGTATTTGAGAAATAAAGTCTTCTATCCCGAGGCGTTTTATCTCGCTTTCAAGATATTCTTTAACTTTTTTTTCTTTCCCACTGATAGCCCTAACTACGTACCACTTTTTCCCTGATTGTCCGCTCATCGTGCAGATGGTTGAATTAGTTTAAAAAAACTGATTATTATTTATATTAAATTCAGAATAGTTGCTATAACTACATAAACATGCTATAAAACTTATCTAGCACCGTAGAGAACGATATATCCATCAAATAAATCACTATTGCGATTATGAGGGAAGCAACGGATACAACAATTGCACTATTCTGCAGCTCACTCCAAGTTGGCCAGGAAACTTTTTGAGTCCATTCCTGATAACTTTCCTTAAAATAATTTGTAATACTGAATTTTGCCATTACTATTTTATTTTGCACGGGTGGTAAGAATCGAACTCACAACCAACGGTTTTGGAGACCGCTACTCTACCAATTGAGCTACACCCGTATTATTAAGTTGCTAAAGGCATTCCGTTTAAAACGAGAACGCCTTTAACAACTTATATGTTTATCGACTGTGCTTAGTCTTCAACTAATTCTGTTACCTGACCGGCACCAACAGTACGTCCACCTTCGCGGATAGCGAAGCGAAGACCTTTGTTCATGGCGATTTCAGCAATAAGCATTACGTCAATTGTCAAGTTGTCTCCCGGCATTACCATTTCGACTCCGTCAGGAAGAGTAATCTCACCAGTTACGTCTGTTGTCCTGAAATAGAACTGAGGACGATATCTGTTGTGGAATGGGGTATGACGTCCACCCTCTTCTTTCTTGAGGATATAAACTTCCGCCTTGAAATGTTTGTGAGGCGTTACGCTGCCAGGTTTGGCAATAACCATACCGCGGGTAATCTCGTTCTTGTCGATCCCGCGCAACAAAAGACCTGCGTTGTCCCCAGCCTGACCTTCGTCAAGTATCTTGCGGAACATCTCAACACCGGTTACAACTGATTTAAGCTTCTCAGCGCCCATACCGATTATGTCAACAGGGTCGCCGGTGTGGATGATGCCGGTCTCGATTCTTCCGGTAGCAACTGTGCCACGGCCTGTAATGGAGAATACGTCCTCAACAGGCATCAAGAATGGTTTGTCCTGGTCGCGAGTCGGTTCTTTTATCCAAGTGTCGCAAGCGTCCATTAATTCCTGGATCTTCTCAACCCATTTAGGCTCCTGGTTAAGGCCGCCAAGCGCTGAACCTTGAATGATAGGTGTATTGTCGCCGTCAAATTCGTAGAATGAAAGAAGGTCACGGATTTCCATGTCAACTAATTCCAGTAATTCCTCGTCGTCAACCATGTCCACTTTGTTCATGAAAACAACTAGTGAAGGAACACCAACCTGCCGTGCAAGAAGGATGTGCTCGCGGGTCTGAGGCATAGGGCCGTCAGTTGCGGCAACAACAAGGATAGCGCCGTCCATCTGGGCTGCACCTGTTACCATGTTCTTGACGTAGTCGGCGTGACCGGGACAGTCAACGTGGGCATAGTGACGATTATCGGTCATATACTCAACGTGCGCCGTGTTAATAGTAATTCCCCTTTCTTTTTCTTCCGGTGCGTTATCAATTGAATCAAACGATGCAAATGATGCCAAACCTTTGTCTTGCATACAAAGTGTGATGGCCGCGGTTAATGTAGTTTTACCGTGGTCAACGTGTCCAATAGTACCTATGTTGACGTGTGGTTTGGAACGATCAAATTTTTCTTTAGCCATATCTAAAACTTGTTAATAAAATTAAAGTGTCTTTTCTATATTCATTGAGCCGAGGATGAGAATTGAACTCACGACCTCTTCCTTACCAAGGAAGCGCTCTACCCCTGAGCTACCACGGCAGCTGAGCGGGAGACGAGCCTCGAACTCGCTACCTACAGCTTGGAAGGCTGTCGCTCTACCAAATGAGCTACTCCCGCTTAAACCCCATATCGGCAATTGTTCTGGGAAATCGCTTTCTCAAGCAAGTCCCTTTGAACGGGCATTCCGTTTGTTAAATGGAATTTTACCGATAACCCAGAGATTGTGGGGGGAGGAGGATTCGAACCTCCGAAGGCTGAGCCAACAGATTTACAGTCTGCCCCGTTTGACCGCTTCGGTATCCCCCCGAAAGATTTGCAAAAGCCTTCTTTTTAGAGCCAGCAGAGGGAGTCGAACCCCCGACCGGCTGATTACAAATCAGCTGCTCTGGCCAACTGAGCTATGCTGGCTTTTATCCTTCTCTAACATCGGTTTTAAACCAATGTTTTTGGTTTCATTATCCTAAGAACTCAGGCCTCAAACTAATTGCAGACCTCTCCTCTCAAAAAGGTCTGCAAAAATAGATACTATATTTTTATTTACCAAACAAAAAGTAAAAAAAAAAAATTAATTATTTCTTTAGCTTTTCCTTATACTTTTCTAACTGTCGCTTGAGTGCGTCAATTGCAGTATCGGTAGCATTTTCAAAGGTGCTGCTTTGTTTTTTGGCATATAAATCATAGCCTTTTACCTCTAGTCGGATTTCCGAGATCTTATTGTTTTTCGACTCGGATTTCTCAACCCTGAGGGTTACCTCGCTTCCAATTACTCCATCATACAGTCCATAAAGCTTTCCAACTTTCCTTTCGATGAAGTTTTCCAGCTTTTTGTCAGCTTTAAACTGAACGGCATTAATATTTACTTTCATATCAACCTCCTTTTTTAATTTGAGCCCTTGGATGGGCTTTGCTATAAATAGTTTTTAATTGTTCAATCGTGTTATGTGTATATACTTGAGTAGCCGCGAGACTGGAATGGCCCAGCAGCTCCTTTATGTTATTTAACTCGGCGCCCTTGTTCAACATGTGGGTCGCAAAGCTATGGCGCAATACGTGCGGGCTGCGCTTGCCTTGCGTGATAGTGCACAATGCTGAATCTACTATGCGGTAAATTAATTTTGGATAGGCCTTTTTGCCCGAGTTGCTGACTATGAGCCAGTCGGCAGCCGAACCGATTTCTTTTTCCTTTAAGTTGTTATATGTTTCTATTTTACCGATCATTTTATCGGATAACGGAATTAAGCGCTCCTTATTTCTTTTACCAAGGACTTTAACAGTATTTAACTCCTTGTTTATTGATGAACTTTTGAGGTTTATCAGTTCGGATAGCCTCATTCCGCATGAATACAGCAAGTCAACTACTAAATCGTCCCTTTTTTGCTTAAAATCCGGAGGAGTTTCTTTTTCAAGCTCATCGTTTAATGATTGCTGATCGATGAAATTCGGGAGTTTTCTTGATTGCTTGACTGCGATTATTTGCGAAACCGGATTTGTAGCGATCAGATTCCTGCTCTGCAGGAATTTAAAATATGACCTTAATGTGCTTATTTTTCTGTTTACGCTGCCGGGCATAAATCCATTATCGAGCAAATGCGCCACCCACGACCTTATGATTTGATGGCTAGCCTTGCTTATTTCGTTTATCTCGAAATCCGACGCGAGGAATTCCTTGAATTCCTTGATGTCTGTTTTGTACGCTATTATTGTATTAGGTGAAAACCGTCTTTCCGATTCTATATATTGATAATATTTTTTTTCTGTCATAAAAAAAAAGAAGAAATCCGAAACCAAATATAGTAAAAAAACTACTTGGTTCAAAATTTCTTCCTTAAAAATTCGTAAAACCGGAATAATCAGCCCTGTTCTGCCTGGCGAAGTTGTTGAACGTAAATTGCTTTAAGATTCTGTTCTCTTTTGACAACCGAAGGTTTTGTAAACCTCTGACGCGCCCTGAGCTCTTTCATGGCACCGGTTTTCTCAAATTTGCGTTTGAATCTTTTTAAGGCCCTGTCAATGTTTTCGCCTTCTTTAATAGGAATAATAATCATGGTAAATACCTAATCCTTTCGATTAATGTTAAAAAATATGTATAATTATCGGGCGGCAAAGATATATAAAAAATTTTTGCCGCAAAGTTTTTTATTTCAAATGTTCATATAAGAAATTAGTCATTTTGGTATAAAGGTGAAATCGGGTATTCCCACCATAAATTCCATGGTTTTTGTTTGGATAAACCATTAAATCGAACTGTTTGTCGGCTTCTACCAAGGCGGTGATTAAATCCATGGAGTTTTGAAAATGAACATTGTCGTCGGCGCTTCCGTGAATAAGCAGATAGTTGCCTTTTAATTCCTTGACATGGTTTATGGGGGAGTTTTTGTCGTAGCCATCGGCATTGTCCTGTGGTTTGACCATAAATCTCTCTGTGTAGATATTGTCATAATAACGCCAGTTTGTTACCGGGGCAACTGCAATTCCGGTATTAAAATAATCGGCTCCCTGGAATAGTGCGTTGCTGGCCATGAAACCTCCATAGCTCCAACCAAAGATCGCAATTTTATCTTTGTCAACATAAGGCAGGGCGCCCATATATTTTGCGACTTCTATATAATCGAGCGTTTCGTATTTGCCCAGTTCTTTTTGTGTCATTTTCTTGAAAAGCTCGCCGCGGCCCCCCGTGCCGCGATTATCGACGGAAATAACTATGATACCGTTTTCGGCCAGCATCTCGTACCAGAAATAATTAAAATATCCCCATGAATTTGTAACCTGCTGTGATCCGGGCCCGCCGTATATTGTTAGAAGTACAGGGTATTTTTTGGTGCTGTCGAAATCGGGAGGAAGGATTCTCCATGAGTTTAAACTAACGGTGCTCGAATCGGGCAGCTTGAAATTTGGGGAGCTTATTTTAAAATATTCCTTTTCAGCAAGATTATAGCCTTGAAGCATTTTCATGAATTCCTCGTTGTCCTCAAGTATTCTTACAAGCTTTCCGGATGAGCTGTTGACGCTTATTATCGGTGCATGATCCGATGAGGAGAACCTGCCTATGAAGTATTTATAATTAGTGCTGAAATCGGCATCGTTGGTGCCGGGCCTTGTTGCGACGGCAACATTTTTGCCTTTTAAAGTCGCATAATAAATGTCTCTGTTGAGCGGGCTTGATTTTGCGCACTGATAAAAAACACGCTTTTTTATTTTGTCGTAACCATAAACTTTTGTTACGTCCCAGTTGCCTGATGTAAGCTGTTTGCTCAAGCTGCCATCCATATTATACAAGTATATATGGTTGAATCCGTTTTGTTCCGAACTGATGATAAACTGCTTGTTTCCATTCAAGAATGTCAGGTCATCTGTTATGTCGATATAATAATCATTGTCCTCGCGATAAATCACCTTGGATTTGCCGTTATTCGCATCGGCTAAAAGAATGTCCAGGTGGTTTTGCCGTCTGTTTAATCGTTGTATTGCCAGTTTGTTGTTGTCGTTTGTCCATTTGATTCTTGGGATATACTGATCGGTCTCGGCGCCGATATCCATTTTTGTCGTTTCCTCTGTTTCAAGGTTATAAACATAAATTTCAACCGATGAATTGCTTTCGCCTGCCTTCGGATATTTATATTTGTATTCGCGGGGATATAGTTCCCCGTAAAAAGTAAGGTCAAACTCCTTAACCTTGGTTTCGTCGAAGCGGTAAAAAGCAATCTTGTTTCCTTGCGGCGACCAATAAAAACCTTTGGTGAATCCAAATTCCTCCTCGTAAACCCAGTCGCATGTACCATTAATAATCGAGTTTGCTTTTCCGTCCTTAGTGATTTGTGTTTCGTTGCCGGATTCCAGGTCTTTAACATATATATTGTTCTCCCTAACGAAAGCCACTTTGTCCTGAGTAGGTGAAAAATCAGCAAGTCGTTGTTTGTCGGTGGATAGCAAATCGAGTTCCTGTTTTTTTACATCCCAAACATAGAAGACCGATTTTGATGAATGCCTGTAAATGGATTCGGTTTTAGTGGGAATCAGGAATTTGTCGCCGGACTTGTTTATCGTAAATGAGCTAAGACGTATCGGTTTGTCGGTTCCGGACGGTATAAGTTTATCAGCATAAATCAAGGTTGTTGCCGAATCGCCGCTTTTATAGTCATAAACTACCAGGGATCCGTTTTTTATCGATGTATAATGAACGCCGTCACTTAAGGAATTCATCCCTGAAATGTTCTTCGGCATAAATTTGTAATACTTCCAGATATCCTCCAGTTTGATGTTTTTTGGCTTTTCCTGACAAAATATCGTACTTGCGAACAGTATGCTGATACTTAATATTATCAATTTTATCGACTTCATATAATACATATTTTTAAAAGCGGCAAAGATAGCAATTTGAAAATTACGTTTTAATAGTTTTTTTGCTATTTTTGCCGATTCCCAAGGGATATTAGCTCAGTTGGTTTAGAGCATCGCCTTGACAGGGCGGGGGTCACTGGTTCGAATCCAGTATATCCCACTTTTGGTGCGGGTTACTTCTTGCTTTTCTCGGTTCTTTCTATAATGGGAATTATCTGGTCGGCTCCCATTCGCTTGGCAATGATGTTTCTTTTCTCATCCAGCAGATAAATGACCGGTGTGCCATAAATATCATAAATATCGTGGAAGTCCTGCGTAACGCTTCTTGTTCCGTTAACATTCGTCCATGAACCTATGTTTTTCTCTTTAATAAACTCTTTCCACTTATCAAGGTCGCCATTGACGTTGACAGCAAAAATCCCAACATCGTATTTCCAGTCTCCCTGGTTCTCTGTCAGGTATTTAATTTCCTTTTTGCATATACCGCATTCGTAATCAAAGAACAAGATGACGATATATTTGTTGTTCAAATGGCTGAAAGATGTGTATGCCCCCGATGTATCGATCAATATTAAGTCGGGGGCGGGGCTGCCCAGCAATAGCGGCTTGATTTTGTCGGATCTGTCAACTAGTGTTTTTTTCACCGATTCCGAGTTGTTTTCGATTTCATAAGCGGGATTCGCAAAATAACTCTCGACAAGATGCACAAAAACCTTGTCGAAGCCCATATACTTGGGGTTTTGGTATTCTTTGACAAAATGCCATAAAAGATAACTATAGACTTCTTCGTTTTTTTTGGTTTTGGCTATCACGAAATCAATTTCTTTTATTACCGAATCCGGTTGGAATACGACTAATCTATCGAAATATTCTTTAATCCTTTTGTCCAACATGGGGGTTCTTAGAAACCTGCCGTCCGAAAGATCCAGCTTATCCCAATAATGAGATTTGTAATACCTATATATATAGGCGCTATCTTTAGTCGCCCTGATATTGTCCGGAATTTCGGGGTCCTGCATCGACTCAAGAAGCTTGGAGACGAACAAATCAGGTTTTGATTTGATTAAATTTAGTTTATAGTCCACCGAAATTCCGTTCAACGAATCCAATTTATGCAAATATTCTTGCTTTTTTTGTTCGGGGAGCCCTGTTTCTTTGAGCTTTGATGAAATGGCACGGCTTTGTTCATATACGGCTTCGTTATATAGCACATATTCCAGGAACGCTTTGTTTTCGTTGCTGCCTTTGATTTTCATCTGCTTGATATAGGCAGAAGTGTCGGTTGCGAAACTTTGATTCATTTCATTGTTTACAATAAACTCGAACAGTTTTGTTTTTTTGCTGCTGACGGCCATATAGATACCGCCTTTCAGCGGTTCGCTGAATTTGAACTCGAAACTCCCTTTCGTGGAATAGGCCGTATCTATGAGCCTGATTTTATCGCCATAATATGATGTTAGCAATAAGGAAGTGTCGCCGTAATTTTCGATCTTGATCCGGATTTTTTGTTTTGTTTGTGCTAACCCGCTGATTGACAGAATAATTAATAAAAATATAATACTAGTTAAATGCTTCATTTTCAGTATTTTTAATAGCGTCAAAAGTAGAAATATTATTTTTTAAAGAAAAAATATTTAATTTTTTTAGCTTGGGGGGGTATAAAAATACAAATTTTGGGTACTAATAATTGACAAGGTGTCCTTTTTATATATAACAAAAAAATAATTACAAGATGAAAAATTTAAAATTATTATCAGTTTTGATAGCAAGCATACTGATGTTTTCCGGTCAGTTGTTTTCGCAAAATACTTTGACAGGAACTTACTATTATCATGCAGATAC
>JAADIS010000099.1 GCA_013151215.1 Chlorobiota bacterium | reverse complement strand
TCATTACGGAACCAATGTAAGAACCCTCGACTTGACCCTTGTCTCCGATTCGGGTTGGAGCATCTATTGGTCGTGGAAGCAAGGCGACGGTCTTGGGGCACATGGATATAGAAACAGCAACAAGGATATGCACGCCATTTTCTATGCTGCCGGACCGTCATTTAAAAGCGGTTTCTCACAAGCTACTTTCAACAATATCGACATTTATCCGCTTGCCGGAAAAATACTTAATCTGAAACTTCCGGAAGTAGATGGAAAAATCGCAAATGTGAGCAATATGCTGAAGGATTTAAATCAGCCGGTTAATTAAATCTGAGTAAGAACCAAATATATAAATGAATCATGAAATATTCAAGACTAATAATATTTATTGTGGCGATACTGGCTGCCCAAAGCAGTTTTTCGCAAGCATCCTTAATTTCATCCGGCCCCATGCCGGGCTATTCCGGGATGAAAGAAGTGGCAATATGGTTGCAAACAACGAAACAAGCAAGGGTTTTCATAAGATATCACCGTCAAGGAACTAAGGATGTGCATATTACAAACACATTAACTACTAATAAAGATGATGCCTTTACGGCAATGTTTATAGCCGATACACTGGAACCAGGCAATATTTACGAATATGAAGTTTATGTAAACGGCAAAAAAGAAGAATTTGGTTTCGAGACAAGGTTCAAGACACAAAAACTATGGAAATGGAGGTCTGATGCTCCCGATTTCTCATTTTTAATGGGTAGCGGAGCATACATAAACGAGACTAGGTACGACAGGCCCGGCAAACCTTATGGCGGGGACTATAAGATTTACAATGCCATGGCCAAATCGGGCGCCGATTTCATGCTGTGGCTGGGCGACAATGTTTATTTGCGCGAGGCCGACTGGAACTCATGGACAGGAATCGTGCATCGCTATACACAGGCAAGGCAAACGCCTGAACTAAGGAAGTTTATCGCAAGTATGCACAATTACGCCATACTCGACGACCATGATTTCGGACCCAACGACAGCGATAGGTCCTTTTGGAACAGGAATCAAACTTTAAAGGCCTTCGAGCTTTTCTGGGCAAACCCATCCTATGGGGTAGGTGATATAAAAGGTGCCATAACATCCTTTGAATATGCTGATTGCGAATTTTACCTCCTCGACAACAGATCTTATCGAAATCCCAACAAAAGAATCGAGGACAATAAAACCGAATTGGGCGAAGATCAGCTCCAATGGCTGTTCGACAACCTTTCGTCAACCTATGCGCAGTTTAAATTTGTTGTTATGGGCGGCCAGCTTCTTTCAACATCCAGGGAATACGAATCATATTCAAATCACGGATTTGCAGGAGAAAGACAAAGAATAATTGATTTTATACAGCAAAACAACATTAAAAATGTCGTCTTTCTAACGGGTGACGTCCACTTTTCGGAAGTGTCGGTTTTAAAACAAGAAGGGAAGCCAACAATTTGGGACATAACATCATCACCCTTGAACAGCGGGGCTAATACCCACGCCAGCTCGCAAAAAAACGAATTGCGGATCCCGGGGTCGGTGATAATGCAAAGGAATTATACCGAGATAAAGGTTGTAGGAGATAAAGAACAGCGGCATCTTGAAATAAATTATTTTGATGTCGATGGCAAGAAACTATACAGTATCGAGCTAAAACCCGAAAAATACGAGAAGAAAAAATAGTTGTTTCAACAAATGCTGATCCGGATTTGCAATCCGAACGTCCGTGCCAGAATATTCAGGCAAAAAGCATCAGGCTTTCGCCGACCTATTCCGCAAGATCATATCGGCAATTACCAAAGATGCCATTGCCTCTACTATCGGGACTGCTCTGGGCAAAACCGTTACATCATGACGCCCTTTGGCTTTTAATACCCTTGTATTTCCATCAATATCAACAGATTCCTGATCCCGAAAGATGGTCGCAACGGGTTTAAAGGCAAGTGTAAAATAAATATCCATCCCATTTGAGATACCACCTTGAACACCGCCTGAGAAGTTAGTCTTGGTAATTATTCTACCACCTACTTCCTCGAATATATCATTATGCCCGCTACCCTTCATTTCTGCCGCAGAAAATCCCGAACCTATTTCAAATCCTTTTACTGCGTTGATGCTCAGCATGGCTTTTGCAAGCTCTGCTTCCAACCTGTCGAAAACAGGCTCCCCAAGCCCCGGCATACAATTTCTTATCACACAAAACACCTTGCCCCCGAGGCTATCGCCCTCTTTGGAGGTACGTTCGATAAGCTCCATCATTCTTCGTTCTGCATCCTTGTCGGGACATCGCAAAGGCGATGTTTCTATTAAACTGAGTTCCAATGACTTATAATCGACGTTTATTTTTTCGTTTCCAATTTGTTCGACATAGGCAATAACTTCCGTTCCTTGTTCCCTCAAGATAATATTTGCGAAAGCGCCGCCGACAACCCTGGCCAGCGTTTCCCTTGCCGACGACCTGCCTCCTCCCCTATGGTCGCGAAGCCCGTATTTTTTATCGTAAGTATAATCGGCATGCGACGGACGATAAACATTTTTAAGGTGGTCGTAGTCCTCGGGGCGTGAGTCATTGTTTCGCACCAAAAAACCAATTGGTGTTCCAAGACTTTTCCCCTCGAAAACACCTGACAGTATCTCAAGCTCGTCCGTTTCGTTCCTCTGGCTCACATATTTGGATTGCCCCGGCCTCCTTTTATTCAGTTCGATCTGGACATCATCCCGCGAAACAACAAGGCCCGCAGGAAAGCCTTCGATAACACCACCTGTCGCAAATCCGTGCGATTCCCCAAAAGTTGTTAATTTTAGTATTTTCCCAAAAGTATTTCCCGACATTTCTGTATTTCTAATGCATGATTTTGTAATTTTGTAAAATTAAGTTTTATTTCATTAGTTAAGGACTATAAATCTATCGAAAACGAAAAACATGAAAGTTATTTTGAAATATTTTAAGTTGCCAACATTGGTCTTGCTGTTTTTTATTGCAAATAGCTGCGGGCCAAAAATCACTCCTATCCCATATTATAAACTTTCCGATGAGTTTAAATCATATTGCCTTTTCCAGAGCGGTACCAGCTGGGAGTATTACAGTTCGGCCATTGATGGGAACGATATCGTACAAATTACTGATATTCAGGAAAATAAATGGTTAAATGAATTTAACGAACATTATAATTACCAGGCGTTTGACATGATTGTCGCACAAAACAACATAGGCTTGTCGTTTATTGAGCTTACTGCCGGCAGCACTTTGAATGCCGTAAACACCATGAACTCTCAGATGTGGTTATTCTTCGATAACGGGGATTACAGGTTGATCTTCGATGCGAAATATCCGATGGGCGAAGAACAGATCCTGGGTGAGCATGAGGGTGCTTATAAGAATATCGAGCTAATTCCCAGCATGGAACTGAGAGGTAAAACTTATACAGATGTTTACCATACAAAGGTGATAGATTTTTATGAGCAAGGCTTTGGCGATTTCGACTTTTACCTGGCAAAAAGCTACGGCATGATAAAAATGCTAAATGTTGCAAACGGCGACACTACTTTATTGGAGATGGTTAATTCAAATACCATTCAATAAGGGCCGGGGCAGGATGCAAGAAATCCCAACTCACCGCATCAATCAGTAAAAAAAGGGAGAAGTCATTTTACCCATCCGGGGCAATTAAGATATGGTTATTATATCTGTCTTATATCCAATACGTTAAAGCATCCTGAGCTTTGTCTTTATCAGTTCGATCTCTTTTTTAGCCTTATCTATCTTGTTCTGGAACTCATCTTTAAAGGTATTCGATTTATTTGTGATACTAAAGAAACCAATGTTGTTTTCCCAGAGTGTTACGTCCTCTTGCAACTTGTTGATTTTATTTCTCAGGAATGATTTCTCCTTAAAGATTATGCGGTCGGAATCAGGGGCGCTTTTCATAAGCTCAACTTTTTCCTTGAAATCCTCTTGCGACAATTCTGATTTTTTAATCTGCATTTTATCGAGCAAGGCATCAACGGCTTCCCGGTATGCCGATTGCAGTTTGTCCTTTTTATCGAAAGGGACATGGCCAATCTCGAACCAGCTACGTTGGAAACCTTTTAAGGTGTCGAGGTTCTTGGTTTTGTCCTTTGTTGGTTCAAAAGCAACAATAGCGTCAACAATTGCCTTTTTAGCCTCAAAATTATTCTTTTCTTCGTCTTTCCTGCCTTTAAAATGGGCTGATTTGTTTTCAAAGAAAACATCGCAGGCAGCACGGAACCGTTTCCATATCTTATCGGAATTGCGCCTTGGCACAGGCCCTATTGTCTTCCATTGTTTTTGCAGGCGTATTAACTTATCGGTAGTACTCTTCCAGTCGGTACTGTCCTTTAAACTTTCGGCTTCAACACATAAATCGAGCTTCAAATTATAATTATTCATCTGCTGCTCCTTAACAACACTGAAATATTTGCGTTTGTTCTCAAAGAATGTATTCAGATGAGCCCTGAAAGTCTCCCATACCTCATCGTTATGGGCCTTGGGAACCCTTCCTATGGTTTTCCAGGTCTTCAAGAGGTTATTTACCTTGTCGGTATTGAGGTTCCATTCTTTTATCGAGTTCAGCTCAAGGGCAACTACCTCTTTAACTTGCTCTATAAGAGCCAGTTTAGCCTTATAGTTTTCTTCCTGTATATCTTGTATGCCCGAATAATATTCTCTTCTTTTTTCATTAATCTTATCGGTTGCAGCTTTAAAACGCGCCCATAGCTCTTCTTTTTTATCGCTGGGGGCAGGGCCTATCTCACGATATTCGTCGTGATATTTTTGAAGCAGCTTAAACGACTTTATAATGGATTCCTCCATCAGCAATTCCTCGGCCTTTTCACAAAGCGCTATCTTTGCCTCGAGGTTTTTCTTAAGGTCAAGATCGCGCAGTTCCTTGTTTATCCTGACCTTGTCAAAGAATTTCTCGACTAGGAAGTGATAGTTTTTCCATAGTTCGCCAAGTTCCGAAGCCGGTATCATCCCAATTTCTTTCCACCTTTCCTGAAGTGCCTTGAACTCATCATACGTTTTCTTGAGGGTTTCATCCGAATTTATAAGCTCTTTAAGCTCATCAAGTATTTCGTGCTTCAGTTTCAGGTTGATAATCTTCTGCTTTTCAAGCTGTTCAGAATATTTCACCTTATTATGGCGATAAACACCAAAGGCAATGTTGAACCTTTTCTCCAGGGGATCCTCATTGTGCTCAAAATCCTCTTCATTTCCACCTTCGGAAACAAACAATTGTTTCTTGGCATGGATTTCCTCCTGATTAAGCTTATGGAAGTGCATCTTGATATCGGAGACCTGCCTTTTAATCTTGGAGATATCCTTCTCTAATACAACATCTTCCAATAACTCTACAAGCTCTTGTTTGTTAAGGCTGCCATAATCAATATGTTTATCGACCTTAACATCTTTTTTTAGTTTTCCGCTTAGCAGCAGCCGTATTTCTTTTCTTTCGGTATCAGATAGTTGTGTTGTATCTACAGTAGCTTTCTCAGTACGGTCATCACTAACGCTTAAAGCATCTTCCTTTGGCACGACTCCCTTTAAAAGATTTGAGATTTCGACTTTCTCCGCTTCATTAATTTCTCTTACGGATTTTTTTTCTACTACCTTATCGGTAGTTTCAGACTTCTCCTCCGGTTTTATTACCGGATTTTGATCGGATTGCATTTTCTCTTCCATTATTAAATAAACATTTTATGCTTTAGAATTACATCGCCAAAAGGCGACAAAACAGATTCTTACAAATATTCCAATTATATTAATCCCAACTAAATAAGAAGGCAAAAATAGTAATTATTTACACTAATAATCAAGACTGCTTTTAAAAAACAAATCCCCCACAAAAAAGCGGGGGATTTATTCGTATCATATTAATTTACAAACTTCTATACAAGAGACAAGGCCTGATCCAGATCAGAGATTATGTCCTCGACATCCTCAATACCTATCGAAAGGCGAATAAGGCCGTCCGTAATTCCTGATTCATGTCTTGCTTCGGGGCTGAGTTTTGAGTGCGTCATGGAGGCAGGGTGCTGGATGAGGGTTTCTATACCTCCGAGCGAGACTGCGAGCAACGCCAGTTTAACATTGTCCATAAGGGTTTTACCTGCATCGATACCTCCCTTCACGCCAAACGAGATCATGGCGCCCGGCCCCCTCATTTGCGATAGTCCCAATTCGTATTGCGGATGTGATCTCAAGCCTGGGTACAACACCCACTCTACTTTTTCGTGGGCCTCAAGATACTCTGCAACCTTTTTTGAGCTTTCCTGTGCCCTGTCGATTCTGATAGCCAGGGTTTTCAAGCCGCGCCTAACCAGATATGCCTGATGGGGATCCATATTAAACCCCATGTTCAGCATAACATATTTAAGCTCGTCGAAAAGTGCTTTTTCCTTGGCAATAACAATTCCGCCAACTATATCGGCATGGCCATTAATAAACTTCGTCATTGAATGGAGTACTATATCTGCTCCCAGGTCAATGGGGTTTTGTAAATAAGGACTACAAAAAGTATTATCGACACAAACTATAATATCGTGTTTATGAGCAAGTTCCGAGGCTGCTTTTATATCGGTTATGCCCATAGTCGGGTTTGCGGGCGTCTCAAGGTACAATAGTTTCGTATTTGGCTTGATTGCCTTTTCAATTTCTTCAATTTTAGTTGCATCAACAAAATCGGATTCGACCCCGTATTTCGGATAAAGTTTTTCCATTATCCCTCTTGAGGGCCCGTACAAGGCGTTATGCGCTATCATGTGATCGCCTTGACCAAGCAGGCTAAGATAAACCGTGTTTACTGCTGCCATCCCGGAGGCAACGGCAAGACTGGCATAACCATTTTCCAATTCGGCAACTGTAACCTCCAGATCCTCGATTGTCGGATTTCCCAGGCGGGTGTAGATATATCCTTTTTCCTCGCCCGAAAAGCAACGCGCGCCGTGATCGGCACTTTTAAAACTAAATGTGGATGTTTGATAAATTGGAGTTACTGCACTACCTTTTTCATCGTGAATTCCACCGGCATGGATTAACTTTGAATTAAACCCTTTATTTTTTGTTTCCATTATTATTTATAATTATTAAATATGTACATATTAGTGATGGCAATAGTTTTTGCCATATTTTAATTCGTTATTCACGATTTTCTTATCCGCTATTTCAGCGAAATAAAACAACCTGCTGTGCCCAAAATGATGGGCAAGCCCAGTACCCTCAAGGAGTATTGCCAATTTTATCATTGCTTAAATATTTATGATTCAAGTTATTAAAAAGGCCAGAAATTGTTGTCGTCCCATATTTGCTCTTTTAAGTCCTCGTTCAACTTATAAAGCAGGTTATGATGAGTGCTTTCCCAGTCGGCCAACATCCGGTAGGTGTCCTTTTCCTTTGGGTCGGTGGCCTCTTTCGCACGTTTCGAATAAATTTCTATAGCACGGTTCTCAAAATCAATTGCCGCAGAAATAGCCGCGGCCTCAAAGCCGGCGGCAGATATCTCGTTCTTGATTTTCTCGGTCAAAATCTGAACAACGGTCTCGTCTTCCTCATGATGCTCCTCACTGGTCAAAAACTCATGATTCGTCTGATAGTTTTTGAATTGTTTGACAAGAAAGTCGATATGGGCCTCTTCTTCCTCGGCCATCATCTCAAAAATCTTTTTTGCCGATTTGCTTTCCGATTGGCGTGCAGCCTGGGTATAGAAAGCCTTTCCTCTTCTTTCAAGAAGGATTGCTGTTTTTAAAACATCAACCGTTTTATCCTTTTGCTCCATTACTATTTCGTTAAAGTTATCAACCCACAAAATTAACCAAATATCAATCAAAAAATTAAATATTGATTCCAAATTGTCTCTAAATAAGCATTAGTCTTAACAAATAGATTAATTTAGCATAAAAACTGTAGGACATCATTTTCCATTATGACATTGGTTACACATATTGAAAACATAAATCAAATTTTAGCGAAAAACAACTACCCCAAGGTGGAAGAAATCGTCGAGCTGCCTTCTGCCGGATCGGCAAGATTGTATTTTAGGGTGTTTTTCGAGTATTACGGCCACAAGCCTGTTTTGGCAGCGTTCAATCCTGAGGTAAACGAGAACATAGCTCAATATTCGTTCAGCATGCATTTCCTGAAAAAAGGCCTGAACGTTCCGGAAATTTATGCAAAAGACGAATCGTACCGCTATTTTTTGCTGCAAGACCTCGGAGACCAAACTATGTTGGATGCTGCAGCATCGATGAAAACGGGCGAAAAAAGGAAGTTATACCAGAAAGTCTTAAAACAGCTTTTAAGGTTTCAAACCCAAGGCATAAAAGGTCTCGACCTAGATGTTGCATGGCCGGTAAAAAAATTCGGCCCCGACAACATACTATGGGACTTGAATTATTTCAAATACTACTTTATCAAAACCCATACTATTTATTTTGATGAACTGAAGCTCGAAACAGATTTCCGGAATCTAAGCAAACTGCTACTTGCCGCAAAGCCCGGTTTTTTCCTATATCGCGACTTTCAGGCCCGTAACATAATGATACACAATGGCGAACCTTGGTTTATCGATTTCCAGGGGGGGCGTCAGGGACCTTTGGTGTACGATGTGGTCTCATTATTATATCAGGCTAAAGCCAATCTGATGGAGGGCTTCAGGGACGAATTATCGGACTTTTATCTTGATGAGCTAAAGAAACAATCCACTAACTTAGCCGAAGATTTCAAAGAGCATTATCACTGGTTTATTTGGTTTAGGATCATGCAGGTGATGGGCGCTTACGGTTATAGGGGGAAACTGCAGGCAAAGGCGCATTTCTTACAGAGTATCCCTTATGTTATTAAAAACATCAAGATACTATTGGAGCAGAAGCCTTTGGGCGATGGATTTGCTGAGCTCAAATCTGTTTTTATGCAAATTTGCGATTTGAAGGAATATGAGCTTATAACCACTATCAGGGAAAAACTGCAAGTAAACATTAACAGTTTCTCTTATAAAAAAGGTGGATACCCTATAGACATAAGCGGTAACGGGGGAGGATTTGCTTTCGACTGCAGGGCCTTGCCAAACCCCGGAAGATATAAAAACCTCAAAGACTTTACCGGTAGGGACAAGATGGTAATAGATTTCCTGAACGAGAAGCCCGAAACTAAACTGTTTGTAAATCAAGCATATACAATGGTGAAACAAAGTATCGATAACTATTTGGACAGAGGTTTTAATAACTTGCAGATTAACTTTGGATGTACGGGAGGCAAGCATCGCTCAGTTTATTGTGCCGAAAAAATTGCAGGGCTAATAATTGGTAAATATAGTGAAAGAGTGATAGTGAGTTTACGTCATCAACAACTTGAAAAAGGTATTTAATGAAAGCATTTATACTTGCAGCAGGACTTGGAAGCCGCTTAAAAGCACTCACCGACAAGAAGCCGAAAGCACTCGTGGAAGTTAATGGAAGCTTTATGCTGGAACGTTTGATAAACAGGCTTAAAAGTATTGGGATAAACGAGATAATGATTAACGTACACCATCATTCGAATTTGATAAAGGAATATATTAATAGTAAAGATTGGGATGATCTGACTATCGGGATATCAGATGAAAGCGATATGTTGCTCGATACCGGGGGAGCGATAAAACACGCAGCAAGTTTCTTCGATGGCGACGAAAATGTACTTGTCCATAATGTTGACGTGCTTTCTAATCTCGATCTCAGGGAACTTGAGGGTTTTCATACCGACAATAAGAATCTGGTCAGTCTTTGTGTGAGGGAAAGGGACAGCTCCAGAAAACTAATTTTCGGTTCGAAAAACGAGTTGATTGGCTGGACAAATACCCGGACCGATGATTTTAAATGGGTTAAGGATAAATACAGCGAGTCGGGCAAACAACTGGCTTATAGCGGTATATATCTTGCCTCAGCAGATTTTGCAAAGAAAATGATTTCGTCAGGGAAATTCTCAATTATTGACGAATGGCTCCAGCTGGCAGCAAAAGAAAACATCAGGGCCTTTGAGGAAACTAGTTCATACTGGTTTGACCTTGGCACCGAAGAAAGAATAAGAACAGCAGGTGAATTCCTGGAGAAAGAAACAAGTTCAATGAAGTTCCTTGAAAAAATCGCCGTTGAATTATCCAACATCCCCCGAAACGATCTTAATAGGACCCTGCTTATCCTTCCAAATAAACGATCAATAATTTTCTTGAAAAAGCATCTTCTAAAAGGAAGGGTAAATAGTTTTTGGTTTCCCGATATGCTTAGTATCGAAGATTTTATGGCTCAGCTATCCGGTTTTACAAAGGCCGACCCATTAAGCATATTCTTTAAGCTGTTCAATATTTATCGCGAAACCACCGGCAGCAAGGCCCGTAGCTTTTCCGATTTTGTTTCATGGGCCCCGATGATTATCAGGGATTTTAACGATATCGACCTACAGCTGGCCAATGCCGGGGAAATCTTCAGGCATCTAAGCGAGGCAAGGGCGATGAAAGAATGGAACCTGGATGGCAGCGAGCTGAGCGAAATGCAATTGTCCTTCATCAGGTTTTACCAATCGCTCTTGGCTCTGTATTTAAAATTGCACGAGACGATGCTGAACGAAAGATCGGCATATACGGGTTTTATTTATCGCTATAATTCAGATAATATCGAAGTCCTTGTTAAGGAAAAAAAATGGGACAACTATATTTTTGCGAATTTTAGTGCTCTTTCAAAATCAGAGGAAAAAGTATTCACTTATATAAAGGAAAACAAAAGCACAAAAATATTTTTTGATGCCGACGAGTATTATATTAATGAAAAAGAGCATGGCCTGCCGGAACAGGAGGCCGGCAAAAACATTAAGGCCTTATTAGGGAAGTGGGGCCTAAATAAATTCAACTATCTTACCAACAGGCTATTAGTCTCTGACAAAAACATAAATCTTTATGCCGTTCAGTCGCAGCTGGCACAAGTAAAACTGGTTTCAAACCTGTTGTTCCCCAAGGGCAGAAGTATTGACCTGACAGAAACAGCAATTATTTTGGCCGATGAGAACCTGATCATTCCCTTGCTGAATTCACTTCCTGAAAACCATCCGCAAAGCGATGAAAAACTGAATTATAACGTAACCCTCGGTTACCCATTATTGTTCAGTCCGCTAAAAGGCTTTATCAGCGATTGGTTCAGCTTGATAATCAAATATGATCAGCATGGGGCAAAACTTTTGAACACCAGAAGTTTACAAAAATTATTCTTGAGCAA
This sequence comes from Chlorobiota bacterium, assembly GCA_013151215.1. Classification (GTDB taxonomy): domain Bacteria; phylum Bacteroidota; class Bacteroidia; order Bacteroidales; family F082; genus BM524. The sequence continues at coordinate 25,992 of JAADIS010000099.1, read as the reverse complement.
TGTATTGATTTCGGGATTAAACGCAGAGCAAAAGGAAGAGCTCAAAAAAATAAGGGATTACTTCATAAATGAAAACCTAAGTTATATTGGGAGGCCTGAATTGCTCAAGCTTTTCGGTTCAAGGGCAAAAAGCCTGCTCGGTTTGTCAAGCTTGCTTTTCGATGAGGCAGAAACAGCGCTGGCACTTTTGACAAAGCTGAGCGAGATACTTCTTCATTTGAGTTCCAATATCATCGGGGCCGATACGGGACATACGATGCTCAAGGAGCAGCTCAACAAGTTTTTGGGAATCTGCAAGCAGTTTGAGATGAGCGCCCGGGACAATTTAAAACACCTTGACCTACAGACGTTCTCCAATCTCTTTTTTCAGTTAGTTGCCAACTACGAGATAAATTTAAAGGGAGAACCGCTGAGCGGGATTCAGATTATGGGAATGCTGGAAACGAGGGCGCTCGACTTCAAGAACATAATAATTATTTCGGCCAATGAGGGGATTTTACCTAAGGCGGCAAGCCCTGACACCTTTATACCCTTTGATATCAGGAACTTTTACGGCTTACCTTTGCCCAACGACAGAAACTCGGTGATTTCGTACCACTTTTTCCGCTTGTTGCAATATGCACAAGATATTTCCATCATCTACAATCAATCGTCGGAAGGCACAGGGATTGGCGAGCCAAGCAGGTTCATAAGGCAAATAGAGCTGGAACTGGTTAAAACAAACAACAATATTAGTTTAAATAAATATGGGCTAAATATCCCGGCCATACCGGGCATTAACGAAATTAGCATAAACAAAACCGATTCGATAATAGAAAAATTAGAACAGAAATCCGTTTCCGGTTATTCGCCTTCGGCCCTGAACTCCTATATATCATGCAGTTTAAAGTTTTATTTTCAGTACATCCTGAAAATCCGCAAGGAAAAGGAAATAGAGTCCTCTGTTGAATCCAACACTTTTGGAAGCATCATCCACGATAGCCTTGAGGAGTTTTATCGGGATTTTATCGGGAAGGAGATCAAGGCCGAGGTGCTAAAAACCAAGTTGAAGGATTTAGATGCTGTATTGATAAAATTTTTCGAGAAGCATTATAATACGAAAAACATCCGGTTCGGTCAAAACCTGTTGACCTGGGAGGTTAGCAAACAATATATCCGGAATTTTATAAAATCCGAGATTCAAAGGCTGAAGGCACAGAGAATAGAAATAATCGGGCTGGAGGAAAAAGCCGAATACATCTTAAAAACCGCAAAGCGCGATATTAAACTCTATGGCATCATCGATCGTATTGAAAAACCGGTTGGCGGGAACATTCTGAGGATAGTTGATTATAAAACGGGAAAAGTGGAACCCGGGAGCCTCCAGCCTGGGGCAACTGCTGATTTAATTGGGAAAACTAAGTTTTCAAAGGCGTTCCAGCTTGTTTTTTATAAGTTTCTTTACGAGAACAATCACTATACCGATCTTGCTGTCGAAGCAGGGATTATAAGTTTAAGAAACCTTAGCAACTCCTTCATGAGGTTCGGCATCAAAGGTTTAGACAAGGACACCTCACTATATTTCGTCGATTTGTTAAATGAGTTATTCGACGAAATTTACAATCCCGACATAAGTTTCTCACAAACGGAGGACGAGAATAATTGCGAATATTGTGATTTTAAGGATATTTGCAACCGTTAATAAGTCAATGCGACAAGATCTCGTTTACCCTTTCGGTATTGCCCATTAAATGTGCAGCAAACAATTCGGCAAGTTTTGCGTTCACGGCATTCCCAAACTGCTTATATGCCTTTCTGTCGTCGGGATGGGTAATGAAGTCGTCCGGAAAGCTTTGTAGGCGGGCAGCTTCCCTCGGGCTTATCCTGCGCCTTAGCCTGCCGACTATTGAGGTTTGTGTAATTGCCACTAAAGCAGGGAAATACGTTGGCTTCTTAACTCTTAGCCCCGAAGGTCGGAATTGCATGATCGTATTCCAGATATCCCCGTCCGGGTTTTTGCCTGCCTGCCATTCAAATTTTGCTTTCGCACCATAAAACAATGAGTTCTTCTTGGCATTTGCCAACCAGGTTTCCAATTGCGATCGCTTACTTAAAAACAGGTCTTGGTTCTTTTGGATGAACGTCCTTTTCCATTTAGGGATATTATCAAGGTCTCCGTCATAGAGGGCATCGGTAAAATACTCCGTCCACACAGGAAATCCAGGCAGCTTGTCGCGGCATATCTCAAAGAAATCGTTCCATATCCCTATCAAAGCGGTTTCTTCTTTTTTAAGCATGTATTTCGCTATATTTTTAATTGCGGGGTTTTCAATCAAGATGCTGTCAATATCACATTCGGCTATATCTTTTTTATCGAACACAAAAGGTTCGATGCGCCCCAAATCCATTCTTTTACAAAGAATAAACACCCTTTCCCTGAATTGGGGAATCCCGATATAATGCGGACTAAATATCAATGGGAGGCCCGGGCAGTTATAGCCTATTAACTCAAGGTTGTATTTTATTGTTTTCCAGGTATTCCCATTATCATGGCCAGCAAGGTTCCTGACATTTTCAAGTAATAAATACTTAGGTTTGTGATATTTGGCTATCCTAACGATATCGAAAAACAATGTGCCTCTCGGATCGTTTATCCCCCCCCTGTTTCCGGCCTTTGAGAACGACTGGCATGGGAAGCCTGCACATAAAACATCGTGGGGCGGAATTTGTTTTTCATCAATTTTAGTTATATCGCCCTCAGGCACAATCCCGAAATTAATATTGTAAACCATACGTGCGGCAGCATCAATCTCGGAAGCGAAGACACAGCTTCCACCCAGGTTCGTCATTGCCAGATGAAAGCCTCCGACACCGGCAAATAAATCGATAAAGCTAAATGAAGAAGATTTCAAATTAAATATTGTTAATAATAGTGCAAATATATTTATTTTGAAACAGCCACCCCTAAAGCATTGCTAAATTAATTATCTTTGCAAACTCTTTTTGAGAGTTCATGGAAATAATGGGGCTGACCGGTTTTGACAGCATTAGAAAGGGTTAGTAAGCATGTCGGGTCTTGTGATTAAGCCCGTAAAAACGTGTCACGCAATTTTTATTTGGCGAAAATAATTTTGCTCTCGCAGCCTAATCGAATTATAGTAGATTGGCTTAATCCCTGCACAAGGTGCGGGACGAGACGGTTCGCAGGTGGACAAGTCTGATTCCGTCCTGGCCACGAGTCGCACGCAAGTTCGGACTAGTTGTATTAGAGTTCCGATAATACAATGAAATTCAGGGACTAAGGTATTGTTTAGGGTGTTTGTTTCCTTACTTTACTCTAAAACCAACAACAAAATAAACATGTAGAAAGCTAATTGGTTCAATGTTTGGACGAGGGTTCGAATCCCTCCAGCTCCACAAGTTGATTTGTGAATTCATGTCTTTCTGGCGATTAGGCTCGGTTTTATCAAAAACGCCAATTGCAAAAAAAGGTCCCGTAGTTCAATGGATAGAATTTCAGATTCCGGTTCTGAAGATATGGGTTCGAATCCCGTCGGGATCACAAATAAAGCGACCTGAAACCAAAATGCTTCAACAGATTATACCCACTCAAAAACTATAACCCAACTGAACCATATACCTCATCCCGAACCCAAGGCTTGTTGAAACGCCCGAACTACTGAAATCCCCCTTATTTACCAATTCGGGCAAAAACGGGTATTTTTCCAATAATATATCGCGGATTGCCTTTAGGTATTCGTTGTTCTCATCTACTGTCAAATCGCCGCCCAGGCCAATCTTCCCCGAATAAACAGAAAGAGAAGGCCCGATGAATATAAGGTCGATGGTGAATTTTTCTTTTATAACAAACTGGTAACCAATTTCCACACCGGCACTTATAATAGCAACATCCGCCCTTAGGTTTAACGTACCTTGAGCCAGGTCGCTATTGAACACTTCTATATCATTCTCGAAACCGGTATAATGTAAAGAGCCATAAGGCCCCCAATAAAGCCCGTCGGGGGCATAGCCCTTGTTTCTCTTCTTAAAATAATAGCGGTAATCGCCGGAAACAGTAAAGCCCCAGCTGTTACGCGCTGCCTTAATGTTCAAGCTATCGTAAATACCCGACGAGGGCAAAACGAAATAACCTGCATTAACCGAGAAGGCTCTATAAGGCTTGAGCACCCTTTCGTAAGAGAAATTTATATTTTTCGAAGACCAAAGCACAAATGGGGTCAGGTTCCATTTAATAGTGTTCCTCCTATAATCGGCAGGAACGACACTATCGTTTTGCGGGAATGAATTAATCGCAAAAACCGACAACATAAAAACCAAGATTAATTTCTTCATGACTAAATATTCAAACTATACTGCAAGGTAAAACTCCGCATCGGTTCTGCCTTCAGCGGCCTCAATGAATATCTTCTGTTAAAAATATTATCCGATATTATGGCAATCTTATGATATTGCCCGAATTTATAACTCAACCTGGCATCGACAACGGTATTTCCTTTATTGAAATTTTCATAATAATTCCTATATAATATCGGTTGCAGGGTTCCGCCGGAGGCTACCGTGGCATCCTCAAAATCAAAAATCGCCTTATCCAGATTCTCGATCTTGCTAAAATATTTCAGGCTAAAGCCGAAAGAAAATTTCTTAAAGGCAAGCTCCATATCCATTTTAATCGTATGAACGAAGCGATATTTCAGTATTCCCCTCGAAGGGTCAACACTTGTTGAGCTATAGCTGAACTCGGTATTTCCGCCGGGATTATAGTCATTTGCAAACACCAGATCAGGATCCAGGGTAATGGGCATCACATAAGTATATCCGAAAAGGGTAAATACCTGAAAATCATCATTGATCCTCGCCTGAGAATTTACTGACAAGTCGATACCGGTAATCCTTGATTCCCCGGTATTTACAAACTTGAACCCGGCAATGGCAAATTCATAAGTGGGATCCCAAAAACCAAATAAATACTCGACCGTATTCTGATATTCCTGATAGAAAAAGGCTACATCAAGATAGCCATAAAACTTCGCGAATTTAAAGCCCTGTTTAATGCCCGCTTCGGCATTCCAGCTTGTTTCGGGCTTTAGTTCCGGGTTATTGAAAACCCCGAAGCTGCCAACCTTTGTCCGGATATACCGCTCGGTTATGCTCGGAAAACGGTAACCCTGGCCTATGGACGTCCTGAAATAGGTTTCCTGCCCTAATTTCAGGGAAGCGCCCAAACGAAGAATCGGCTTAGTATCCCTGATGCTGTCGTTTAAACGGAAATGCTCCAGGCGCGCGCCGGCAGAAAAGTTCAATGCATTGCCGAACTTCTTTTCAATTTCCATGTATAAAGATGCATTCCAGATCGAATTATCCGGCGATCCTGAAGCATCGTACATATTGGCATGCGAATGAGTATAGTTGCTCGAAAGGCCGCCAATGAAATCCAAGCCACCCAGGTTAGAAAAGCTCCTTGAGAACCGATATTCGTCATAAAGCATGAAAACCTTGTTCGACTGATTGTTATTAGCCTTATTATCAGATGAGTATATTCTATTCTTAATTTGGTGCCTTACTCCGGTCCCCGAATAAAAATTCAAATAAGGATCAACATAAAACGTAAGCTTGTCGGCCAGCAGAACTGCCCCCGGATAAGCACGGTAAAAGCCTGCCGTATCGTCTAACCATGCCAGGGCAGTACTGGTCTTCGAGTACATTATATTTCCGTTTAACCCATAATCGAGGCCTTTATATTTTTTCGACCTGCGCCTCAGGTTAAAATTAAACCTTGCCCTTTTGTTTTTCATCTCATCATCGGAAATATCACTGCTGTCGTTTACCAGGGGCAAAGGTACGGGAGCGCCGATATAACTTCTGTCTCCCATGATTGCCCCGCCGAACACCAAGTCGGTATTGCCGTCATGAATCCTTCGCGAATGAAGAAAGCTTATTCCGTTTTGATAGTTAATGCCTGACCACCACTTCCGGGCCGGATCCAAAGGTGCATTATAAAATCCTCCATAAAGCCTAACTTTTGTTGCGGGGTTTATCCCGGGATAAACAGTTCTTATATATATTGCCCCGCTCAGGGCTGCAGAACCCGAAAGCACTGAGGAAGCCCCTTTTACTACCTCTATTTGCTTAATGTTCTCGACGGGGATAAGCGACCAGTCGGGTTTCCCAGCATCGGCAGAGGTTATCGGCATATCATCGACGAAAACAGCAACCTTGCTGCCTACACCGAAAGTAAAACCGCTGCCACCCCTTATTTGTGGCTCCTCGTCCAAAATCGTCAACCCTGGGGTCAGGTTTAGTATGCTCTCAACCGAAATTGTGTTGCGGGCATCGATTAGCCTGGGCTTCATCACCTCTATTGAGACTGTTTGCTCCTCGATACTTTTGTCAAATTTGCCGGCCCTGACTATAACCTCATCAAACTGAACACTAAAGTATTCCATTTTAAAATTATGGGACACCTCCTCCCCTGCCTTAACAACAACCTCTATATCAATGGTTTTCATGCCGGTATATGAACAAGCGAACCGATGTTTCCCCGCATCGACCTCTAATTTGAAATAGCCGTTAAAATCAGAAACCGTCCCTATCGACAAATCGCTTTTGAGATAAACATTGGCGCCGATCAAGGATTCACCGGTTTTGACATCAGTAATCCTTCCGCTAAAAATACCAACTTGAGATTTAGCAGCATTAATAAGCACTAGCATGAGAACTAATGTAAAAACTGCTTTTTGATTGATAAGTTTAGACAATTCAGAATGTTTTGTGGTTTAGTTGAGCATCACTTTTCGGGACACCCTCTGTTTTCCTTTTATGATGGTAACAAAATAAATCCCGCTTTTAAGGTTTTCCGAAACAGAGATATCCTGTCCTTTGTAATTCTTGGCCCCATATATGTCCCTGCCCATGATATCTCTTATAAACAATTCATAATCATCGTTAGATGAACCATTTATGCTTATGTTTATTTTTCCGTCGAAGGCAAAAACTTTAAGGTTGTCGGCTAAGTGATCCTCCACGGAACTATTGTTATAGATAAACTCTATATCATCGAACCAGATCTCACTCCCGTCAACTGCATCAACGCCATTGCCTGCGGTAAGTACCGTCAGATGATACTCGGGCTTATCGCTACTAATATACTGGATAGGAATGGAAAAACGCATCCAGTCGGTAACCGCGCCTGTAGGCATTTCATAATATGCAAGACCGACAATATTCGTTTCATCGCCGGGCAACTGCAGCCCGCCTTTGTGCAGCACTACTTTAATGGTGCCAAAATCGCCTTCGGCAGCATTGCTTTTATACCATCCGGCAACGCTATCCGGCCTCCAGTCGAAGCTTGAGTGCCATTTCGGGTCGTTTACATCGGTATAAACCCATGCACTGTCAGGGAACAAGCTTGGGTGCACCCTACCGTTTGTCAGTGTTCCGGTAGCCACTATACCAAGTGTGGCGACATTATGAAGATAAACGGAATAGTTCCCGGAATGTGCATCATCGGAGATACCCCAAACCACCGGGGCAACAGTATTCAAACCTGAATTATCGGATGTTTTAATCGAGCTCCAGTTTTCAGGCTCCATTTTATCGGCCCCCAGGCCTACATCCTCCCAAACTTCAAAACCTCCGTTTTCAAATTGAGGCTGGGAATAAGCTAGAGTTGTTAAAGCAAAAGACAAGATTATAAGATGTAAAAGTTTTTTCATATCAAAAAAAGTTTATATGGATTAGTATTTTATTTACGAAAAGTAAAAATAAATAAAAAACCGGAAGATGCAAGCATCTCCCGGTTCTATTTATCATTATAGCCTTAAAAACTTAAGAAGTCTTAAAACACATAGGAAATCCCGATATTCAGGGAGACATAAGAAGCGGACGGCGTATCCCTGGTTTTAGCGGCCCAGTTGTATTTTACATTTGCGTTAATGCCTGTATTGCTATTGCCCAAGGGAAGTACAATCCCGAGTTCGGGAGCAAGGGCGAAATGCCATGCTTTATCCTGAATATAATAAATCCCCATAAAATCCCGAGTCTCAACATACATAGTTCCCACGCCTATACCTGCATAAGGCATTATAGTTGTCTGGGCAAAATAGTAATGAGAGTTGATCATTATAGGTAATGTATTGACATACTTTCTGTTATAGCCATTCACAGTACCTGTTTCACCGAATTTGCGGGTAACAACGCCATCGCTTTCATAAAAAGTGTTCCAGCCGGCAATACCGCCAACGGTAATATTATCAGTTACAAAACCACGCCCGTCAATTGAGAAACCCCTAAAAGAAGGGGCCGAGACAAAATCAGCTGTTTCCCCGGTCCCAAAGCCTATATTCCAGTCGAAATTCCAAACGCCACCGCCTTGGGAAAATGAGGAAAACCCAAACAACACCACTAAAACCGCGCTTAGCAAAAATTTATTTTTTTTCATCTTATACATTCTTTTAAGTGATTAGTTATTTGTATTAATTTGCGGTGACTGAGCAAAGGCCTGATCGATGCCCCTTTTAATTCTCGTACTTGTGTTACCACCGTTAAGAACGCCTTGCACGCCTGCGGTCCAATAAACCCTTGCCAGGGTGTCGCCGTCAATAACATCATAATCATCGGGATTGGTCATATCCCAAACAATGGTTCCTGTTGTATAACTTGAATAGGTGGGATAAGGTGGGTAATAACCTGGCGGATAATAACCGCCCCAGCCGCCCCAGCCCCAGCCGGGATAACCGCCCCAGCCCCAACCGGGATACCAGGGATACCACCAACCAACATTTACGGTAGTCGATTTAACCGCACCGGCCAAGACAACGACATCAGGCTTGCCCTGTCCTTCTTCCGTTATGCGGGAATAACCTGCGGCAGCCATGTTCGAGGCTATATTGTCCAAAATCACTTCAGGGTTCTTTACGGCTTCTTTATTGTCGCCATCTCCTAAGACATAAACCGTGTCGGCCATAAAATAAGTTGACAATGTATTGAAATCAACAGAGTCGTTATAAGTTGATACTACCAGATCGGTCTGTTCGGCAGTAAGGCCGTCATTTGGATAACAGCCCTGTAGCATGGTAATCCCCAATGGTATTACCAATAATGCTATTACATTATAAAATAGTTTACTCATGAAATTTTTCTTTTTTATACTTAGCTTCAGTTAAGTTATTTTAAGGCAAAAATAAGAAATTTCAACCACCTTTTTTATTCATGACCACATTTAACATATTTTACCAACAAGAGATAAGTCATTTCCTGTCGCTGCCGGAAAAATTGAGCGTTGCCCCAAGGAATAAGCTTACAGAAAACTGACTAATATTTGCCGAGTTATCAGGAATACCCAGGAGAGGCAATTCATTTCCGCTCGTAAAAAAATCATCCTTCGACTTAAAGTTGGCAATTTGGGGTGCATTGGCCTGACGTCCGAAGGAGAATTGCGTACCTGCGATCAACTGATGCTTTTTATAGGTGAATTTCACGCCTGCCGTGGCATGATAAATATTTATGTTAGTACTATAAATGCCTGGCACATCAGCATAGCCATAAGCAATATCGTTCTTCAGACTGTTGAAATCCGTTCGTAAACCCATGAGAAAGAGAACATTTGTCTTTATTTGCCACTGATACCCAAAAGCAATATTAAACACGGGGCGTACTTCATTCATAAAAGTCAGCCAGTCCTTGTTCTCAAGCCGATCATAGATAACATCCGTTGTAATTCCGGAATTCAGTTGGGCATCAACTATCTTATATGATTTCAAAGAGGCAAAATACTCGGCCGTCAAATAAAGCTTCTTGTTGTTTTGCAATTTGACCACGGCCCCTAAGGCTATGGAGAAAGGCAATTTAAAATCCGTAGTCAGTTGTTTGTCTTTTTGAGAATCAAATATATAGTAATCCGTTAAATTCGAGTCAATGTCAAATTCATGCGAATACCCTTCCAAAACACTCCTGCTTGCCTTCTTGCCAACGGAGAAGAGCTTTAAGGCCGGCAAGGTGACGTTCAAACCGACCGACCATGCATCCAACTTATAAGTCGCCCCCATTTTAGCCACTATCCTGATATCGGTAAAATCTATTGATTCCTTATACTCGTTTACAGCTAGGATCGAGGTGTTTGGCTTTCCGGATATTGTGTCGGACACAATTGGATATACGGTTGCATTTATGCTATTTGAATATTTAAACGTTGAAAATGACACATTTACGCTAAAGCCCAGATATAAGTTGTCAGAGTATTTGTATCCGCCACCTAAGCCTACCCAATCGTCGGAATAGTAGTTTTCATAATCATAAACCGTGCTTAGCCTCCCGATACTATTTTCTTGGGGGTTGAGACGGAAATCCTGGGATTCGACAAAGCCAAGGGTCAAATTATCCCTAATCCGGTTAAAGACGGCAAGCTCGAAGCTCCATTTCCGAAAAGGCGACTTCACTCCATAGGAAAAAAACTGGGGCTGAACATATAAGTTAGTGGACGATATGTGCTTTCCGTCGCCCATAATACCTCTAAACGAATATGTGCTCAACGTAAAGATACTGGCAGCCACACTAATATTATTTCCTTCTTCCAGATCCACGATTCCCGAAGGATTATAGTAAATGGCTGCATTTCCGGCATCTCCGCCAACAACGGCGCCCGACAGCAAGGTTGATATGGAATTATAACTTTGCGACCAATAATGATTCATCAATTGGGCTTGTGCCAAATTCGGTAAAAACAAGGAAATGATAAAAAAGAGAGGGAAAATAGATGAGTACTTTTTTGTTTTAGCCATTAATAGATAATTTGTCAAGGCTAAAATAGAAAATTTATTTTACTCTATCCCGGAGAAATGTTTCATGAACTGAACTCTTTCGTAGGCGGCCGGGTTTTCAGAATTCTTCAGGCTAAGCTTACCGTTGAACTGTTCAATTTTGGTGAAATTCTTGCGCTCCATCCAGTTTTCGAGCGTTTCCAGCATGCTTCCTATTTCTTTGAATCCTTTTTTGTAAAGCACGGAGGCAATCTGCACGGCCTTTGCCCCTGCAAGCAACTGCTTAATCAATGCCCTGCCGTCGTGCACCCCTGTCGAGGCTGCGATGTCGCACTTGATATGATCCGAGAGCATCGCCACCCAGCGTAACGACAGAGACAGATCAGAAGGGTTGCTGAAAATATACGAAGGTTTTACTTCCATGCTTTCAATATCGAAATCAGGTGAATAAAAACGGTTGAACATAACCAAACCATCGATTCCCGACCAGGACAATGAGTTAATCATGCTGGCCAATGCCGAGAAATAATAACTTATTTTTAAAGCCACGGGCATCTTGACCGTTTTTTTAATCGACTTTACGATATCAAAATAAACCGATTCGTTCTCAGAACCCTTTTTCCTTAGGTCAGAAGGCAAAACAAATACGTTCAACTCCAGTCCGTCAGCTCCGGCGGTCTCAATTTTCTTCGCAAATTCTATCCATTCGGAATCGGAGACGCAGTTCACGGAAGCTAAAACCGGAATACCGACACTGCTTTTCGCCTTGCTGACCAATTCAAGATATCTCTCGACATCAGCTTCGCGGGTATAATGCCTTACATAGTCCTCGGCTTCGGGATAATAGTTGCCAAATTCGTTTTGCATCAATGTAGAGCTGGCAGAATGGCTGATCTGCTCTTCAAAAAGCGACTTCAACACAACTGCGGCGGCACCGTTTTTTTCAATTTCCATGATATTTTCGACCGAGTTAGTTAGCCCGGAACTACCAACAATTATAGGGTTCTTCAGTTTAATACCCATATATGTCGTCTCAAGATTTACCATCATCCAAATTTTTAAAAAGTAAAATGTAAAAATAGTAAATAGCTGTTAAAAACATCACGGCAAAATAATAAATAATGAATTTAAATTATATGGGCTGCTTTTAATACTTTTGCGAAAAACGATAAAAATATCACAATGGAACTTAAGATAAGCCCTTATGCGCGAATTGGCGAAGACAACATAAAAAAACTAATACACTGCTTTTATGAGGAAATCAGAAACGACACTCTTTTACGCCCCATGTACAAGGAGAAACTAGAGGAAGCCGAGCAAAGACTATATTTGTTTATGGTTCAATATCTTGGAGGACCGAAACATTATAACGGGATGAGAGGCCTGCCTCGGTTAAAAATACGGCATCAACCATTTGCCATCGATGAAGATGCTAAAAACAGCTGGCTTGCGAATATGAGGACGGCTCTCGACAAATCAAATATCAATGCCGACGACAAGGAATTCCTATGGGATTATTTCGTGAAAACAGCCAATTTCATGAGAAACAAATAGGGGGCTTGTTAACAAGTTCATGTTTATTACTTTTTGCGAAAACACTCCTTATTAGTAGCAAACACAATAGTTTTACAGCGATTTAAACCGTTAATCAAACCAGGACCGTATGTATTAAATCGCTTGATAAGAAATGGTGTTAATTGGACGTTTATTTTATACAACTCAATTTGTCAGTTATATGACATCATTGTTGTTGTTGTTTGTTTCGGCCACTGTTTTTGCTCAACCCGCTATAGTAACCCAGCCCAGCGACACATCCGTCTGCATTCAGTCATCAGCAAATTTTAGCATAGTGGCAGTCAACACATCGGCATATCAATGGCAGGAAAACGATGGTGTAGGATGGTATGATTTAACTGACGCCTTTACCTATATTGAAGGGCAATATACACCCAACCTAGGTATTAACGATGCTAATTTAGGGCTAAACGGATATATGTACAGATGTGTGGTGAGCGATTTGAGCAATGCCACCGACACCTCTAGCGCTGCGATATTAAACGTATATGAACCCCCTATTATAACCATGGACCCGGTTAATGAACAGGTTTGCAAGAACGACATCGGCTTGTTTTCCGTAGAAGCCATAAACGGCACATATTTTCAATGGCAGGAGAACTCGGGCATCGGTTGGATAAGCTTATCCGACAATACTTTTTATACAGGAACTCAAACTGCTGACCTAAGCATATTCACAACAACAGGAATGACTGGTTTCAAATACAGATGCATAGTTACCCACGTTAGCTGCCCCGACACATCGGCTTTTGCCGAACTACAGGTAAATCCGACACCGATCGTTTACACAATTACCGGTGGTGGCGATTTTTGCGAGGGTGACATAGGTGTGGAAATCGGCTTAGATAATTCAGAATTAGGCATTTCGTATGATTTGGTCAAGGATGGCGTGCAAACCGGTATAGTTGAGCAAGGCAGCGGGTCGGCCCTGAGCTTCGGGAACATTGACGTTTCAGGAAACTATACGGCAACCGCTTATAACCAGTTCACCGGCTGTACGGTATCAATGGCTTCCAGCGTCAGCGTCCTGTCGAACCCTTTGCCTCTTGATTTTCCCGTGCAAGGTGGCGGGAGCCTCTGCGAAGGGGAGGAAGGAGCAGATATTTTTTTATTGAGCTCCGAGGCCGGAATAGAATATCAATTGTTTAGAAATGGCAATCCCACCGGAACCACAGTTATTGGTACCGGTTTTACTTTAAGTTTCGGTTATCACACATCGGGTGGGTTTTATACCGTTGTGGCAACCAACCCTTTAACATCCTGCAGCCTGCAAATGAGCAGTAGCGCGCAAATAATCGTAAATCAAATACCTATTGCCGATGCCGGGGAGGATAAATTTATCACCGAAGGAAATACCGTGCAGCTGAACGGATCTGCCACCAACGGCTCGGGGAATTTTAATTTTGAATGGCTGCCTGCCGCCAAATGCATAACTCCCGCAAGTGCTTCTACACAAACTATCGGGCTTTACAGCTCGTCACTGTTCTCGTTTAAGGTTTACGATATCCAAACCAATTGTTTTAGCCTGGCCGACACAAGCGTTGTTTACGTAAACAGCGGCCCTTTGAGCATCCAAACATATTCCGATAAAAACAATATTTGCGTGGGGGGAAGCATACAGTTAATGGCACTGCCCGCAGGTGGCACCGGGAATTATAGCTATTTATGGACATCTTCCCCGCCGGGCTTCTCTTCAACCATACAGAACCCAAATATAACACCGTCTGAATCAACAATATACAATCTCGAGGTCTTCGATGGGCAAACAACGGTTTACGATTCGGTCTCTATTTTCATAAAACCTTTGCCAACTGCATTTACTTTACAGGGGGGCGGAAGCTTCTGCACAAGCTCAAGCGGCCCTGAAGTAAAGCTCAATAATTCGGCTACGGAAACCACTTACTATCTATACGACAATGGCAATCAGGTTTCCGACAAATTCGGGACAGGACAGGCTTTGAGCTTTGGACATTTTGATATCCCCGGAAACTATACGGCAAGAGCCGTGAACAACAATACCGGATGTACTATTGAGCAAAGCGGTATTGTCAGTATAATCGAAAACGAATTGCCAATTGCCGAGGCAGGCCCAAACGATTATATACTGAGCGGCGAAAATGCGTCTTTCACTGGCTCGGCAAGCGGCGGCTCAGGCTCTTATGTTTATTCATGGACTCCGGCCGACTCGCTTTTGAACCCTAATGTCGCCCTGCCATCGACCAAGACCTTGTATTCAACCAACGTTTTTCATTTAAAAGTTACCGACGACAATAATTGCGAAAGTGCTGAGGATAATGTTATTGCCTTTGTTGCCGGAGGCGAGCTGAGCTTACAGGTATTAACTTCCGGATTTCCGGTTTGTGCCGGTGAGGACGTTCAGCTGTTTGCCCTAGTAAGCGGCGGTTCGGGTAGCTTTACCTATGTATGGCAGTCAAATCCGGCAGGCTTCAGCTCCTCCGTTTTTAATCCCATAGTCAACCCAATTACCCCGACATGGTTCAAGATTATCGCCACTGACGGAATTCAAACCATAAGCGATTCCATTTACCTCACTGTCAACCCTAAGCCGCTGTCGATTAATATTTTGGGAGGCGGAAGTTATTGCGAGGGCAACACGGCTCCCGAAATTTACTTACAGGCCTCCGAACTTCAAACTTCCTACAGTTTATTGCTAAACGGCAACCCGACAAGCTACATTCTTGAGGGCAACGGACAAGGCTTGAACTTTGGGCAACAAAGCCAAACCGGCGAATATACCGTAATGGCAATGAATTCATATACATCATGTGCTTCGGGCATGAACGGCAGCGTGAACGTTCTTCAAAATCCCCGACCCATTGTTGACGCGGGATTGGATAAGACGATAGTGAAAGGGACCACAACATCCCTTATAGCGGAAACATCGAGCGGAAGCGGAAACTATAATTATTTGTGGCAGCCATCTGAACTAGTGCAATCTCCTAACAATCAAAACACTATAACGAAAAATATTTATCAGCCGACCATATTCTCCGTCAGGCTTACCGATGCTCAAACAGGCTGTGCAAGCAATGTTGACAGTGTTAACATATTCACATCGGGTGGAAACCTCTATGTTTATGCCAGTGCCGGAAATGCTACACTATGCCCCGGGCAAACGACAAAAGTTGTGGCAACCGCCGGAGGGGGTACAGGCAATTATACATATAACTGGACTTCCTCCCCACAGGGAATTTATAGCAACGAACAATACATCACGGTTCAACCGGATGTTAGCACTACTTTTTACCTTAGCGTTTTCGACGGGGTTTCACAGGCCTTCGACACGCTCGAAATAGTGATTGCCAACAACCCTTTAGTATTTAACATTACTGGCGGCGGCGACTATTGCCAAGGTGAGGACGGCAGAATTATTGGTTTAAGCAGCTCGCAATCAGGAGTTTCTTACGATTTGTTCAGGGATGGCGACAACTCGCCGAAAACCTCGGTTATAGGAAGCGGATCGACCATCAGCTTCGGGAAATTTACCGCTGACGGAACTTATTATGCAGTGGCAACCAATCAGAATTCATGCAAAAGGCAAATGAGCTCGTCGGCCAGCATACACAAAAACCTGCCTCCCAAGGCAAATGCAGGCGAGGACAAAAATATTAATTTCAACTCATCCACGGTTTTAAATGGCAATGGCAGCGGGGGAAGCGGGGAATATAACTTCCTTTGGTCACCTGCCGATTCATTGCTTAACGCAAGTTCAAAAGATGCATTGACGAAAAGCCTGAAGAAGACCACCCTGTTTAAACTGCAGCTTAGCGATGCTCAAACATTATGTGCCGGGGGCCAAGGCGACGAAGTAATCGTTTTTGTTGAAGGTGGCCCTTTGAGCCTGGAAATTGCCAGTTCAAAACAATCGGTTTGTGCCGATGAGGAATTTCAGCTCTTCGCCCTTGCATCCGGCGGAAGTGGCAATTATACATATACCTGGACCTCAGTTCCGCAAGGCTTCTATTCAAACCAATACAATCCTGTCGCCAGCCAAACAGCCGACATGGTTTACTATGTAACCCTAAACGATGGGGTGGAAAGCTTGAGCGCACAGATACATATTAAGTTAAATGCCGCACCAACAAAATTCAATCTTGGAGGAGATGGTGAATATTGCGAAGGCGAAAAAGCAGATGACATAAAACTTTCATCGTCGGAGATTGGCGTTTCATACGAATTATTCTCCAATGACCTAACAACCAACAACTTGCTAAACGGTACCGGGAGCGTCCTGAATTTTGGCCAAAATAATAAAGGTGGCACCTATAAAGTTGTAGCAACAAATGACTATAGCGGCTGTTCCGCCGAAATGAAGAACACCGTTACTTTAACGTTCAACGAGAATCCTTTGGTTGCGGCAAACCCTGACCAGACGGTTTATTCTGGCGAAAAAGCGGCCCTTAATGTTTTGGCAGAAGGTGGCTCTGGTAATTATTCGTTTCTATGGAGTCCATCATATTTATGCCAAAACCCTCAGAATCAATCTACTTTAAGTGAGAGTTTAAGCTTAACCACAGAGTTTGGTATAGCCGTAACCGATTTGCAAAGCATGTGCAAATCTAAGCTGGCGAAAACCATAGTGTTCGTTGCCGGAGGTGATTTATTTGCAAGCGCAGGCACTTCGTCGGGCAAGATTTGTGTTTCTGACAGTGCCGTGCTTAACGCCATCGCCAGCGGTGGCACAGGAAATTATTCGTATTCGTGGACATCAAGCCCTGTTTCTTTTGTTTCCAACCAGCAAAACCCTGTTGTTAAACCAAACCAAAGCACTACTTATTATTTAGATGTTTATGACGGAGTTCAGCATTATTTTGATACACTCTCGATAGATGTAAGCCCTAAGCCACAGATATACAATATTATAGGCGGCGGTGATTATTGTGCCGGAGAAAATGGAAAGGAAATAAAACTTGCCGGCTCGCAAAGCGGGGTCGAATATTCGCTTTACAGGAACAATAGCGAGCTTAAAAGCACTTTAAGCGGAACCGGACTCCAACTAAACTTTGGTATGCAAAGTACTGAGGGAAATTATTCCGTTTCTTCCCTTAGTAATTCAGGATGTTCCCAAAATATGTCGGGACAACTTAGCATAAGCAGCCTACAATTGCCCATTGCCGCGGCAGGACCTGATAAAAGCATAAGCTTCGGAGGGCAGATCAGTCTTGAGGGAGGAGGAAACGGAGGTAGCGGTTATTATAATTACTTTTGGCAACCCGCTGATTCATTGATTCTTGCACAAACAAGGAATCCGTTAACACAAGCATTGCACCAGACTAATATCTTTAATCTGCAAATAAGCGACGCCCAAACAGGCTGTGCTGGCATTCAGGATGACAACGAAGTGGTCTTTGTTTCAGGTGGGGAATTGAAGCTTGATATCTTAAGCAGCAAATCATCGGTTTGCCCGGGTGAGGGATTTCAGCTGTTCGGGCTTGCCACCGGCGGTAGCGGTAATTATTCTTTTGTATGGACCGCTGATCCGGAAGGATTTACATCAACAGTTTATGATCCGGCTTTAAATCAGGATCAAACCACAACTTACACTCTTAGCCTTAGCGACGGTACTGATGTAATCAGCAAGTCGATACAAATACTTACGAACGAACTGCCTACGGCCTTCACCTTAAGCGGTGGAGGAAACTATTGCCCCGGTGATTTCCCCAATGAAATTAGTTTGAGCGCGTCGCAAGTGAATACGGGCTACGAGCTCCTGTTAAATGAAATCCCGACCGGAATAGTAAAACAGGGCAACGGTTTTGCCTTGAACTTTGGTTTCCGTACGGAAGAAGGTTATTATAGCGTTGTTGCCACGAACACACAAACTTCATGTGTTAATAATATGGCGGGGACCATAAGCGTAAATATTTTTGATGCACCCATTGCCGACGCCGGCCCCGACCAGATTATTTTTGCGGGGACAAATGCCGTATTACAAGGAACTGCGAGCTCGGGCAGCGGAAGCTATACATATTCCTGGACACCTGCCAATATGGTGCAATATCCTGATAACCAGAATACTCAAACCATTATACTGGACAACTCGAATCTATTTGTTTTAAATGTAAACGACCTTCAAACTATGTGCCCGGCCATTGCTGACAGTGTTATAGTTTATATAAAAGGAGGAGATCTATCGGCTAAAGCCGAATCAGGCAATACTTCCATTTGCGAAGGTGAAGAAATAAGCTTATTAGCTTTAGCAAGCGGCGGGACAGGTAACTTCATGTATAAATGGACTTCTTCCCCTGAAGGATTTTATTCGAATATCACCAATCCCAAAACAAATCCGGATCAAAACACAATGTATATCCTCGAAGTGTTCGATGGTGTTCAATATGCTTACGACAGCATTGAGATAATTGTAAATACCCTGCCCTTGAGCTTCGACCTTTACGGAGGTGGCGAATACTGCTACGGGCTGGCGGGAATTGAGGCAGGCCTTGTGGGCTCAGAGGGGGGGACAGACTATACCCTATTTCAATCACCTGACTATGTGGTTAATACCATTAGCGGTTCGGGTCAACCGATCAGTTTCGGATATTTAACCGAAGAAGGAAATTATTTTGTTGTTGCCAGTAAAAACCAGGCATGTCTTAAAAACATGAACGGAGAGGTTTATATTAGGCAGAACCCCCTACCTGTTGCGGACGCAGGCCAGGATTTATCCGTTGAATTCGGAAACCGGCTGACGCTTAACGGAAATGCAAGTGCCGGCAGCGGCATATATAATTTTTCGTGGTCCCCTGCCGATTCCTTGCAAAACAGCAGTTCGCAAAATCCGCTCACAAAACCTATGCACCTTACAACGATTTTTAATCTTGCGGTTACTGACGCAAATACCGGCTGCAACAATGCAGAAAACGACGAAATGGTTGTTTTTGTTTCAGGCGGGCCATTTGTCTCCCATACGACTGTTAGTAACAACCTTATATGCCAGGGCGATGAAGTCCAGCTGTCCTGTCTCGCTAGCGGTGGTAGCGGCGACTATACATATCTCTGGGAATCAGTCCCGTCAGGATTTTCGTCCAATGAATATAACCCGACAGACATTCCTCCCGTATCAAGAATCTATTATATAAGTATTTCGGACGGAACCTCAATTATCACCGATTCTGTTGCCGTAAACGTAAACCCTGCCCCCATTGCTTATAGTTTGCTGGGTGGTGGCGAATTTTGCGCCAACGAAAACGGAAAGGAAATTACTCTGAGCAATTCCGAGTCGGGAGTAAGCTATAATTTATTCAACTCTTCCGGTTATACGGGGATTAGTGTCATAGGAACAAATTCAAGCATCAGTTTCGGCGTTCAGGATCAGGAAGGCGAGTATTCCGCAACAGCAGGGAATATCTTAAGTGGCTGCGCCTCAGATATGGCAAACACTGTAAATTTGATTAAAAATGAAGTTCCGTCGGCCATGGCAGGGCCGGACAAAAGCATAGTAAGCGGCGAGAGCACTGAACTTGCCGGAAATGCAAGTGGTGGCTCAGGCTCGTATATTTATAATTGGGCCCCCGATTACTTATTGGTTGACAATAGCTTGCAGAACCCGGCAACGCTTGAGCTAAGCAGCAGCAATACTTTTTTATTAAACGTCAGCGATGCTCAAACCAGATGCATCTCAAATACCGACTCAACGATAGTTTATGTTACTGGTGGACCTCTTAGCGTAAACGCAAATGCTTCATCTACACATATTTGCAAAGGAGAAACTATAAACCTTAATGCCCTTGCCAGTGGTGGCGACGGTAATTATACTTATGCCTGGTCTTCTTCGCCCGAGGGTTTTGAATCGGAGGTTGCAAACCCAGGCGTAATACCTGAAAGCTCAATCTGGTATATCGTAAAAACCACCGACGGCGACCTTTCGGCCATTGACTCGGTATATATAAATGTAAACCCTAAACCTCAATACTTTGAGATAGATGGCGGCGGTGAGATCTGTGAGGGCGAGGATGGGCCGGATATTATCTTGAGCGGATCGGAAACTCAAACTGTCTATCAGTTATACAGAAACAATAGTTTCCTGATCAGTGAGAAAATAGGTGGTGGCAACCCTATTAATTTTGGTGAATTTAAAGTTAGCGGGACTTATACTGCCAAAGGCTATAAAATAGAATCCAACTGCAGCTCTCCCATGATTGGGTCTGCTGTCGTCATACAGCATCCCCTAGCCACTGCCGATGCTGGCCCCGACAAGATCATCAATCCCGGGGGAAACGCAACATTGAACGGAAACGGGTCCAACGGCTCAGGTTCATACACTTACAACTGGACTCCCGCCTCCGAACTCCTGAACCCCAACGATAAGGACCCTTCAACTATTGATTTATACCAAAGTACCTTATTCAATTTAACAGTTAACGATCAAATTAGCGGATGCCGGAGCGAGGCATCGAGCGCAATAGTTTTTGTTACCGGCAGTTTGCCTCTTTCGGTCCGGATCTTAAGCCAGTCGCCGGCGGTATGCCCAGGAGGGCAAAGCAGTTTAATTGCAATACCTACAGGGGGCACGGGAAATTATTCTTATTATTGGAAATCGAGCCCGTCGGGATTTATTTCTTCGGAGAACGAAATTACCGTTAATCCCGGGGTAAGCACCTGGTATATTCTTCAGCTAAGCGATGGGATAACGACTTTAAAAGATTCAGTACTACTAAATACGCTTCCTATACCAACAGCGTACAGCATGTCTGGAGGCGGGGGCTATTGCCCTGAAGAACAAGGTGTCAACCTTTACCTCGACCAATCGGCGACGGGAGTCAACTATTCATTGTTTTATAATGTACAGACAACCGGTATCGTAATGGCGGGCAACGGCTCCAAGCTTGATTTCGGCAAAATGATCACCGAGGGCAATTATTCCGTCAGGGCCAAAGCCCAAAACGGCTGTGTTTCGCTTATGCAAAACTCGGTTCAAATAGAGAAATACCAAAAGCCGATTAAATATCAGCTTTACGGAGGTGGCATCTATTGCGACAACGACCCTACATTGGGACTTCTCCTGGAATCATCGCAAAAAAACGTGGACTACGAGCTTTACCGCGATGCCATAAGCACCGGGAACATAAGATCAGGAACAGGTTTGCCGATAAGCTTTATTGGCCTTCAGGGAAACGGATTGTTTACGGTTAGCGCAACAAACTCATTAACAGGATGTTTAGAGAATATGAATGGCGTTATCCCCTTGGTAGTCAACGAAAGCCCCAACATCAGCATCAACGGGAACAATGAAATCTGCCAAGGTGACTCAACGGTATTGAATGCCTCTGGAGGAATAAATTATCTTTGGAATACTATCCCACCCAGCGAAAACCAGGCAATAAAAATCGCACCAGAAATGAGTACTACTTATAATGTTATTGCCTCTAACAATAACGGTTGCAGCTCGGTTGACAGCATTAGAGTAAATGTAAATGAAAAACCTGACATTTATCTTGAAAACGACCTTTTGTCTTTCTCGATTATATGTAACCCCGCTGGTTATCAGAACTACGATTTTTACCACGGGGGAGACTTAATTCAATCGGGCGGGTCAAATATAATGATGTATGCCGACCTATCGTTATCGGCCGACACCATAACAGTAATTGCGACCAATGCTTATGGCTGTGGCGATATGGCTTCCATATATTTGGAAATAGCCGATATACCAAATGCTTTTTCACCCGATGGTGATGGCAAAAACGACAAGTTCCTGGTCGGACGCGACATAAAGGTATTCAGCCGCTGGGGGAAAGAAATATATGGTGGCACAGAAGGTTGGGACGGTTACTATAAAGGGAAATTAGTAAATCCGGGAACCTATTATTACCTAATGTTTATTCATAATACCGAGGGCGGGATCGTAAACACGAAAAAAGGAAGCGTAACTGTTGTAATATATTAAAATGAGAAGGATCTATTTAACGATATCAATGTTTTTTGTACTGGCATCAAGTCTTTTTGCCCAGGACAAGGCATTGCTGTCCGCTAAGGAGTATTTCTCGAAACGCGATTACGTACATGCAGCAAAGCTCTATAAAAAAGCACTTCGCAAATCTGACAACTTTAAGGAGCAGAAACATATCGCCTATCGGATAGCGCTTTCCTACTACAATATGAACGACTATAAATCGGCTCTGGAATGGTTTGAGGATGCCGCCGGGGATGCTTCCTCCAATGCCGAGCTGGTCATTTATTATAGCGAGGCCCTTGCAATCGAGGGGCGGTATGCAGAAGCGCTTTCGTTATTGCAAAAAGTAAAAGCTGACGGAAAAGATTCTCTTCTTATTAATCGGAAAATTGCGGGCATTAAACTAATAAGCAAACAGAAATATATTGATACCCTTGGCATTACAAAGAATATAGAAGCATTGAACACAAAATACAGCGAATATGGCATAGCATATTTCGGGGATAAATTCGTAGTATCGTCATCAAGGAAAGAAGGGGTGACAGGCCGGCTGGACGGACGGACGGGCCAAGGTTTCTCGAATCTTTTCTATACCGTTCATAAAGAAAATGAGAAGGAATGGTCCCCATTGAGAAAGATGCCCGGGAAATTCAACACCAACGAGAACGAGGGTTCTTTCTGCTATGACAGCATTAACCAAACGGCTTATTGGACGCGCTGCACCGAAAAAACAGACTTATGCCTGATCTATCTGAGCCATTTCAATAAAAAATGGACCAAGCCCGAAAAGGCTCCTTTCCAGCTCCCGGGATTCGATTACGGTCATCCATTTATCAGCAACGACGGCCAAACGTTGTTTTTTACGTCGAATATGAGCGATGGACAGGGAGGCAAGGATATCTGGAAAATCAGCCGTAAGAACGATGGCAGCTGGGGTATTCCCATAAATTTGGGCACAGGTGTAAATACTGCCGGAAACGAAGCATTTCCATCCATTTATGGCGACACGCTACTTTTCTTCTCCTCCGACAGGCACTCAAGCCTGGGACGTTACGATATCTTTTTCAGCTTGCGCGAGGGCTTGAAATACAAACGATCGTCCAACCTTGGTTATCCCATAAACTCAGCAGCCGATGATTATGCCGTTTTGCTCGACAAAAGCGGAAAGAAAGGTTGGTTTTGTTCCGATAGGAACCTTGAGACATCTGATGACATCTATAGTTTTAAAGGTTTTCCCATAAAAATCGTTATCGAAGGAAAAGTATTGCACGAACTGGATGATATGCCCATAGCAAATGCCAGCATCATCTTTATGGACATGGACGGGATTACGGATAGTATTAAAACCAACGGGAATGGTGAGTATATTTTATATATCAACGCCTTCGACAACTATCGCATTAGCGCATCCAAAGATGGTTATTTTACTGATTATAAATCAGTTGATACCAGAGATAAAGATATCCTCTTTTCTCCGCCGCCACAAAAGACAATAGATTTCCACCTTTCGAGAACGCAGTATCCATGCGCCATAAAAGGCTTTATAACAAATAAGGAAACATCGGAACCCATGGGTGGTGTAAAAGTTGAGATATACAATAAGGCAGGCTTCTCCAACTGGACTTTTTCGGATACGGGCGGTATTTATAGCTTTGACGGGCTAAAACCGAACACGATTTACACAATAAGGACTTCCAGGGATGGATACTTCTCTGAATCAAGGGTTTGCAACCTACCTAAGGTGGATATCGCTAAGGTGTTCCGGAAAGAGAACGGCTATGACATGGATTTTGAGCTAATGAGGATACAGATAAAGAGCGAAATTGTCTTGAGCAATATTTATTACGATTTCAATAAATCGAAGCTTCGGGAAACTTCCAAGATAGAGCTTGACAAGCTTGCCAGCATGCTTATAGAGACCCCGGCAGTTGTTGTTCAAATTAGTGCCCATACCGATGAAATAGGTAGCGATGCCTATAATCTGAAACTCTCCGCAGCACGTGCGCAATCTGTTGTCGATTATTTGGTGATGAAGGGAATAAACAGGAGCCGTTTGATTGCTAAAGGCTATGGTGAGAGTCGGTTGCTGATTAAAAATGCCCAAACCGACGAGGAGCATCAAGCCAATAGGAGAACCACTTTTAAAGTTCTGGAGATCCTGGGAAGCAAGACTGGTGAAACCGCCGATACCGCAGAGGACGAAACCTCCCTTGATACAAACAACGACCTTATTGAGCCGGATTTAATTTATCGGGTACAAATCAGCAGCAGCTCGGCACAAAAGGACTTATCTAACTCATTTACTAATGTTTATGAGAATATATTTAAGGTTCTCATTTATGAAAACAATAAGGACGGCTTGTTTAAATATGAAGTTGGGAACGCATTGAGCCTATCGGGGGCAAGGATACTTCAACAAAAACTGAAAAATATAGGGTATAACGACTGTTTTATCACAGCATATTATAAAGGCAATAAAATTCCCGTTTCGGAAGCAGTAAAAAGGGAGGGCTTATGAACCTTGAGCGAGACTTTTTGGAGGAAAAGAAACAAAGTTTAAAAACGATGAAGAAAAATTATAGGATAATTTGAGAATCCCAAAAACACATATCGTCATTCTATTTGCGCTGTTGCTTGGCACGGCTGCTTCGGGGCAATCGGATTTGTTGTTTAGCAATTATAACATCAATGCTGTTGCTTTCAACCCTGCTGCCATCGAAAACAATAGCTCGATGAACGCCTATATGGGAATGCGTCAGCAATGGATAGGCTGGGAGGACGCCCCAAATATGCAATGGCTTCATGCCTCAACCTTCTTCGACAAGGCAAATATGGGTATTTCGTTAAATATCAACAATCAGGATGTCGGAGCCGAGCTTACTCAAAACATTAAGTTGGGATATTCCTATAAGCTCTATTTAAACGGAGGCCATCAGCTGAATTTCGGCCTGGCTGCCGGTATATATTTCCGCAAGCTCGATTTCTCGAAGCTTCGTTTTGAAGAAGACCAGCAAAACATCCCCCTGTCTGACGAAAGACAGGCCTATGCCGATTTCGATTTTGGCTTTGAATACAATTATAACGGACTGACAGTAGGGATTTCAAGTAATCACATTACTGTAAACAACAAGAAAGCCACTATTTTTAAGATCCCTATTCAAAACCACATTTATGCAAAATATACGGTTGAAGCAGGAGGCAACATAAAATTCATTCCAGGTTTGGCATATCACCGCAACGGTACTCTCGACATGATTGATGTATCAGCCGATATGCAGTTTAAAGACATTTTCAGTACAGGATTTTTATATCGCCTTTCAACATCTTTTGTTATCAGGGCAGGAGTAAGACTGAGCAATGTTTTCGAATTGAATTATGCCTATGATCTTGGTGCCGGCAAGTTCAGGAATTACAACTGGAACTCATGAGATTATCCTCATCGGCAGGTTTGCAAGAAAATCGAAGAGTTTGAACTCGCCCAGGTTTATGGATTAAGACAATCTTGATGTATGATGGGCGCAACTAGTTCAAAATTACTTTCCTTACCCCTAAAAGAACGCCGTTCTTCTTAAGCCTGATTAGGTAAACACCTCTATTCCAGTTGCTTGTGTCAAAACGGCAATGTATCTTCCCAAGCGGTCTTGGTATTGTTTCACTTTCGGTAATCCTGCCGAGCAAGTCCATTGCCTCTATCTCGAAATCACTGCCGCCCTTTCCTTCTTCTGTCAATTCCACCTCAATCCACGATCC
>JAADIS010000077.1 GCA_013151215.1 Chlorobiota bacterium | reverse complement strand
ATCCTGCCTTTTTGTTGAACTCAATATTCCAATCATTGAAGTATTTCTGTACCAATTGTTGGCTCTGGCCTACCTTTTTCGGATTGCTGAGTCTTAAATATGTCATATCGTAGCCGTAGAAAAACACATCCTGGCGGAAGAAGACTTCATTTGCCCTGTTTCCATAAACTTTGGCCCCCGATTTTTTTTGTGCCTGACAGTTTGGGGTTCCAATCCCGGGATTGTAAACAAATTCGGTTGTTGCCGGGGCATTATAAACCGGTTTTGGCCGGGGAGTGCTGGTTTGTGAAGTATTGAATATGTCTTTGTCGCCCGACTCATACTTTATCATGAAGATATCTGATTTGTTTAAGTGATAGGTAGGCCCGTTGATATTCGTATATCTTTTATAATCTATTTTGGTTTCGTTAATCTCGAGCACTTTGGCTTTTATTTCATCTCCATTGCGAAGAATGATATAATCTTGAGAAAAGGCATTAACCGAAAAAATTAAAATAATAAAAACAAAAAAGTATTTCATAACATATGATGTTGGTTTATTCTGGTATCGGTATCAAAAGTACGGAATTTATACATAAAACTTAAGGCTTCCTGTCAGACAGGCGAATTATTTTAAAAACTGCCCGCATCTATTTATTATTTGCGTGTATGGTGAATTCAGTTTAAGTTTTTAACGTTGAGTATATGAAGCGTGCCGCACTTTGAAAACAATTCTTATCAAGTTACAATAAATTTTAATTTGAAACTGTAACTTTCAAGTTTACAACTATCTGCGGATGATTTATATACATTGTTATGCGCTTTTCTTATACTAATTCTGTCTTTCTCAATCTCAGTTTCGGCTTATTCAATTTCTGTATTGATGTTTTAACCTGTTTTCTTGTTTCCGATTGAAGATAAGTCGGAATTAATGTCTTTAGATTAATTCCAAAAATTCGATGAATTATTACTAAATCTTTCATTGTAAACTGAGAAACACCATTAATCAATTCGCTCATATATGATTTTGGATGTCCCAAAAGAACTCCTAGATCCTGTTGCGTCATATCAAATTCTTTCAGTTTTTTACGAATACTTTTCTTCCGTTTAGCTACAAACATTTGTTCGTAACTTATAATCGTTTCGGCTTTTTCTAATTCTTCAATCTTAGAATCTGAAATGTTCTCAAAGCCAGACCATTCTCTTGACTCATATTCTATGATTAAATCTCTAAGTTTCTTTCTTACAGGCTTTAATTCGGGATTTTCGTCAATAATTAATCGTAATTTACGTTCAAGCAAAGATGCTTTTTGCAAATCATATTCATTTTCTAATCGCTCAATATTCTCAACCTCTTGAATATTTATTATATCTTTCATAACTCCTTTTTTAAATCCAACTATTCGCTTTTAACCATTTTCTAATAACATTCCTATTATTTTTAAACGTTAATTCGTAATCATCATGATTCCCTGCCCAAACTATCGTTGCCTCTCCATTCTCTTCAAACTCAATCATTATCAAGGTACGATGAATATTTATATTAAAGAAATAGAATTCTCCGCCATAAACACAATCTGCATCAGGTCTATTTTCCAATAGATCATGAGGATTTGTCCAATTGTTCGTTTCAATTTCGTCAATCAACTTCTGAACCGATTTAATCAATTTTGGATTCCCCCGATTCTTACGAATTAGTTTTTCCTAAAATATGTTTGTTCGTAATATTCAAATCAAATCATTTTTTGATTCTATTGCAAAGATAAGAAAAGTTCTGATATGTTACGAACATTTTATGCTATTTTTGTCATGCATAACTTCAAGAATTTTAATTCTTGGATCGAGATATTGACCTTTGGCAGGCGATTTCTGAATTTTCCTTATTACATCCATTCCTTCGATCACCTTGCCGAATGCCGCAAAACCTTGTCCGTCGCCGTTACGCATACCGGCATAATCAAGTGCCGGTTGATCACCTATACAAATAAAGAATTCGCTGGTTGCCGTACCGGGTTCGTTTCGTGCCATGGAGATAACGCCATCTTTATGCAGTATACCTGTTTGCTCTGTTGTTTCATGCTTAATGGGCTCAAGCATATCGGGATGTTCGTCCTCAAAAAGCCCTCCCTGGACAACTTCAATTTTTACTTTGCTGCCAGACTGGTTGTCAGGGGTTACTGTTCTGTAAAATGTAGCATCCCCAAACCTGTTCTCATTTACATATCTTAAAAAGTTGGCTACAGTAATGGGTGCTTTTTCGGGATAAAGTTCGATTATGATATCTCCTGCCTCGGTCTTCATAATAATTTTGGGATTGCTTTTATCTGCTTGACAGGAAATAAAAATAATCAATGATAGGAGACAGAAACTTACGGTCTTGATTTTAATCATGATTAATCAACTTTTTATTGAAACAAATTCAGAATTTAAGGAAAAGCAAACTTAGTGATTTTTAATGAGTTTGTTCAATTAGTATTTAAAATTGAAATCAAGTCGGTTTCTAAAAAATGGACGTAATATTTGGAACGGTATTCCAAAAATAGGCGTAATATTTGGAGTGCTGTTCCAAAAATAGGCGTAATATTTGGAATTGAGATTTGAATTAGCTATATTTGCACAATATTTTGAGAAATGAAGAATCGGAGGATTACGGATACGATAATGAAGAAGAGCCAATCACGTTTTGGGAGAATTATAGTTCTTACCGGGGCTCGGCAAACAGGCAAAACAACCCTGGCAAAACATTTATTTCCAAACTACCAATATATTTCCGTCGAAGATCCAGTTGCAGTACAAGAGTTTAAAAAGTTAACCGCAGCTCAATGGAATTCACTTTTCCCAAAAGCAATTTTAGATGAAATTCAGAAAGAGCCACAGTTAATTGAAAGTATAAAATCTGTTTATGATCAGTATCCTGATGCTGAATATATTATGTTGGGTTCTTCGCAAATAACCTTATTGCGGAAAGTACGCGAATCTTTGGCCGGGAGAAGTCAGCTTGTGGAGATGTATCCGCTAACATTGCCCGAAATGCTTACAAAAGGATGGGAGACAGAAATAGGTTTATCATATTATCAGAATTTAATCTTAAACAACTCAAACCATCTTGATCCTTTTCTGTTAAAGAAAGATCATCCCAACAAACAAGAAACTTTTGAAACGTATTTAAAATTCGGAGCATACCCCGCAATATCCGACACTTCCATTCCAGATGATGAAAAAAATGAGTGGTTAAATAATTATGTTAGGACTTATCTTGAGAGAGACATAAGAGATTTAGCTGAATTACGTAATCTTGAACCTTTTACGAAAGTTCAGAAACTGTTGGCATTAAATACTGCCCAATTATTAAATTATTCAAGAATTGCTGCCGAGGCAGGAGTGAGTTCCAAAACGGTTCAACGCTTTTTGGAATATATGAACATAAGTTATCAAACGCTTTTATTGCAACCTTGGTGCAAGAACATAAAGAAAAGGATGGTCAAGTCCCCTAAAGCCCACTATTTGGACACAGGTGTTTTAAGGGCAATTCTGCGAAAAAACGATACTTTGAACGGCCATGAATTTGAAAGCGCCATTGTTTCTGAAATCTACAAACAAACAAAAGTTTTAAACCTAGATCTTTCATTTTATCATTTAAGAACTTTGGATGGCCGTGAAGTTGATTTGCTCATTGAAACTGAAGAAGGCTATATTGCCGTGGAAATAAAAATAGCGGAAACTGTAAGGACTGCTGATGCAGGGCATTTAAGGGGACTGAACAATATTCTTGATAAACCGGTATTACAAAAGTTTGTAATTTCAAATGATATGAATGCACGTGAACTGGAGGATGGTGTAATTGCGATTTCGGCAGTACAATTTTTAACTTGACAAATTGTTTCCTCCTACAAAACCCTTAACCAAACAAAACCATCTGGCTCGAATAGTAAGCGGTTGCTTGCTTCGTCGAACGTAAAACCGTTGGGCATTATAACGGCCAGGTTTTTGTCGGGAAATGGATTGCTGATTGCTACTCCCTTGGAAGAAAGGTTGTTGATAGCCACCAAGGTTTCTTCTTTGTAAGTTCTTTTATAAGCAATTATTCTGTCATCGTGTAGATTAATGAATTCCGTTGTCCCCCTGCCCATTGCAAGTAGTTCTTTCCGCTCGTTGAGCATTTGGCTGATAATAGTTTTTACCTTAAAATGAAAACTGTTTTCATTTTTCATTTCGGTATTTAGTTTCTCCCAGTCAATTCGGCCGCGTACAAGAAATCGCGTATCGTCCTTTCCGGTAAGTTTTATTTGTTCCTTATAATATTTCTCATCATTAAGCTTGCCGAACTCATCGCCGTAATAAACAACCGGTGTGCCGGTAAGAGTTAGCATTAGTGAATATGCCAGTGCTATTTTATTAACATCCCTTTGCATTAGATCCGCAAGGCGTGCCGAAATGCCTTCGCCGACACGAAAATCCCATTCGGGCTTATGGCAATAGTTTTCGTGTATATATTTCCGGTCTTCTTCCGAAACATAAACAAGTTCGAGGCTCAATTCGTCATGAACCCGCAAGAAGGTAAGCCATTGCCCTATTTCAGGGATTTCGGGAGTAACCTCAGGGCTTAAGGTATGAACAACGGGCTGCCTGTTCTCCATTGCTATCGACTTGAACATCATCGGCATAAGCGGGAAATGGTAGGCAGCATGGCATTCGTCGCCATCGCCCATATATTGAACAACTTCCTTAGGTTTCTGGCAGGCTTCGGCAAGCATTAAGATGCCCGGTTTCGCATAATCCAGGATTGCCCTGAAAAACTTGACTACGGTATGTGTCAGAGGCAGGTTCTCGCAGCTTGTGCCTTCTTCTTTCCATAAATACGGTATCGCATCGGCGCGAAAGCCGTCAACGCCCAGGCTCTGCCAATACAATAAGTTTTTCGACATGGAGAGCAGGACTTCGGGGTTTCGATAGTTGAGGTCGGGCTGGAAACTGAAAAACCTGTGAAAATAATACCAACCGTTATCTGTTTTTTCCCAGTTGCTGTCCTCGATTCCCTTGAAAAGCAGTCTGCTGTCGCTGTAAAGAGAATCGTCTTTCGACCATATAAAATAATCCCGATAAGGATTGTCAGGCGATTTTCTTGCTTCCAGAAACCAGGGATGCTGGTCGGAGCAATGATTGATGGCTATATCGAAAATCACCCTGATCCCCCTGCTGTGAGCCTCCCCTAAAAAGTTGGTAAAAACCTTTTCCTGCTCCTCGTGGCCCGCTTCTTCACTCAACCCCAAAAGCCGCGGTCTTATGCGGTCGTACTTCTTAATGTCGAACCCGGCATCCCGCATGGGTGAATCAAGTATTGGGAGTAGCCATAACACGTTAACACCCAGGTCTTTCAAATAATCCAACTTTTCGATCAAGCCATAGAAGCCACCATTGAACAAATCAACATAAAGGGCATAAACAATGGCGTCGCGATACCAAAACGGGTTCTCATGTTCTTCAGCACTTACTCCTACATCGCTTAAAAACGCATCAAGCCGTAAATTAGCTTCCCCGGGGTAAAGTTCATTCCAAAGTTTATATAAGGTGTCTTTCATTTCACAATATTTCTGATCACAAATATATCTTAATAAAGGCTTTGATATGGGTTTTCCGAAGTCGGTCACATCAATTATAAAACCAATTTGATGAATATTTTCTAAAATCACTTAATCAATCGTTTGCATTGAGGTTTTTATCAGCAAAATATTGCTTGGCTGGAATTATTAGTGGCTCATTGCACGAAACATATTATTTATGCTTTTAAATCACTACTTTTGGACGATGTCAAATTATGGTTTATGAAAAGTTTTAAATTTACCTTATTAGGATTCTTATTTGTGCTTTTTGCTTTGTCGCTGCCAGCACAAAAGATTAATATACAGCGTGTTGACCCTCCTTTTTGGTGGGCGGGAATGGCTAGTGCTAATTTGCAGCTATTGGTTTATGGAGATAATATCTCGCTTTCTAAGGCAAGTATCGATTATCCCGGGATCGAGATCGGCAAATCCATCTTAGTGGAAAGCCCCAATTATGTTTTTCTGGATTTAGTGATTAGCCCTGATGCCAAAGCAGGTGATTTCGATATTGTCTTTAAAAAAGGAAACAAGGTCGTAAGTACTTATTCATACCAACTTCTTGAGAGGGTGAATGACAAGGGCCTTCATCAGGGTTTCGGTAATTCTGATGCAATTTATTTGCTAATGCCCGATAGGTTTTCAAACGGAAATCCCGACAACGACGATATGCCCGGCATGTTGGAGAAAGCCGACCGCAGCAATCCCAACGGCCGCCATGGTGGTGATATAAAGGGTATTATTAACAAACTGGATTATATCAAAGACCTTGGTGCCACTACAATCTGGATTAACCCCCTGCTTGAGAACAATATGCCGGCCTATTCTTATCATGGTTATGCCGTAACCGATTTATATAAAGTGGATCTGCGTTTCGGAAGCAATGAGGATTATAAAAACCTGCTTGCCGCAGCACATGGAAAGGGATTGAAAATAATTCAGGACATGGTATTCAACCATTTGGGAACCAATTATTTCTGGAAAGATGATTTGCCGAGCCGCGACTGGTACAACCAATGGCCCGAATTTACCCGCTCTAATTATAGAGGCGGTGTCGTCAACGATCCCCATGCCTCCGTATCCGATTATAACAAAATGGTGAAAGGCTGGTTCGACAAGTCGATGGCCGACCTGAACCAAAACAACCCCTTGCTTGCAAATTATTTGATACAAAACTCTATCTGGTGGATAGAATATCTTGGTTTGGACGGTATCCGCCAGGATACTTATCCGTACCCATATAAAGAATTTATGGCTGAATGGATGAAACGTGTCCTGGAAGAATACCCTGATTTTAACGTTGTTGGCGAAGTTTGGCTCTCATATCCCCAAGCCGTGGCTTATTGGCTCGAAAATGATAATAATGCAGATGGGTATCACTCAAAACTAACCAATGTTTTCGACTTCCCCTTAATGTATGCAATAAGCAAGGCTTTTAATGAAGATGAGGGCTGGTCAACAGGAACCTCGCAACTATATGAAGTCTTAAGCCAGGATTATGTTTATAGCGACCCGCAGAAATTGGTTTTGTTTGCCGATAACCATGATGGCGACAGGCTTTTTTCCAAACTCGGGGAAGACTTGGATAAGTTTAAGCTTGCAATGGCGTTTCTGTTTACCACCAGGGGGATACCTCAGATATATTATGGTACGGAAATATTAATGACTGGCTTTGAGCACCAGGGACACGGCTATATACGCAAAGATTTTCCAGGAGGCTGGCCTGGTGATCCTGTTGATGCATTTTCCGCAAGGGGAAGAAGTACAGATCAAAACACAGCTTACAACTTCGTAAAACACCTGATGAACTGGAGAAAAAACAATAAGGCCGTACAAGAAGGGAAACTGACACATTATGTTCCTGAAAACGGAGTTTATGTTTTTTTCAGGCAGACTGAAGATGAATGTGTTATGGTGTTGCTGAATAACTCTAAGGAAGACAGGGAAGTTGATATGAGACGTTTCGCAGTGAACTTAAAGGGTTATAAAACTGCCAAAAGTGTTCTCGACAGGACTTTTCTCGACAGACTTGATAAAGTTGTTGTAAAAGCGAAATCACCGATGATTTTTGAATTGGAATAATATGCTGATTATTATAACGGCAAATGAATTAATTATTAACAATCAGGTTTCCGGGCCTGATAATTAAAAAAAAAGAAAAATATAGGAATGAAGTACTTTGCAACCATATTACTGCTATCAGTCTTGTTCACAAATGGACTTACGGCACAAATAGCATGGCTTGAGCCCTCAAACCCAAAGCCTTACGACAAAGCAACCCTTTATTTCAATCCTGCCGAAGGCAATGCAGCGCTAAAGGATTATAAAGGAACTGTTTATCTTCATACGGGGGTAATAACGAATCGTAGCCTTGATGGGAGCGACTGGAAACATGTTGTCGGAAACTGGGGCGAGGCAGACAAAAGAGTCCGGATGCATGCCCTTGACAATGGGAATTGGAGCTTTGCTTTTGTGATGAAGGATTTTTATGGCCTTCGCGATGATGAGATACCCAAAATGCTGGCGTATGTGTTCAGGAGCGAAAACGGCGGATTGGTCGGAAAGACAAAGTCGAACGATGATATTTTCCTGGCTGTTAACGACTATGTGGCCCCAAAAAAACAAGCCTCCGATTTTATCTTCGACAGCCGGAAATATATTTCCCATTTTAAGGACGGGCAAAACTTAAAGGTGCTTACCGACAGGGGTTTGGTAGAAATTATTCCCTATTCCGACGACATTGTCGAAGTTGTTCATTATGCCAATAGTATTGGGGGCGGGACTAAATCGGATGCCGTCGTCATCAAGCCCGAATTTGTTTTTACCGAGCTTGAGGAATTCGACGGGAGCTTGGTATTCAAAACCAATAATTTGTCAGTCAGGATAAATAAAGAGCCGTTTTATTTAAGCTTCAATTATAATGGCAGTGAAATTCTGAGCGAGGAAAGAGGTTTTTATAAAAGGGAGCAAAATAACGGTTTGCGATTTAAATATCAACGCGACGAGAAATTGTTCGGGCTGGGCGAGAGGGCAAATTCCTTTGATTTGACAGGGGCAAGATACAATCTTTACAACCGGCCCAAATATGGATATGAGTTTGGCGCAAAAAACATAAACTATAGCATTCCGTTGCTTTTCTCTTCAAGGAAATATATCTTGCTTTTCGACAATCCTCAAAAAGGCTATGTGGATATTGGCGAATCAGAGCCGGGAATACTTGAATGGGGTGCCATAGGCGGAATTATGAAATATTTCCTAGTGGCCGGGAACTCCTATAAGGAAGTTATGGGTTCTTATGCTAAACTAACAGGCAATCAGCCACTTCCGCCTATCTGGGCTCTTGGTAACCTACAAAGCCGCATGGCCTACCGGACTCAATCCGAAACAGATTCCATTGTCAGTTTAATGCAGGAAAAGGATTTTCCACTCGATGCGGTAATACTCGATTTTTACTGGTTCGGCGATAGCATTATGGGAACGATGGGGCGTTTGGACTGGTATAAACCTAATTGGCCCGATCCTGAAAAGATGATTTCCGATTTCAGGAAAAAAGGCGTTAAAACCGTTTTGATTACCGAACCTTATATACTAGATACGCTCGCTAACTTCAGGATAGCAGACAGCCTTAATATACTTGCCCTCGACAGCCTCGGTAATTCGTACGTCAACAAGGAATTTTATTTTGGTGATGGCGGGCTTATCGACATTTTTAAGCCTACTGCGAGAAAGTGGTTTTGGCAACAATATAAAAAACAGATTGATATAGGTGTTGCCGGTTGGTGGGGCGATTTGGGCGAGCCCGAGAACCATCCTTCCGATCAAATACATATTAACGGAACGGCTGACGAGGTCCATAACATTTATGCCCATTATTGGCATAAGATGTTGTTTGACTATTATAGGGAATATTATCCCGAAAGGAGACTGTTTAATTTAAACAGGGCGGGTTATGCCGGTTCGCAGCGTTATTCGGTTTATCCCTGGACTGGCGATGTTTCCAGGAGCTGGGGAGGGCTGAAAGCGCAAATCCCCTTGATGCTCAACATGAGCTTGAGCGGATTGCCGTTTATCCATTCCGATGCCGGTGGTTTTGCCCAAGGGACAAAAAATGATGAACTTTATACGCGATGGCTGCAGATGGCTTGTTTCTCGCCCATTCTTCGCCCGCATGGATCCGGGATTCCCAGCGAAGCCGTTTATTTTAACGATACTACTCAAAAAATCGTGCGTAATTTTATGAAATTGCGTTATTCGCTATTGCCTTATATTTATACAGCAGCAGCCCAGGCACATATTAATGGCTATCCCATAATCAGGCCTTTGTTTTTTGAATTCCCGGATGACGGGAATGCCCTTGACGCCAATTGGGAATATATGTTTGGGGAAAGTATATTGGTAAGGCCGATATTTGAAGAGCATCAGGAAAAGGTTGATGTTTATTTGCCTGAAGGTAATTATTGGTATAACTATTGGACCAATGAACGTTATAGGGGCGGACAGTGGATTAGTATGAAAACGGATTTGGAAACAATACCTTTGTTCGTAAAGTCGGGATCGTTTATTGTAACGGTAAGGCCTTTTAACAGCACTGATGATTATCATACGGATAAACTGGACGTTAAATACTACCTTGGCGAAACCGGGAGTGTTTCGTCGCAGGTTTATTTTGAGGATGACGGAAAGACTTTTGGGAATGTTGAGAACGAAAAATATTCGGAATTGGAATTTACATCGGCTATTTATCCGGAGAGCATAACTTTAAGGATTAACAAAGGTGGTTATTCATTTGATGGATTGCCCGCAAACAGGGAAATTAAGCTGGAGCTAATCGGGTTTCAGCCTCAAAAGAAAAGTGTTGCGGCAATTCTGGTAAATAAAGATTTAACGGAAAAGAAAATTAAATTTAAAATTGAAGCTTCATTGCCTACGGCCACTATCAAATTCGAAAATAAGAACATTAAAATCATTGTTGAGAAGTGAGGCCAAAAAAGAATGCCGCAAAGCCACAATCCCGGCAAAGACCGGGACACCAAGTAGCACCAAGGGCTAAGCGTGATAAATAAATGTAATTAATTTTAACACTTTAAAAATAGGCAGAAAACACTTCGTGCAACTTTGAGCCTTAGAGCCTTGGTGGCGAAAGAAGATGGCTCGGCTTGAGGCCAAAAAAGAATGCCGCAAAGCCACAATCCCGGCAAAGACCGGGAC
>JAADIS010000062.1 GCA_013151215.1 Chlorobiota bacterium | reverse complement strand
TCGCCTTAACATTAATGATAGCAGTTAGCAAACCTGACGAAAAGGAAACAATGATAAAAGTGATAGTGAATTTAATAAATAAGAATAACTAGCGATGGCACAACAACACCCATGCGTCATGCCGCAGTATATTGATAATAAGACGATTAAACATTATTGAAAATATTTGCAAATACGAAAAACAAGCTACAAAACAGCGGCACATCGCATAGCCAACATGGTGTATGCAAGAAAAAAATCAACATATCTTCGGGATATATACTTATATGATATACTTTTGTAGAATATAAAACAAATATCATGAAAACAGTATCATTGAAAATTGACGAATCTATCTTCGTAGAAACTGAGAAGATTCTTGCCAGAATGAAAAAACCTCGCAATAGATATATTAATGAGGCTATTGACTATTACAACAGGCTTCAGAGAAGATTGATAATAGAGAAACGACTGAAAGAAGAATCTGATTTAGTAAATAGTGATTCTATGTCGGTACTTAAAGAATTTGAGGAGATTGATCATGTCGATTAAACAATTCGAAATATGGCTTGCAGATTTGAACCCTCAAATTGGAACAGAACCAGGAAAAACCAGACCAGTCTTAGTCGTCCAGACTAATTTGCTAAACAAAATTCCTCATCCTTCAACTATCGTTTGTCCAATCACAACAAATATAAAAATTGACTCCGAGATTTTAAGGGTTCATCTGAAAAAGGGAATGGCAAACCTAGATCAAGACTGTGATATTATGATTGACCAGATTCGTGCAATAGATAATAAAAGACTAATAAATAAAGTTGGCAATTTACCATCAGATTTAATCGAATTGATTAAAGAAAATATACAAATAATTATTGACTTGGAATAAAGCACGACGGCATAACAATGGCTCATACTGCATGCCGCAATTAGTTGTAGATATGATAATTATAACACGAAATAAAGATTTGGACTTTGTTTACAAATTTGGCTACGACATTGCATCGATGGACACACATCCTATGGCAACTGATGGAGATGAGGAGTTTTACCAAATTACTGGTCTAAAACCAAATCCGTATAAAAAACGTAATCACGAAATATTGCTAAAAAACTCGATTTTAGTTTTTAGTCTTATTAATCAAGTGATTTTTAATAAATTAAGCTTAAAGTTCAGGGGGTTAGTCTATTCATTCATTGAAGAAATAAGGAAATACATTAACGAAGAACCAAATGAATTAGACAATGATTATTCGCGATTATTAATCTTAGCAGAGAAAGGAATAAGTTGGTTTGAATAAAAACTATGCCCAACAAAAAACCGAGCTAAAAAACAAGCAAAAACACTTATGCGTTTTTGAAAGCATTTTTGGAAAGAAAAACCTTAACAAACCGGATGTTATGAACAATGGTCTTCATCATATGGCATACCTGATTTTGCTACAGCAAATGATTGTCTATCGAAATTACAGTTATCATATTACGATAATATGCTGTTTTTGACCCATGTTCATAGAAATGAAGACGAAGACCCCAGGTATAAAACATATTCTCCTAGATTTAATGGGCTATGATAACTCTTTGGATTACGACGCTAAACACTTCCTCTATTCAGGGAGCAAACTGAGATATTTCATATGAAAACAGTTTTGGCGGAGGCTCTCCAATTAG
This sequence comes from Chlorobiota bacterium, assembly GCA_013151215.1. GTDB lineage: Bacteria > Bacteroidota > Bacteroidia > Bacteroidales > F082 > BM524. Next base: position 67,812 of record JAADIS010000062.1, on the reverse strand, counting down.
CCAGATAGCAGCTGGATTACTATACACAACAGAGGCTAATCAGGTAAGCGACAGTGCTTTTCTGCCAGCGAAAAACACTTTTAAACAAGTAACTACAACATATCCGGAGTCTGATCTTGCAAGCACGTCCATGCGTGAACTTCTCTACCCTGGACCTTTGGGCGGAAAAGACTTCCTGTCATTAAAGAAGAGGTTTCTTAGCAATCCTGTGATTTTCTCCCCAACAACCAGTAAATATCTCATGCTCCATTAAACATCATCCAGCCAAATACGGATGTCAGTGCAATCACATAAGCAACAAGGACATAGATCCATTTTCCTCCAAATTTAGGAGTGGGTATCGAGGATAAGTTCAATGCTGACAGAAGCATTAAGATTACATAAATAAATATTGAAAAAGCGGAATGCCCGAAGAAACCTTCAAACAAAAAGAGAAAAGCCAAAATGAGCACGTTGTTATCAAGTGCCAGCCCCCTATATGTTTTGCTGTCGATAAGACCATAAACATTAAAGTAGCTCAAACGGATGGCGCTGGTAGCAATAATAACAAAAGCCCCGGGTATAAACCATACATTATAATTACCGTAGCTTAAAAGAATTATTGCAGGTAAAATCCCGAAGCTTACAATATCAATCATCGAATCAAGCTGAGCCCCGAAAACAGCTTGTATTTTCGTCCTTCCTTTCATTTTTCGGGCAATAATTCCGTCGTACCAGTCAAAGAGAACGGCCCAGAGCAACCCAATGATTGCTGCCTCAAAATTCCCGGCAATGGCAAAATATATTCCTAAAACAGCACTTAATAAACCTGTTAAAGAGCAGATATTAGGCAGGTCTTTTATAAAACTTAGTACCTTAACTTGTTGTTTGTCATCCATCTTGTTTGTTTTTTAAGTACATTACATCCATTAAGGCTTCAATAAGCTTGTTGTTTTCGGCCTCCGTCCGGCTGGCAATCCGTATATAGCGGTCGGCATCGGGTAGTGTTTTCCCAACACTGTCTTTTATATAAATGTTATGATCAATAAAAAGACGCTTTGTCACTTCCGGTCCGCTTAAAGCAGCATCTGGCAAACGGCAAAAAATATAATTTGCGTCAGGTTTAAAAACGGTCATGCCGTCAATAGCCGATAGTTTTTTATAAAAAGCATCCCTGTCCGATTTAACCCGCTCACAACTAGTTTCAAATTCCTTTTTGTAAAGGGGCAAAACACGTATGAATTCTTCGGCAAACCCATTGATGTTCCAAATATGGACCTTGTCCCGGACTGCGGCCGCAAACTCCGGATTAGCCGTTAACAAATATCCAATTCTAAGCCCGCAAATCCCGTAAGCCTTGCTCATACTTTTAAGTATTGCAAGCTTGGGGTATTTGTCGATATCCTGTTCCAGGCTTATTTGCGCCTTATTTTCGGCAAAATCAAGAAATGATTCATCAATAATCAGCATGCAATCATGCTTTTCCAGTTTTTGTGCCAATCGTATTAAATCGGCTTTCGGCACCAGCAGCGAGGTAGGGTTGTTGGGTGTTACCACAACCGCCATGTCGGCTTTAACTTTAATGGCCTCTGCGGCAAATTTATCTACATCCAGCTGAAAGGACGGGAATTCGAGCGGGAATTCGACAACATGTCCCTTGGGTGCTGCATTTGCATATTCGTTAAATGAGGGTACTGGCACAATTATTTTTTTTGCTAAATGACCGGAAAGTATTTTTATAATTTCTGCAGCGCCATTTCCAACAACAATTCTTTCAGTGGCTTGCTGTATTATTTTCCCAATTAGTTCGGCAAGTGCATCTTGAGCCATGGGATAATTCAATACCAAGTCCCGGATGTTGTCTTTTAGGTGATTAAATATCTCTGTAGGTGGGAAATAGAGATTGTATAAATAAGCATGGTCTGTAAAATTGTGCCGATAATAGCCACCATGCTGTTTTGATATATATTCGTATTTCTCTGCCTGGGTTTTATATCTATCCCCTAAAGTATATTTATTTGAATTACTATGCATATATCTCATTAAGTTTAAGCTGTGTTTTTAATTCTACAGGGAATAATTTTTCAGCTTCTGCTAAATCATTTATAGTATCAATCTCATACCAGGGTTTATGGTCGTAAGAAACGGATTCGAATGCCAGTGTTTTATTATCGATCATTTCAGAAAAAACGGCTTCATAGTAACAGTTAACGCTACCCATATCAATATACTGGTCAAGCTTTTTAACAATTGCCCGCCAGGACGAAAGCGAGAAACTGTAAATATTAACTGTTTTATAACGAACATCAGTATAAGTTTTTGTTGTTCCCTTGTGAAACTTGGTTACCTGATTTTGTTTATTAAGCGAAACGGTGGTACCATTTAACCATGGTTGCATTTTAGCCACTGCCATCTTGTCGGGATAAACCATTTCGTCAAGCAATGATGTGTTTATGACCAAATCGCTTTCGAACAGGACAAAGGGCTCGTTTATGATGTTACGAGCCATCCACAACGAATAAATGTTGTTAGTGGTACGGTACAATGCACTAAAAACATACTCGATGTTTAAATCTCCTGATTTGCTGCCAAGATAATCCATAATGCATTCATCTTTGTAGCCGGTAACGATGACAAGGCGTTTAAACCCTTGCTTTTTCAAGTTGTTGATAAGTCGCTCTAGAATCGACTCTTCATTTACAAGGGTTAGGCATTTAGGACAACTTTTTGTTAAAGGAAAAAGACGGCTGCCCGTACCTGCGGCAAGAAGCAATGCAGTGGAAATACGGTCGTCATAATAATAACTGTCTGAATCAATACTCATACTTTATTTAATTGGTGTCATCAAAAAAAAACTTGAGCGCTCGGTTAAAAGCCCCTAAGTGTACTATGTATTAGTACTTTGATGGATGGATTGGTCACTGATAACTCAAAATAAGTATGAAGTCTGCGAATGTATTGAACGATTGCTTATTAAAAGCGCATCAACAAAAATGATAGTAAATATTTGATATCAAAAGATAAGGAATCCTTTTACAAAGGTACTCTAATAATTCAGTTTAACTAATGTTTGCGTTTTGACGCCAAAGCACAGAAATTATACAATTAAAAAATGGTGAAAGTTGTTGTTTAAACAAAACGATTATATAATAAACATCCGCAATAATTAAGGGTTAGCAACTTTTGCAAGCCCAAGATCGAATCAAGTTTATAAGCCATGATGTATAGCCCCACCCCAGGTAAGCTACCAGAAAAGAAAGCCGCGCATGTCGGTGTATTATAGTTACGAAAACCTTGAAAACCAATCATTTCCGCAAACTTATAAACCTAAAGGAAATGTGGGGCCTCAAGTTGGCTGTTTTGTATGATGCTGATTATTTGTATATTACAGAGGAACACTTGCGGATTTGATGATAAATGCAATGCGGTTGGGCGTTTAAGGAAATTATAAAGTATAGAGGGCGTAAAGCCTATATAATAACAGAAGATAAACAAAACCTGATAACTCTTTGGGCTGTCCGGTGGCCACAATCGATAATTCGGTTGACTGTACTACCTCTTCAAACCCTCAAAAGAGAAATTATTGTATTTTTACAACTATTAATGAAGTTAAGAAAAGAATTGCACCAATAAAATCTTAAATAAATATTTATAGCATGAAGATAAAAAGTTTAGTTACTTTACTTTTGGTTTTGCTGTTATTATCATTGTTTTTTAATGTAAAGTCTATATTAAAAACAGATGAACCGTGGTTTGTGAGTTTTCCGGATGCCAACTCAAGACCAACTTACGACACTTACCATCATATAAAAGAAGCACAAAAATTGTCAACGGGCAAAGGAATCAAGGTTGGTATTTTAGGAAAATACTTTGGGTATAAAAACAACAAAAACATTTATTCAGGGGGAAAGGATTTTACAGGAAATACCGAAGCCTTTAACGACATAGGGGAACATGGGCTATGGATGGCAACTACACTTAAGGAAATTGCCCCCGATGTTGAAATTTATGCACTATGCGCAAGAAACAACGATCATTCGGTTGAGGCTAAGGCTATTTCCGAGGCTGTTGACTGGGCAATAGAAAACGACATTGATATACTGACGTATTCTGCTCAGGCTTTTAGTGAAGAGTATAGAGAGGAAATCGACAAGGCTGTCAGAAAAGCAATCGAGCATAATATTGTTACTACTTTCATTCATTATGACATCCCGGGGAATATTCTTCCTTTTGGATTTTTCCCGTATTCCCCAAAGTCGTATGCAAGAGAAACAGACCTTAATGTTTTTCATTTCGACTATAATGTTTTGTTGCTTTTTTCTTATAAGAACTATCTGGAATCCGGCAGAAATGTCGGTAACAATATTGGAGCACACCCTTATTTTTCAAACTCTTCAATGTCACCTGTGTTGGCTGGTATTGTAGCCATGATGAAGGAAATCAATAACGGGCTTCCCGCCTCGGAGTACAAAAGGATACTTAAAGAAACAAGCTATGAACTGGTGTATAACGGCTATAAAGTAAAACATGTTGTTGATGCCTTGGGGGCTGTTAACTATTTGTTGAGGGCAAATAATGAAGGAAGTTGAAAATCGTGTGCCCGCTTAAACTGCTGCTCAGAAAGTGTATCCAAAACAGCTTATCGAGAATTTACTTTATGGCCCGCATCGTTAAACTGAATATAAAATATGGATATCTATAAATTAAATCTAATAGGTGCTTATTCGGCAATCTTCGTTCTTCTAACGGGCAATTTAATATTTGTCTTTAGGTTGTTAAATCAACAGCTTGCTGAATATTGGGCCGGGATTGCCTTCATGGCAACCATCATTCCATTGGCTTACCTTCTTTATACGTCATCACAATATGGAAGGTCGAATATGTATATAATTCAATTAGTTACAATGATGGGTTTTATAATTGTGGAATTATTGCTTGATTATGTGTTTAAAGTTGATTTTCGACATACAAGATGGACAGTGATACTTTATGTTATGTTCTTTTTTGCCGGTACGGGTGGAATGATAGGCATTGCCTTTCAAGCCGGGAAATCATGGGGAATTTTATCAACATTGCTGTTCCTGCTTTTGTCTGTTCTTGCTTTTGTACAACATTCGAAAACCGCTTTGTAGTCCCTTTGTAACTTATCCGATTAATAAAAAAAACCGGCTATTATTTGAAACGATAAAGTCTTCTGTCATACTCAAATGTTAAGAAATGACCTAATCTTAAACGTACTTGTTGTTTATAGACTTAAAAACCGCTTCTGGAGAAAATGATGGAAATGTTCATCGAAAGGAACAAAGTGGTTATTTTGATTTTTTATTATCGGTTTCCTCAAAAACAAAAACTTCTTCAATACTAAGGTTGAAAACTTGTGCAATATCAAAAGCCAATTTTAACGAAGGATTGTATTTCCCTTTTTCAAGAAAAACAATAGTTTCTCTCCTTACACCGACTTTCATTGCCAAATCTAGCTGAGTCAAATTATCGCGCGCCCTTAATTCTTTAATTCGAGTCCTCATTCCCAATACCTTTAGTATTATAATAAACCCATAAACCAATGAATATCAATAATATTCCTACAATTCCGGCAACTATCAGCACATTTCTGCCCCAATCGGTTCTCATACTAACAAGAAGCAATATAGCCCACATATATATTGAGCCGACAAATGCTTGAGCCGCAGCCTTTACTTTTATTTTCTTGCTTAATTCATCATCCACTATTATACTTTTTCTTTCTTATACCTTGAATAAAATAGTATGATGCTTGATAAAACAACTAATAATATTGCTGAGTATATTAAATAATGAGAGGAATCGATTTCGACTTTTGACGAATAATAAACTATACTGATCATGTATAGAACGGCAACCGCTACCAATAAAATGATTAATGACTTGGTTTTTTTCATTTTTTAAAAGATTAAGTTTTTATTTATTTACCAGTTTTTTTTAGTTTTTTTTAACGATGAACTTGCTTATCCCAAAGATTAAGGCCGATAATAATATCCCCCCGCCAATCATGCTCTCGTTGTTCGGGAAATGGTCTTTTAGCACAAAAATAACTAACCACATATACATGGAATACATATAAGCCAAGTATCCCGATTTGTATTTGATCAAATTGCTAAGCTCGTCTTCAACGGCCATTCCTTTTTCAATATCTTTTTCTTTTTTGTTTGTAATTATCATTAGTATAATTCCAAATATTATTATGAATATGAATATCATCTGACATTCCGTTAGCACACGAACATATGTTCTGCCCTTAACAACAAGATGGCCGCTGTTAGGGTTTTTTTTGAGTCTATACTTCTTTTCATGCTAATAATTAATTAATTTTGTAAGGTTATGAACCATATTAAAAATCAAAATCATGAAATCATATTATAAATCTTCATCAAAAAGTAAATCAGCAAAGGCCATATTGCTTTTTTCTCTCATGTTCTGCTCAATAATCATTGCTGAAGCACAGATAAGCATCGACCAATCGGACATGCCTTCCGTGGACGATACCCTTAGAATCAGCACCGGCCTAAACCTCGATTTTATTGACTATGCCCAAAGCGGTGAGGATTATGATTGGGATTTCTCCCAGTTAGTGCCGATACATCAGCGTGTTGACACTTTTCAAGATCCTTGGTCGATGGCTTTGATCTACAAACTGTATTTTGGTTTGTTTTCAAATTTGGCGGTTCGTGCCGCCGAAAACCTTCCGGTCCCGGGCTTTCCGTTTTCTGATGTGTATAATTTTTACGACAAAAGCCCTGGCGACTTCCGTGCCGTGGGCCTTGGCGTATCCATAGCCGGAATCCCGATTCCTTTTAAATACGACAATCCCGACCTTATCTACGACTTCCCCTTGAACTATCAGGATCAATGGTCGTCGCAGGCGTATTTTGCTGAATCAATACCCGGGATGGGATATTTGAGAATGTCGAAAACTCATAGCGATACCGTTGACGGCTGGGGAACTTTGACCACACCCTACGGAACTTTCGACGTGCTCAGGATAAAATCGGAAATAATTGAAAACGATAGCCTTTATCTCGACTCCCTGGAGGTAGGAATCCCGGTAAATCGTAATTATACTGTTTATCAATGGGTTGGAAAAGGACAAAAACTCCCCCTTCTGCAAATAACTTCCGGTCTGGCCGGCTTGATAGTAGATTATGTGGATTCGGCAAGGGTGATAGTTGAGGGCATAGACCAAACGGAAATAGTGAAAAACAATAAAATCAATATATTTCCAAACCCGGCTAAAGATATTGTCAATATTAGTTTCGATATGCGCGAAACAAGCCATGTTAACTTAAAGCTGTTTGATTTAAAAGGCATGGAAATAGCCGATATATTTAATGGTAATATTGAACAAGGCCAATCAAATATAACATTCAGTTTCATGGAATTCGGAACTACTCCCGGCATTTATATCGTTCAACTTAAAAGCGGAGGCAGTTTAATCAGCAAAAGGGTAATTTATACCCCCTAAAACGGATTCAAAAAATAAAATATTGTCGGAATAGCATCAATTTTTTATTGTATCGATTAAAACATAGGAATAGTTTTCTGTAAAAAAACCTAAATATTTCGGTTCTACCCGAAAAATTCATATAAATATTTCGGTTCTACCCGAAAATTTAGTATATTTGTGGTTCAATTCATAAAATAATGGTAAGACGTCATATTGAAAAAACCATATTAAACAGGATGGGCGATGATAAAGTCATTGTTCTTTTGGGACCACGACAAAGTGGAAAAACAACATTTATTATGGATTTTGTGGAAAAGCATAAAAAAAATGCCTTATGGTGGAATGGTGACGAATCTGATATACGTCAAATACTGAAAAACCCAACCACTAGTTTATTAAAATCCTTAATTGGGGCTCGGAAATTATTAGTTATTGACGAGGCTCAAAGAATCGAGAATATCGGTTTGACGATAAAACTGATTCATGATAACATAAAAGGATTGAAAATAATTGCCAGTGGATCTTCCGCATTTGAGTTAGCGAATAAAATCAACGAACCACTTACCGGACGAAAATGGGAATATTTTTTGTTTCCTTTATCATACCGGGAAATGCAAGAATATAGTGGAGAAGTTGATGAAAGACGTTTATTGCAGAATCGTATGGTTTATGGCTATTATCCAGAAGTAGTTAATAATCCCGGCGATGAAAAAGCCATCTTGCTGCAACTGTCGGATAGTTATTTATACAAGGATATTTTGACCTGGGAAAGGATACAGAAACCTGATCGCTTGGAAATCTTAGTTCAAGCTCTAGCTTTTCAGTTGGGCAACCAAGTATCATATAACGAGTTGTCAAAACTTAGTGGTCTTGACAAGGAAACGGTTGAACGCTACATAGTTCTTTTGGAAAGAGCATATATTGTTTTTCGCTTAAGGTCCTTTAGTCGGAATTTACGGTCTGAGTTGAAGAAAAGTCGTAAAATTTACTTTTATGATAATGGTTTACGGAATGCCGTAATCAGAAACTTCAACCCAATCGGCTTAAGAAATGATGTTGGTGCTTTATGGGAGAATTTCCTTATTTGTGAGAGGATGAAAAAGATGGAATATGAACGAATTTATGCAAACCAGTTTTTTTGGCGAACTCACGACAAAAAAGAAATAGATTATATAGAGGAAAGGGACGGAAAGTTATTTGCTTTTGAATTTAAATGGAATACTAATAAATCAAAGCATAAGTTTCCAAAGGCTTTTTTATCGTCCTACCCTGAAAACGAGACAAAGCTCATTACTCCTGATAATTTTGAGGATTTTATTTAAACCGGCAACAAAGCACCTTAAATCAACTTTTGTTTACTTTTGCCGCTCAATTAAAAATTCAAATAAATGTTGGACACAACAAAAAAAGAACGATTGCGTAAGCCTGGATGGCTGAAAATAAATATACCTTCGGGAAAAGAATATAAATCGGTAAGGGGAATTGTTGAAAGCCATAAGTTGCATACAATATGCACCAGCGGGCATTGCCCAAATATGCACGAATGCTGGGGAAGGGGCACTGCCACCTTAATGATTTTAGGCGATATCTGCACCCGCTCGTGCAAATTTTGCAATGTGAAGACAGGTAGGCCCTTGCCCCTTGATATGGAAGAACCCAAGAGAGTTGCAAATTCCGTAAAACTCATGAAACTAAAACATGTTGTGCTTACATCGGTCGACCGTGATGATCTGGACGATCTTGGTGCAGGAACCTGGGCTGAAACGGTAAGGGAAATAAAAAGAAATAGCCCGGCCGTTACCATGGAAACGCTGATTCCCGATTTCGACGGCAAAGAGGACCTGATAAATATAGTTTTGGAAGCCGGTCCCGAGGTGGTTTCGCATAACTTGGAGACAGTTAGACGGTTGACGCCAACCACCCGCAGTAGGGCCAAATATGATTTGAGCCTTAAAACACTTGAAATCATTGCAAAATCAAAATCGGTGGCAAAATCCGGCATCATGGTCGGTATTGGCGAAACCCCACAAGAGGTTTATGAAACCATGGACGACCTTTTGTCCGTGGGGGTTCAGGTCATGACAATTGGCCAATATCTTCAACCCACAAAAAAACATTTGGAAGTAGTTGAATATGTGAATCCCGACCAGTTTAAGGAATATGAACGCATAGGGCTTGAAAAAGGTTTTAAGTTTATTGAAAGCAGTCCTTTGGTACGTTCGTCCTATCGTGCCGAAAAACACATCATCAAATGACTATAAAATACAAGAACCTTGGATTGATAGACTATAAGGAAGCTTGGGATTTGCAGGAAAAGTTGTTCAATCAAACTTTTGATGCCAAGCTTTCAGGCAAGCTGGACGAAATTGAGAACAGATTGTTTTTTCTTCAGCACCCTCATGTCTATACCTTGGGGAAAAGCGGCGACAAAAGCCATCTTTTGCTCAATGAAGATTTATTGAGGAGCAAGGGTGCCGATTTTTATCATATCAACCGTGGAGGCGACATAACCTATCACGGCCCGGGCCAAATTGTTGGATATCCCATATTCGATTTGGATGGCCTGGGACTTAGCATACGTAATTATATTTATAATTTAGAGGAAGTTATAATAAAAGTGCTTCAAACTTATGGCGTGGAGGCTTCACGTTCGGAAGGGGAAACAGGTGTTTGGCTTGAAATAGGAAATAAAGCAAGAGCCAGAAAAATCGCTGCCATAGGAGTGAAGATAAGCAAAATGGTGAGCATGCACGGCTTTGCTTTCAACATCAACACAAACCTTGAATATTTCAGTCATATTGTTCCCTGTGGCATCGCCGACAAAGGGGTTACAACATTACAGAAAGAACTGGGTCGCGAAATATCGCTTGAAGAAGTTGAAAAACATCTTCTGAACCAATTTGAAGAAGTCTTTAAGGTTGAGATAAAGACTTGGGGGCCGACGTGGCTGACTAACTGAAAGCCAAGCCCATCAAAGCCAGGTGCATAGCCCCCTGAAACAAATAAACTATACGAGCCCCATGTCATATAAGGGGCACAATAAAGCCCCTGAAAAAACACAAACCCTTAGCTCACAACCATTTTCAAAATATCCAACGATTTCAAGTCGCCGAAACCCGGGGAATGTATCTTATAATAAACAATCAGTGATTCGAGCAGCTTTCTGCGCTGTCCCGTGGAAATCTTTATTCTTGAAGCATCCTCGAACGAGCCATTGTAAATATCATGGAACAGATCGGCCTGGCCCTCGCTTAGGTGATTTGGCGATTTAGGCCTGTGCCTTGTGAACAAACCGCTGTCCAAATCAAAAAACCTACTGTCAGGGATACTTTCCTTTTTTGGGTAGAAACCCAGAAACCGCGATAATTGCATCATAAAAGAAAGATGAAAGTTCATGTTGTTCCCGTCGTTTAAATCGAACCAGGCAAGAGAATGTGCCAGCCAGTCGAACAGGGCGGGGTTCGAGCTTTCCTCCTTGATGGTCTTTATGAGGACTTCGTCAATGAAAAACAACATGGAACGCTTAAGGGCATCGAAGGGAATGCTCTGGAAGGGATAATCTATCCTTATTTCCTTCAGGTTGTGAATTGTTTTGTTTTCGTTTTGATATGCGACAATCTCAACAATTGACAGGGGCTCGAAGAGTGCTATCCCTGCTTTCGGTTTTTTGCTTCTAATACCCTTAACGACATAGGATTGCAAGCCGAATTCCTTAGTGTATATTTTCGAGATAATACTTGATTCGGAATATTTTACATAAGAAAGCACTATGCCGCGGCTTTTTTTTAGCACGATATCAATTAATGAACAATATTTTTGTAGCTACTTTTTCCGTTCCGTCCGCATTTGTCACAAAAACCAAATAAACACCTGTGGCAGCCCTACGGCCATTGAAATCCTTTCCGTCCCACACGGCCTGTCCGCCTTCCGAATGGCTTTCATAAACCAAATTGCCATAAGAATCGGTTATTTTTATGGATGCATTGTTTACCAGGCCTTTAATTCCTATCAAACCTGTGAAATTTTCCCTTACGGGATTTGGATAAGCATAAACATTGCTTAGGCCTTTAGGGTTATTGGGCGCCGCAGTGCTTTTATACGAAATAATACCATTTGCCGTCCCTATGAACACTTCCCCGTTTTCGTTGATGGCAATATCAGTGATATTGTTCGACAACAGCGGGCTGTTGTCGGTAGTAAAATGGTATATTTCCTTAAGCCCGTCGGGAGAGAGCAGAAAAACGCCCGCTCTGTCGGTCCCTATCCACTTCTGGTTGGCCCCATCAACAGTGATTGCCGTAACAGTCTCGGTTACAAGGAGTATATCGGCCAATCCCGTTCCGTCGTTTCGCGGGACGAGGATCTGCGAAGCATCAAAATTTTCGCCTGCCTGAAATATTTTCGACGGGGAATAAAAAACGCATACGCCCTCGTCGGTGCCTACCCAAACCTCCCCGTCATGATCGACGGCAAACGAATAAACCTTGTTTCCGGGTATGGCCCCGCTTCCGGTGGCAGCACTTAATATTTTGATCCTGTCGTCGGAAACATCATCAATCGTATTGTTATCGCTAAAAACTGCTATGTAACCATCTTTGCGTTTTATTATCCATTTCTGATTAAATTTATCGACAATAAGCTCACCCACGTCCACGGCGCTCATAGCTCCTCCAAGGTTGAACGATTTCCATGAACCGTCATTTTTCATAACCGACAGCACATCGTTTGCCCCAGTGTTCGCAACCCATAAATTGTGCTGGTCATCGAAGTCGATACCGCTTACATTTGTCAGGTATGGTGCCGCCACCCACGGCTGAAGGCTACTGTTCGACTCGTCAAAAACCCCGGTGAGTTCGTTGTTTTCAAACTTCAGCAATCCTCCCTGCCATGTCCCGATATATGCAATTTCCGGTTGTGCAGGGTCAACTTTTGCACAAACCATGTCCGAGATAGTGTCCAGGGCAGGAGTGTTCTTTTTGTAATGCGAGGTCCATTCGTTGTCGATAAAGGAGAAAACGCCATCGATATTGTAGGTTTTGCCCCAGTCGGACTGATGACCGCCCGAAGCAACCCATACCGCAGGGCCAAAAGCATCCATGGCAAAAACGCTCTTCGTCCGGGGGCCGTTCGGCTTTATAAACTCTCCGTTCTCCCCTTTGCCCCAAGTTCTTACCAGCCCCTTGAATTTGTCGCCCACCCAAGTGTTCCCATTCTTGTCCATTTCGGCGGCAAAACATTCCAGCAATTCGTTGCTTGGCTTGCTTATAACGAACTCGCGATTCATGTCTTTGTCGTAAACATAAGTGGAATAGCGGTTTACTAAAAGAAAGTTGTCGTTGTAAACGTTCATTTGATGATGTTCCGAAACGTTTCCCTTGCTAAAATAATCCCAACTAGTGCCATCAAAAACAAATAATGTATCCTGATTGTAAAGCTGACTGTAATAATTAGTATATATTTTGCCCTGGAAGCTCTGAATCAGATTATATGGAAGATCGGGATGTATCATTGTCTCATCTTTTGTCCACTGATTGAAATCGGCTAGGTTGTCGGCATTTGCATCGGCATAATAAATGCCCTCGGTGGTGGCTGCATAAAAGAACGAGTCGTTATATGTTAAATCAAGCACGTTTACCGCGGCACCCTCGGCGCCGATATAATATGTGTCGTGAATCTCCCGTTTGGTCATGTCGAGCACGACAATGCCGAAACCACATGACAGATAAGCCAGGTTTCCTTTAAAGACAATATTGTTGATGGTCTTGTTGCCAAGGATGTCCTTGTCTTTTATGTCGGAGATGTTAATGACGTTTTCCTCAGCATCAACAACATCGATATTCGCATCAGCATAAGCTATTAAAAGTTCTTTTTGAGAAGGGTTATATCCGATTTTCATAACGCCTACAGAATTAAGTCCCTTGACCTTGTCGAACCTATCAACTCGATTGTCCGTAGTGTTGTAAGTAAACAAGTTATATGGAGTTGCCGCATAAACGATATTGTCGGCAATTGCAATATCTATCACCTTGTCGTATGGCATGTGGCTGCGCCATTCGCCAATTCCGGGTGTCTGGGCACAAATAATGTTAGATAACAGAGCTAAAATGCTCAGGACCAAAAGGTATTTGATTTTCATACGATTCAATAATTTATGTTTTTTTGATATTCTGTGAAGTATAAACTTAAAAACAGGAGATTTATTGCCAATGTAAACTAATAATTAAAAAATGTTAATCTGAAATTTGCGTTTCCCCGCTAAATTTAATTATTCCTACATTTGCTGGCTTTTTATGAAAAAATATTATTCCATATATCTTCTCCGCTTATCATTGCTTATGCTTGTCGCAATGATATTCCATTCATGCGCAAGCGACGAAAAGAAAACCGGGGGAACAGCCCCTGTTACCGACGTCGATATTAGTTTCATTGCCGACCGCGACAGCATAACTATAGCACAAAAGGCAAAAAAACTAGATAAAAAATTCAATAGGCTCAAAAAGCTCACTGGCTTCAACGGCACGGTTTTGTATGCCGAGAAAGGAAGGGTCGTCTTCAAAAAGGCTTACGGCTATAAAGATGTCAGGCATAAGCGCGACAGCTTGACGACCCATGACGCATTTCAACTGGCCTCGGTGTCGAAGATGTTTTCGGCCATGGCCATCATGATACTTAAAAATGACGGCTTAATTGATTACGATGAGGACATAAGGCTCTATTTGCCCGAATTCCCTTATGAAGGAGTCACTCTGCGGTTGCTGATGAACCATCGCTCAGGGCTGCCGCGGTATATGAGCCTGGCCCTCGACAAATGGGAGAACAAAAAAATACCCATGAACAACGACGACATGCTGGATTTGTTCATAAAATATCCCCCCGACACATATTTCAGGCCCGATAAGGGTTTTCATTATTGCAATACCAACTATGCCCTGTTGGCGAACATAGTCGAAGAAGTTTCGGGCTCTCATTTTGAGGATTTTGTTGCCGAAAGGATTTTCAAGCCCTTGGGAATGAACGATTCCTTCGTTTTCAATATGCGAGGTGATTCTGCTGTCGGGCTCTATATAAACAAGGGCGTCCCGGGATTTTATAGAAGGAGGTGGCGCTGGCGGAAAATGGAGAACGACTATTTGAACGGTGTTATGGGTGATAAGAACATTTATACATCGGTGGAGGATTTATACAAATACGACAGGGCGCTCGATAATTTCACCTTGGTCCCAAAAGAAGTGGTCAGCGAGGCTTTTAAGCCTGGAAGCCCAAAATATTGGAAGCGCAGGAACAATTACGGTTTCGGCTGGCGCATCAAAGGCGGTATGGACAGCACAGTCTATCATTTTGGCTGGTGGAAAGGCTTCAGGACTTTTTATATACGCGAGATGAAACACCATAAAACACTTATCGTTTTGACGAACAAAGAAAAAGGCCCCGGCTCGGCAAACTTCTGGAACATTATCAAATCGGATACATTGCCGCTTGGGCCATTATCGGATTTGCCACTCAATTAAAAAACAATAATCATGACAATAAGGTTTTTATTATCTTTGATTTTCATTCAACAAATGGGATTATGATGAATAAAAATGTAGAAAATGCCATTAACCAGCAGGTTAACAGAGAAGAGTTCTCGTCGAGGTTATATCTGGCCATGGCTATTTGGTGCGAGTCGAACGGCTTTCCGGGGGCTGCCGGCTTTTTATATAAACATGCCGAAGAGGAAAGGATACACATGTTGAAGCTTGTACATTATGTTGCCGACAGGGGAGGCCAGGCTAAACTGCTGCCCATGGAGGAACCAACGCAGACCTACAACACTTTGCTCGACCTCTTTGGCGAAATATTAAAGCATGAGATGTTTATTACCGGTTCGATAAACGAATTATACGGCATTGCTTTAAAAGAAAATGAGTTTACAACTGCCAACTTCCTGCAATGGTATATCACCGAGCAAGTTGAGGAAGAGGCCCTTTTCAGCACCATACTCGACAAAATAAAACTTGTTGGCAGCGACAAGGCCGGCATGTTCCATATCGATAAAGAACTCGAAGGAATGGCAATGGCCAAAGCGGTTACCAATGTTGGAGCTTAGGAGTAATTTATATTAGTTATTCAGGACAATCAATAGATGTAAACACGGGATTTCCTAAGTTGTCAACTGTTAATTTCCAACAATTTCCATCAGGAGACTTCATTATTACCCCTGATTCAATTTCTTCCAAATATATATCTCCACCTGTTATTTGAAGTTTCGACTTCGGTGTTGCTGTACCAATGCCAACTCTAGCGTTATAGTGGGCAGCACCAAGAACACCGTCATCAATACTAAGTGTTAATATTGGTGTTTTTAATTCAGAAAGCCATATTGGTTGAAAATAAAAGTCATTGCCTGATGTTAATAGGTTTAATTCTTGATTTAGGCCTACTTTAAATCCAACAGTTTCACCATCTTGCAAAAAATCTATTCTTGGGTTATCATCCTCACCTAAATTATCCTCATCAGTTTCTAACGTTAGTACCACATCTCCAAATGGCTTTTTTAAATGCAAAATACTTGTTGGACTACTTGTTCCAATTCCAACATTACCCTCATCATAATTTATACCATTCTCGTTTTCGCTCCACTTGCTTGCATTTCTTGAGAATAGCGCATAGGGAACACTCATCAATTGACTTGTTCCAATTAGTTGATAATTTCCACCTCCATTCTCATCAATTTCAATTTGAATAAAATAATCACCGCTTCCCCAATCAATATCCTCGAATGAGCCATATACTATTGAACCAAAACCAATTTTTATATTGAACAATCCTAAATCATTTGTTATTATGGCGTGAATTTCTTTATAAACCTCTTCCCCGTTTACGGTATCCTGGATTATTGCTATTCGTAATCCTATATTTTTATTTACTAATGGATTTCCCGATAAATCTCTTGCAATGCCCTGATAGTTGAATCCTTGTGGTGCCTGTCCGAAAATTAATGTTGTAATACTTAGAACAAATAATAATACTGTAAGTTTTTTCATCATTTTAATTTTTAATAAGTTTATAAGTTTTTGAATATTTTTCATTGTCAATGGAAACTTTTAAAATATAGATGCCCTTTGCTTGGTTAATTATTTCAATTTTTTCCGAGATTTGTTTTCCATTACTTTCTAGCGATTGTATTAGTTTACCCTGAATATCATAAAAGAAAATTTGTGTTTTTCTTGATAGATTATAATCTATCTTTATATTAATGTAATTGTTTGTTGGATTTGGATAAAACTTGATTCTACCAATATTTTCAGGTAAGTTGTTGACTTCTGTAGTTATATAAAATGGTTGATTAAAACCTTGAGTAATCTGAACGTTCGGATTTTCAATTTTTGTGACTGCTAACTCTCCAAGCGTCCATTGTATTTGTATTGACGATTCTTGAAATGTTTCTCCTGCTGTAGAAACTATTTCAGGATTTAATACTTGTGCCGATAAAGTATATCCTATTATGATAAATAAGAAAATATTAATGATCTTGTTCATACTTGCTGATTTTTAAAGTTTTATATTTTATTTGTTCAATTTTTGGTTTCGTTAAGGATTGTGCTTATTAAAACTGATTAATTTTTCTAAAAACTTTTCCAAACAATGTTTTTGTATAATAAAAAGTCTTTCTAGACTCAACTGTAAAGGTACAGTTTATTAAGATAGTATAATTGTTTTTCGTGATATTTATGATAAAACAAAAACTACATACTATTATTTAATTCCAACACTACCGTAAAAGTAGTTGTATCTTTCCGCGAATCCAGAATTACGTCACCACCCATTTTAAGCATTATTTGCTTGCTAAGGCTAAGGCCTACGCCTGAACCGTTTTCTTTGGTAGTATAAAAAGGCACAAAGATTTGTTCCCTTATTTCGGGAGGAATGCCAGGGCCGTTATTAGTAATCCCCAGCCGCGTTACAGAAGCATCGCTTGACAGCCCGACTATAAGCTCGGGGTTTTCGATATCGGCTGCCACAAGGGCTTCGCATGCGTTTTTCAAAAGGTTGATAATTACCTGCGACAACAACTTCTCGTCGGCACTGACAAAGATGTTGCCGGCTATCTTCCTTGTTATTTTAAATGAGCCGAAACCCTTGAATGCCGCCGCGGCCAAAAGAGTGTTCTCAATTATAGCCGATAAATCAATTACTGAAAACTCAGGATCCGGAAGCTTGGTGAATTTCCTGTAGTTCTCCACAAAATTCATTAGCCCGCTGCTTTGTTCCTCGATTACCTTTAAACCTTTAACGGTGTTTTTAATAATAACTGAATCAACATCTTCTTCCTTTATTATCGTGCCCTTCTTTATAAAATACCCCGAAATAACTTTCGACAGGGTGGTTATCGGGGCAATGTTGTTCATTATTTCGTGCGACAAGGTGCGGGCCAGCTTGATCCAGGCATCCACTTCGCGGTTATCGAGCTCTTTTGTGATATCGCTCACCGCAACAAGGCTAATATTGCCTTTTGAGGTTTTTATACAAGATAATTTAAACAATAGTTTTTGTCCGTGGCGGTTCTCGAACACAAGTGAGTTATTGTCATTTCTTTCCGATTGCACAATAAAGCCCGGCAAAGCCGAGTTGATATTCGACAATATGTTCACATGATGATATTCTTGCAAGCCGGTTAGCTTAACGGCCGCAGGGTTGATGTTTATCACCCTTCCGCTTTCGTTTATAGAAAAAAGCCCCGTTGCCGACTGGTTGATCACCGACCGATAATAATGTTCCTGTGTGCTGATGTCGATCTTTGTTTGCTTGAAAACATCGTTTAGCCTTTTTATGCCCTCATAAACCTCGTCGATGGATTTGTTGCCAGATTTGCCGGGAATCTTAAGTGTTGAATCTTCATTTTCAATTCCCAACAGGAAAAAGGAAATCCATTTATTGGTTTTGTTGAAGTAGCCGATGACATTGAAAATTCCGAGCACCAGAGGCGCGATCGTGATGAATCCCCACACATATACCTTTGTAACAAACAGATACGTTGCCACCGAACTTAGGGCGATAAGCAGGAAAATGCGTCGTAGTATTGCAAAATAAAAGTGCTTATACTTCATATCTTTTAAGTTTATTATAAAGAGTTTGCCTGCTGATGCCCAGGTTTTTGGATACGGCGCTCATATTTCCCTTTTCTTTCCTGATGCTCTGTAAGATCAATTCCTTCTCCATTTCTTCAAGGGTTTGGTTTTTGAAGTTTTCGCCCCTTGCGTGAAAATTCTCGTTCAGCGAGAAACTGTTTTCGCCAAGAATCTCATCATCGGCAAGGATAACTGCCTTTTCAACGGAATGTTGCAGTTCCCTGACATTGCCCGGCCAATTGTATTTTAGCAGCTTGCGGCCTGCGAGCGAGCTTATCTTTAGACCCGCTTTGTCGTATTTGGAAGAATATTTCTTGAGGTAAAACCCGGCCAGGAGCAAAATGTCGTTTCCTCTCTCCCTCAATGGTGGCAGCTCTATGCTTATTGTGTTTATCCTATAAAGTAAATCCTGCCGGAATTCGCCGCGGGCAATCATTTCCTCAAGGTTCTTGTTGGTTGCCGAAATCAACCTTATGTCGATGGGGATTTCAGTATTGCTGCCAAGGCGGACAATTGTCCTGTTTTGAAGTGCCGCGAGCATTTTGGCTTGCAGTCCCGGGTTGAGGTTGCCTATTTCGTCGAGAAAAAGCGTTCCCTTGTCAGCCAACTCGAATTTTCCAGTACGGTCGCCGGAAGCGTCTGTAAACGAGCCTTTTACATGCCCGAACAGTTCGCTCTCGAACAATGATTCGCTTATGGCTCCCATGTCAACGCTAACAAGCATTTCTTTTTTTCTGTTTGAATGACGATGTATTTCTCTGGCAATCAACTCTTTGCCCGTTCCGTTCTCGCCTGTTATAAGTATGTTAGCATCGGTTCCCGAAACTTTTTTAATCATTTCCATTACCCTTTGCATGGGCTCCGATTTGCCGATTAGGGAGTAGGACGGCGGCATTAGCTGTTGCTTTAATATTACCGTTGTCTCCCTTAGTTTTTTGGTCTCCAACTTGCTTTTCCTCAATTTCAGCCCGGCATGTAAGGTGCTTATCAGTTTATTGTTGTCCCATGGCTTCAAGATAAAATCGAAGGCTCCTTTTTTTACCGCGCTCACGGCAAGCTCAACATCGCCGTGGGCAGTAATCATAACTATACTTATGCCCGGATCAAAATCGAGGATTTGCCTCATCCAGAATAAGCCTTCGTTGCCCGAATTTATCCCTGCCCGGAAATTCATGTCGAGCAAGACCAGGTCTATGTCATTTTGCCCGATCACCGAGATCATAGTATCAGGGGTTTTTAATGTTGCCACATCCTCAAACTCGGTTTGCAGCAACATCTCAAGTGCTGTTAAAACACTTTTGTTATCATCAACTATAAGTATTTTGCCTTTCATCCCGAAATATGAGTTTCTTTCACGACTAATTTTTCACGAAAGTAAATATTTGTAAACTTATTATACACAGGTTGTAAAATAATTTTACACTTTTCTTTAATGTGCGCATAGATAAACTACTGAATATAACTGATATTTAGTTATATGCATTATTTGGTATGAAACTTGAAAAACTCATCAAATGTTTAATGTCCATTCTTTATAATTTGAATAATACAGCCATATTCGACATACGTAGGAAGCCTTTTGCAGCAATGGGCCGCAATGTTAAACCTCTGTTGCTGATCTCGATTATTGCCCTTAGCGACTTAGCCGTTTTCGGCCAGGTGAAATGGGACTTGGCTAAATGCATAAACTATGCTTTGGATAACAATATAGAATTAAACAAGAAATATAATGCGGTGAACGCTCAGGAAATAGATTTAAGGGAGAGCAGGTTATCGATACTTCCCGACCTAAACCTTGGAAGCACTTTCGATGTCAATTTTGGAAGGAACATAGACGGCAATACCAACGCCATCACATACGACCGGACTTACAGAAACAGCTATTGGGCAAATTCGTCGGTGGACTTGTTTCGCGGCTTGGTAAAATCGAACAACATAAGGTTCAACAGGTATTTGCTCATGGCGAAAACCCAAGAGGCCGAGTTGCAGAAAAACATGCTCATAGCCGAGATAATGAGTTCGTTTTATATGGCTCTTTACAGTCAGGGGTTAATGGAGGTGGCGAAAAACCAGCTTGATTTGTCCGGGCTGCAATTCGAGCGCATGCAGAAGTTTGTTGAGGTGGGAAGGGAATCGCCCTTAACGGCACAGGAACTTAAAAGCCAGTGGGCGGCAGATAAATTGAGCCTGACACGGGCAGCAAATAATTCAAGGCGCTCGTTGCTCGAGTTAAAACAACTGCTCAGGCTTAATGCCTCCGGCTACTTTGAAATAGACAGCACGATCCTAAATGTAGCCGCATTAAGCTCAACACCTGACGTGGATTCGTTGTTTAAAATGTCTGTTGGCCTATTGCCCGAAGTAAAACAGAAACAGTTCCTGCTAGATGCATCCCGGAAGGACTTGGCAATGGCAAAGGGAAACATACTGCCCAGCATATATATGTCGGGAGGATTTAGTACCGGATATTTCGACGGCGACACGCTTAGTTATAAAAACCAGATGAACAACAACCAAAACCAATGGGTCAGCATGGGGATCAGGATACCCGTTTTCAACAATGCCTCGGCATATAGCCGTATAAAAAGGAAACAAATTGCCGTCGAGGACAGAAAGCTTGACCTTGAAAAGCAACGCGATGATTTGTACAGCGAAATATGGACTGCCGTTGACGAGCTTCAAGCGGCAAGAAATGAATATCTGTCGGCGAACGAATTATATGGCTTCAGCAAGCTAAGCCTTGAAAATGTCAGCAAACGACTGGAAAAGGGTTTGGTGAGCAGTACAGAGTTCGAGTCGGCCAAGCAGCGCTTTATTTCCGCAAAAGCGGGATTGTTGAAATCGAGATTAATATACATAATGCGCAAGCAGATGCTGGAGTTTTACAGAACCGGGAACTGGAACCACCTTTTAATGTAATACGGCTTGGGGCAAGCGAATTAAAAATATAATCATGGAGATAATGGATAGGCCGATAGAGAAGAAAAAGGGAATTAAAAAGAAGCATATTTATATGGGCATTGGGGCGCTTTTGTTGTCGGCGCTCATTTACGAGGCATTTTTAGCCAATAATGTTTCCACATACCGTACGGATATTGAGAGGGTTACCATAGACACGGTCAGCAAGGGCATATTTCACGACTATATTTCCATAAGCGGTACCGTCGAGCCCATAGCCACTGTCTTCCTCGATGCCCGAGAAGGCGGAAGGGTGGAAGAAAAAGTTGTGGAGGAAGGAAGCATGATAAAAAAAGGGGATGTGATACTAAGGCTGAGCAATCCCGATTTGAGCTTGAGCATACTGAACAGCGAAGCCCAGCTGGCCGAAAAAAGCAATTTTCTCAGGAACACCATGGTTGTTATGGAGCAGGAAAGATTGCAGATAAAACGCGAGCTGCTGAACCTCGAGTTCGATATAAAACGCAAGAAAAGAACTTATCGGCAAAACAAAACCTTATACGCCGACAGCTTGATATCGAAGGAAGAGTTTTTGAAATCGGAAGAAGATTATGATTTTGCCGGCAGGAGCTATCAGCTTTATATCGAGAGGCAAGGGCAGGATTCCATATACAGGTCGATACAGGTTGATCAGATGAAGGAGAATTTACGCAATATGAGCCTGAACCTCAAATTAGTAAGGCAAAGGCAGGAAAACTTAAACCTCGTTGCTCCCGTTGACGGCCAGCTTACGAGCCTTGATGTAGAAATTGGGCAGTCAGTACCAAAGGGAGGCCGTATCGGCCAAATGCACATACTCACATCTTATAAAGTCATAGCCGATATCGACGAACATTATATCGATAAGGTAAAAGTAGGCCTGGGGGCTATCCTAGAGCGGCAGGGGCAGGAGTTTAAGCTGAAAATCAGGAAGATATTACCTGAAGTCCGCGATGGCCGCTTCTCCGTCGAAATGGTCTTCAGCGGTAAAAAGCCGCAAAACATGCGAACCGGCCAAACATACTTCGTCAGGCTTCAGCTCGGCAGCCCGCAGAAATCATTGTTGCTCCCCAGGGGCAGCTTCTTCCAGAAAACAGGAGGGCAGTGGATAAGTGGATATTCGTGCTTGCTCCTGACAGGAAATCGGCCAACAGGCGCAATATTAAAATAGGGCGGCAAAACCCCAAGTATTACGAACTGCTAGAAGGCCTCGGGCCCGGCGAAAGGGTAATAGTTTCGGCTTATGACGATTTTGGGGACAATGAGCGGGTAGTGTTTCGGTAAAAAAACGATAAACATCATATTATCAATGCAATAAACAAAATTATTATAAAATGATAAAAACAGAAAAATTAACAAAGGTGTTCAGAACCGAAGAAATTGAAACCTATGCCTTAAACGGCGTGGATTTAGACATCAACAAGAAGGGAGAGTTCGTTGCAATAATGGGGCCATCGGGCTGTGGCAAGTCCACTTTGTTGAACATTGTCGGCTTGCTCGACAATCCATCAGAAGGAAAATATATTTTCAAGGGCAACGACATCAGCAACCTAAAAGAAAAGAACCGCACTAAATTCAGGAAGGGGAATATTGGGTTTATTTTCCAGAGCTTTAACCTCATCGACGAACTAAATGTTTTCGACAATGTGGAACTACCTTTGCTATACCTTAAAATGAGCTCTGCCGAACGCAAGAAAAAGGTCAAGGAGGTGCTGGCCCGGATGAAGATCAGCCACAGGGCCAAGCATTATCCACAGCAGCTTTCTGGCGGCCAACAGCAGCGTGTGGCCATTGCCAGGGCCGTGGTCGCCAACCCGGGACTTATACTTGCCGACGAGCCGACCGGAAACCTCGATTCAAAAAACGGCATCGAAGTAATGAACCTGCTTACCGAGCTAAATCAGGATGGCGTTACTATCTTGATGGTCACGCACTCAAACCGCGATGCCGCTTTTGCCCACCGCACAATAAACATGCTCGACGGGCAGGTGATAATGGAAAAGGCCAATATATGATGTTCCAAATCGCGCATTTAATCATTTAATATTGCGACTATGTGGCTAAAAAACTTTAGGACATTTATAAAAAACCTTGCAAGCAGCAAGTTATATGCCTTGGTGACTGTGTTGGGCTTCACCGTCTCTTTGACCTTCGTGATTCTCCTGAGCGTTTATATAAAAAATGAGCTTACCGTAAACAGCCTGCAAAAAAACAGCCCGCGGATTTACAGGCTCATAAACGAAAGCCAGGCGGGCTATGCCCCTCCCGTGGGCCTTTGGCTGCAAAACGAATTCCCGCAAATAGAAAGCTATACGCGTATTTCGGATAATGAAGGGATATTGGTAACGCAAGACGGCCTAAAGGTAAAGTTCAAGTATTTGCTGGCCGACTCCACTTTTTTCGATATCTTTTCGTTCGGCCTCCTTGAGGGAAATCCCGAGACGGCACTGAAGACCAGGAACTCGGTTGTTTTGTCGAAAGAGTTCGCCCTGAGGGTTTTCGGCAAAAAATCACCTTTGGACAAACAAATAAGCATTGATGGTATCGACTGTGTTGTTAAGGGTGTTGTCGGCGATATTTCTGAAACTTCCAATTTCACTAAATGCGATGCCATTATTAACTTCAGGGCACTGGCAGATTTTTGGAACTATCCCGGTCTTTTGAAAAGCCTTGGAAACAGTTCGTTCGGTTTATACTTCTTGGCAAAGCCCCATACCGACCTGCCCTCGATAGCGGCCCGTGTCCTTGAGATGTTCAATAATGATTATTGGATGTACAGTAGCGGATATGCGAAAACAGTAAAATTCGAAGCTTTGTCCGACAGTTATTTTAGCCATGTCAAGGGAAGGGCCATCCGGCAAAACAGCAAAACCCTGATCAGCGTTTTGTTTGCCATTGTTTTTCTGATATTGGTTTTGGCGATCATCAATTATATGAACCTTACCATCGCTCATTCAAGTAGCAGAACCCAGGAAATTGCCATTAAAAAACTCCTCGGCAGCAGCCGGGGCGAATTAATTATGCAGCACGTCAGCGAATCCATAATATTGTGCTTCGTCGCTTTTTTGCTTGCTGGCTTATTAAGCTTCATGATCGAGCCTGTGTTGAACAACTTGCTGAATACCGAACTTAAGCTTGCCGATGAGTTCTCCCGAAGCACTATTTTGCTATCCTTGCTGTTTGTGCTTCTAATTGGCTTTGTCTCGGGAATTATACCTGCCTACTTAATTACCAAACTAAATGCCGTTCAGGTCATCAAAGGTGAGCTCAGGCGGAAAAGCAAAAGTGTGTATTCTAAGATATTGATAGGTTTTCAATATGTTGTGGTCATAGTTTTAATTGTTTCCACAATAATAATCGCCAGGCAAACAGCTTTCATGCAAAATCATGAGCTCGGATTTAAAACCGAGAACATAATTTGGTTCGACAATAATCTGTCAAACAGCGAAATGGCGGGCTTTAAAAACGAGATGAGCAAGATAGCGGGGGTGAAAAGAGTTTCGTTTGTTGCCGGCAGCCCAATAGATGGCGGCAATAACCAATCGTATCAATACGAGGGCAAGCCTGTTAGTTTTCAGGTCTTTATCGTTGATTCTTCGTTTTTCCCCATGATGCGGATGAAGATAACGCCCACTGCGGCCGCATATTCAAAAGATGGTGTCTGGCTGAACCGCATGGCAGCGGAGAAGCTCGGCCTGAACTCCCTGCCGCAAACTTTCAAGGCATATAACGGTCAAAAACCCTTGCTCGGCATAATCGATAATTTTTATTTCGAGTCGTTGCACCGCAAAATAGGGATGGCATTGGTACAGCAAATGGGCAAGGACGATTTCCCCTGGCAGATTTTTGTCCAGGTAGAGGGGGACAATATTGCTTCAACGCTCGAGAAGGTTAAAAGAGCCTATGGCGATTTTACCAACGGCATGCCTTTCGACTTCGGTTTCGTTGACTCAACAATCCAAAAGTGGTACGACAAGGAAAAAAGGACCACCGCCATCGTGAGCTTCTTCGCAATACTGTCGATAATAATCTCGGTAATGGGAATATTTGCCATGTCGGTTTTTTACAACCAACAAAAGATAAAGGAAATAGGTATCCGCAAAGTTAACGGCGCAACCGTATTGCAAATAGTCGGGATGCTTAACCGCGACTTTTTGAAATGGGTTGTCATTGCCTTTGTAATTGCTTGTCCGCTTGCTTATTACGCAATGCACAAATGGCTTAGCAACTTTCCTTATAAAACCACCCTCGACTGGTGGGTTTTTGCCGTGTCGGGTGTTTTTGCCGTCCTTATAGCACTGCTTACCGTTAGTTTGCAGACTATTAGGGCTGCCCGCCGAAACCCGGTCGAAGCACTGAGGTACGAATAAAGTTTATAATAAATAATTAAGACAAAAACTGCCATAATGATAAAACACCATTTAAAACTTGCCTTACGGATAATGCAGCGCAATAAGTTATATTCGATAATGAGCATTGTCGGCTTGTCGGTGGGCTTTGCCGTTTGCTTAAATATCGGCTTATATGTTTTCGGGGAAACCACTATGGACAGTTGGATGCCCCATCACGAGCGTATTGTAAGGGTGGTTGACGATGAGGAAAACCTAAGCGGCTTGGATTTCAAGCTAAACAGGGAACTAAAGGAAAAGCTTCCTGAAGTTGAAAAAGCCTGCACTATGGAGCTTTCGGCCGGTTTCGATATATCGGTAAAGTCAGGTGGTAATTTCGCACTTGCCAGTGGAATAATAAACACGACCGACGACTTTTTCCGGATTTTCCCTTTAAGGGTGATCCAGTCGAACAGCGATGTTTTGTTTACAGGAAAAAAATCAGTGGTAATAACACGTTCATTGGCGGGCAAACTATTCCCGAGCAACGACGCCCTCGGAAAACCGATCACTATCTTAAACGATATGCAAGGACAGGTCTCGGCCGTAGTGGAAGATTTCCCCCTTAACTCAAGCATACAGGCAGATGTTTTCACCAATGCCGAAAACAAGGACTTTGTGTTCAACAGGAGTTGCACAAACGGCAAATGCTGGAATCCCACCGATCATTTCCTTCTTCTCAAAAAAAATATTGATGCACAAGCATTACAAACCAAGCTGGACACTATCGCCAAATCAAAAAATTATGTGCTTAGCTCCTTGAGCATGCAAAGATTGAGCGACATACACCTTTCGGGGCATTTTGACGACGAGGGCATAGAAACCGGAAACTGGAACCTGGTCTTGCTTTTCAGCGGAATCGGATTATTGGTGCTATTGCTTTCCACTATTAATTTCATCAATTTCTTTATTTCGATACAATATTCCGGACTAAAAATCATTTTTATCAAAAAAGTAATCGGCGCCAGCCATAAACAATTGCTGGCATTTTCCTTCGTTGAGGTGTCGCTTAGCGTAGCCATCTCGGCAATACTCTCTGTTTTTATGTTCCAATTGTTTCTCCCCTTGTCGAACAGCTTATTCGACAACCGCCTGCACGCACAGCTGCTTTTAAGTCCACTTATGCTGACAATAGTTCTTTCGGTACTTTTCTCCATTATTGTGGTTTTAAGCTTGATACCTGCATTTATTCTAACAAAATACAGTATTGCCGACTCTATTTCCTCAATTCATAAGCCGGCAATAAAACAAACAAAGCGGCGAATAATGACGACGCTCCAATTTAGTATTTCCATTTTTCTGATAATACTAACCATCTTTTTTTTCAAACAGCTTGATTATGTAAAACATATCGACCTGGGTTTTGACAAGGAGAACCTGCTGCGGCTGAATTTTCCATACAACTTTAAAAAACAGGCGGTTTTGCGCGAACAATTAAGTAATTTCAACTGGATTGAAAGCTTCACCCTGAGCAGCGGTATGCCGGGAAATGTTAATTTGAACATGGGCGAAGTGGTTAACGACAAACAAATTATGATAAAATGCCTTTCGGCTGACAATAATTTTTTCAAGACATTCGGCATTAAGATAATTGAGGGCCATGCCTTTAAACTTGGCGAGCTGGGAACGAGCTGTGTTTTAAACAAGGAAGCCTTTAAGCAATATGAATGGGAAAACCTCGACGGCAAGCGTTTTAAGAACGGAAGAAAGGGCGGTTACGAAGTTGTGGGCATTAGCGATGATTTTTTTGTCGAGTCGATGCACAACAAAATCGGGCCCGTTTGCATAATGTCGGCGAGAAACAATAATGCTTCGAACCTGCGGTATGCCACTATCCGCCTAAAGGCCGGAAACATTGGCAATCAGATGAGGGCGCTCGAAAAAACATGGGCTTCGTTTATCCCCGACGAACCAATGAACTATACTTTTTACGATGAGCATTTCGACGCAATGTACAAATCGGAAGAACGTTTGGGAAAAGCAATAGCCATAGCGGCCATAATCGCCTTGATATTGACTTTCATGGGTGTTTTGGGGCAGACATTCCAGATGTGCCTGAACCGAACCAAGGAAATAGGGATTAGGAAAGTGAACGGGGCATCTGTCATGGGGATATTGAAACTCTTGAACGCCGATTTAATAAAGTGGCTGGTGGCGGCTTTTGTTATTGCCAGCCCTTTGGCATATCTTGCCCTTGAAAAATGGCTCGAAAGCTTTGCTTATAAAACCGACATAGCTTGGTGGGTTTTCTGCCTGTCGGGTTTGACAACCCTTTTGATCGTATTGTTTACCGCTAGTTTGCAGACCGTCAAGGCTGCCCGCCGAAACCCCGTTGAAGCTCTGAGATATGAATAAGGTTTTTATGATCAAACAGACGGTGAAGAATATGAGGAGAAGCCCCATGCTCCTGTTTATCAACCTTCCGGGTTTGGCAATAGGGTTGTCGGCCTTTTTGCTACTTATGGTTTATGTTTGGCACGAAACGGCTTATGACAAGCATTTTACGACCAAAAACCGCGTGCTTAGGCTTTACAATACTATTAAAGAGGGAAATTCAATAAACAATTACCCTATTTGTTCGCGCAAGGCTTATACCCAAATTCCCAACGAAATACCGGAAATAGAAAAAGCTTGCCAGATTTATCGAGGATGGCAAAACAAAGCTTATTATGAGGGTAACGCCTTCAGCATAAACAAGCTTATTTATGTTGACCCTGAATTTTTCGATGTTTTCGGCCTTGACTTGTCCGTTGGCAACAAAGCCGATGCCCTTAAGGGGGAAAACAAGATTGTTTTAAGTAAATCGTTGGCAACGCGGATCTTTGGTACAAACAACGGCCTTGGCAGGATGCTAAAGATGGGATCGGAGGATTATGTTGTTGGCGGAATTATTGAGGATCTGCCTAAAACCACTCATTTCCGTTTCGATGCTTTGGTGAGTATGGAATCAATAAACCCAGCACTTTATATGGGCAGTCTTGAGTTTTTTACTTATTATCTTATTGGCGAAAACAGCGACAGAAAAGCCCTTCAAGAAAAAATATCAAAGCTGAACGATAAATACCTGATGGATATTTTCAGCTCGAACAGCGCAGTGGTAAGCTCTGGTACTGAGCCCTTGGACCAATTGCATTTATATACCAAATGCGATTTCGACCTATCGCCCAAGGGCAGCATCGATAAAATACTGCTGGTTGCGGGTTTGGCTGCTTTCATACTACTGATAGCGATAATAAATTTCGTGAACCTATATGTTTATGATGGCGAAAAAAGATTATTGGAAATAGGTATGCGCAAATCCTTTGGCGCCGGCTTGTTTGATTTGCGCCTTATGTTTTATCTAGAAACGACCTTCGTTTGCCTAATAGCCTTTGGCCTGGCGTTTTTGCTTGCCATGTCCGGCCTTCCGTACTTCTCAAATATGATGATGGCTGATTTAAGCATTGATGATTTCATGTCAGGTTCGATGATTGCCGCATTAGCGGTATTTTTTGTCTTATTGGTTTTTATTGCCGGCAGTTATCCGGCCGTTTATCTTTCGAGGCTAAGGGCCGTTGACGCCATAAAGGGAGGTGCAAAAACCCTGAAACGAAAAAAATGGTTGGCGGTTTCATCGGTAATGATACAGTTTTTTATCAGCATAAGCCTGATAGTAAGCCTATTGGTTTTGAACGCGCAGATCACTTGCCTCAAAAACATTCCCCTGGGCTTTAATGTGGAAAAAGTAATCGGCATAAACAATTTCGACAAGGCTTTGGGCGATGAAGCCCAGGCGATAAAACAAGAGCTGAAGAAGCAAAACTTTGTTGAAGCAGTTGGCAGCAGCACGCATTATATGGGCGGGGGCGTTAGCGGACAAGGGGTTTATTTGTCGGGACAAAGCGAGGAAGACAGCCGGAGCATCAATCAATACAGGGTACAGCCTGGCTTTTGCCAGGTAATGCAGCTGCAGTTGGTCGATGGCCGGTTTTTCAGCGACAGCGACGAAGACAAACACGGGATAATCTTAAACGAGAGTGCCGTTAAGATGCTTGAGCTGGAAAACCCCGTCGGGAAATCGCTCATAATGTTCGAGGAACAAGCTTTGAAAATCATCGGTGTTGTGCGCGATTTCTATTATAACGAGAACTCAGGCAAATTGATACAGCCTTTATGCCTCACAAACTATTCCCCCTGGGCGAACAATTTTTATTTGAGGATCAAAGGGGAATATACGGCCGAAAAGCGTTTGGCGATTAAAAAAATATTTGAGGGTTTCATGCCTGCTTACCATTTCACCGATTTCGCTTTAAAACAAAGGTTTGATGCTAAATTTGCTCAAGAGGAGCGCTATTTCAATATGGTTTTGCTGAGCACGATACTGGCTATTTTCCTGAGCTTTATCGGCATGTTCGCCCTTTCGGTCTATAATGTCGAAAAACGAACTAAGGAAATTGGATTAAGAAAAGTGCTGGGCAGCAGTTCGTTCGAGGTCATGACCAAGCTGCTCACAGATATTTTGGCCTGGGTGGTCTGGGCAATGCTGCCGGCCTTTGCGGCTGCCTATATAGTCTCGGCGCAATTCCTCGACAATTTCGCCAACAAAACGGAATTAAGCCCGTGGTATTTCATTTTTGGCGGGTTGATAGCCCTGTTGGTCGCCGCCTCAGCCATATCCATAAAAAGCATCTCGGCAGCAAACCGCAACCCTGTTGACAGCTTGAGGGACGAGTGACAAGGAAGCCGTGCGGGTTTACTCCGCCTCGATGCGAATACCCCCCGAAAAAGCCGCGAACTCAGGCGCATACATACTTTGTATGCTGGCTGTGCCATTGCTGAATTTCCCGCTTTGCGAAACGAAAACAGCATATTCCATAACATATGTTCCTTTTGGTAAATGACGGATGAAGAAATCAGTCGAAAAGTCGCTTATGTTTTCATAATAAGCGAGACCTCCTGAATATTTATAGCCTGAAATACTGTTTACCGGCTCCAAAGCCGATGAGCGCATATCTTTCAAGTGGACGAAATCCATGTCGCGGTCGCTGCGGATTATTATACGGGAAATAAGTTTTTGCCCTATTTTCAATTTAGCCCCTTCAGCCAAAGGCTCTATCACCTTGCCGTTCCCGCTATGTTCTTCAACAAAAAATTTCTTCTCGACCGAAAGCTGCGATTTGCTCGAAACCACTTTGTCAATATCCTCGAAATACTGCCAATAGGCCGCTCCCCAAGCAATATTTCCGCTGGGGTTTTGAAGTTCGATATCAGCAAGCTTGCTGTTCACCTCGCCTGCATTCCAGCTTGTTTTAAAATAACCGCTGCCTGATTCTTTTCCGTTCCCTTCCTCAGGCACTATTTTTTGGCCTGCCACATATAATGCAACATCCTTGTTGTCAGTAATCAAGTCGCCTTCATCCTGCAATAATGCATAAACGGCCTCAACGGTAGCAGAGGGCGTCCCCCATTTTTGGGTCTGCTTTTGCTTGAGCAACCAGACCTTCATCTTGTTGATCAAAGGGCTTTGGTTCTGCACTTCCGTAAAAGCCTCTATCATCATTGCCTGGGTTTCCACCGGGGCCTCATACCAATGCCAACCGCTTTTTTGCCTCCAGTACATTCCCATTTCCTCGTTTTGCAGGCTTCGCTCCTCCAACGAGCGCATAATTGCCTCGGCCTCGTTTCTATAAGTCAGGCGGTTTAAAACTATGGCGATCATTCCCTGCAAATAATTGTTTTGCTTCAGCCAGTATTTTTTAGCCTGTCCAGTAAAGTAATCAAATGCGTCCATGCTGTTTTCCTTTAATGGGAATTCGCGGATTAGCAAGGTCCTTAGATACAAATACTGGATTTTATCCGGGCTTAAATTGTTCTTCGTCATCCTTTCGGGATGGTTTTTTTTTAGGCCTTCATAATCCCGTACGATTTCCTTGTCCAAAAAGCTGACGGCTTTCTTTATCATTCTTGCCCTTTCCGGATCGTCGTTTATCACTATAATTCCTTTGTTTTGCAATTTCGCGAAGCCAAGAACGATTTTTTGAGTTGTAAAAACATCATCGCCCATGCCGTTGAACCATGACCATGCCCCTGAATTCAACTGGGTGGATTTCAGTTTGCCGAGCGTGCTCTTCTTCTCGTTTGCCAATTTGTTCAAGTCGAACAAAATTCCTATCCTGCGTTTTTGGCCTGTTTCGCCCTCAGCCTCCAAAACCCATGGGGTTGCCTGTAGAACAGCCGATTTCAACTCTTGGTTTTTCTCAAGTCTCGACAAAAAGGCGTCAGGAGCCAATGTTTGCCAGCTCTCGAAAACTTTTTTTATCTGGGGGTTGCTGTTGACGATAAACGATGAAATGGCATTTGAATAATAGCGGTTGAAAGCCGAGATATTGCTTTTATTGTCATTTTCAGCCAAATAAGGCAAAGCCTGGATGGCATACCAAATAGGGTTGGAAGTTATTTCAACTGTATAGCGGTAGCTTTTAAGGCCGGGCGATTTTGTTGTTCTCTTCGCCATCGACACAAAATTATAAGTCTTGCTTTCGTTGGCATTGATAAACATAGGAAGCGTCTCGGTAACGAGCATCTTGTTCGTGAGAACCGGAAAGCTTCGCTCTTCCCCATCGGAGAAACTGCCCGTTGTTGCCTTTATGCGATATGAAATCATGCTGATATCGTCGGGTATAAGCAATTTCCAGCTTAGTTTGGTATTTGCCTTCGCCGCAATATCAACATTAGTGCTTAGTTCGTCGGAAGAAATTTTGATGGGCTTCATGCCCAATGCATCGAAAAACTCGATTTCAACATTTGCAGCTATGTCGCTATCAGTAAAATTGACCACTTTTGCCGTAAAATTCACTTCGTCTCCCTGACGGACAAAACGAGGCAGGTTGGGCATTATCATCAATTCCTTGCGGGCTTTTATGTTTTTGGTCAATTTACCGATCCTGAGGTTCTTGTCGTGTGCCAGGAGCATTATTTTCCACTCCGTTAGCGCATCCGGGGTTTTGAAGCTGATTAAAGTATTACCATCCGCATCGGTTTTCAAGGCAGGGAAAAAGAATGCCGTTTCCGGGAAATTCGTTCTTAGGGGCATAATTTCAATTTCGGGCTTGTCCTTTTTTTTCAGGGCTTTCTTTTTTATTTCGGGAGCGCCTTCGTCCAACGAATAATACGAATCAAGATCTTTGTCCTGAACATTGCTGACTTCTTTTAAATCGGCAACTGACATTCCCTGGGTAAAACGAACAACCCTGTCGTTGAAATACTCGAAACCGAACCAGTCAATTTTAGGATATGTTTCCTTAAAAGCATAAAAGCGTTTCTGTTTGGATCTGTTAAAAAACCTGCTGTCGCCGATCCCGAACGTGGAAACATCCCACAACCGGTTCCGCATCTTCGATTTATCCAGTCTTATATTCCAGTTGTTGGAGGCAAATAAGTCCAATGAGGCATCATACATTGCGGCAAGCACTTCGGCAACGGCGGCCTGGCCCTTGGGGTCTTTTATGCTAA
The DNA here is from genome assembly GCA_013151215.1 of Chlorobiota bacterium. Taxonomy (GTDB): domain Bacteria; phylum Bacteroidota; class Bacteroidia; order Bacteroidales; family F082; genus BM524. The sequence continues at coordinate 34,426 of JAADIS010000062.1, read as the reverse complement.
TACGCCATTCCTCCTTTGCGCCGGGACTTAAATAATCGCGATAAGTTTCAAGTTTTATATTAAGGTCGTTGTTTTTCCAAGGCACATCCACATTCTCCGTCAAGGAGTACTTCCTGTTGTTTTTTATGGCTGTGGCATGTACTGAGAAACCGCCCCTGAACTCTTCCCTCACCGGTATTTTAATATTCTTTTGCGCTTTGCTTATGGTGATCCATTTTTGTTCAACAAGATTGTCCGCATTCATTATTTCGTAAAAAACCCTGGTCTTTTTATCGGCCGACGAAAGGCTCATTATTATTTCCTCACCTGGCCGGGCCCGTGTTTTGTCAAGCTTTAAGCTCAAGATGCTGTTATCGGCAATTTTGGAGGAAGATGGGGAATAAACGCTAAAATATTTCTGTGCCCCTACCGGTTCTCCGTTTTTGTCGTCAGCCGAGACCTCTATAAAATATTCTGCCGGCTTAAGCCTGGTCAGTTCATCCTTAAAGATTTCCTTTTTGCCCTTTACTTCAAATTCACGGCTTAAAACCAATTCCTTTTCCCGGTTTTCCCTGAGGTCTTCGTCCTTATAAATATTTTTCGGAAACAATTTCTTGAACTTGTCTTTCCCCAAAATATATAGGTCAGGCTTAGCCCAATCCCTTGACAGCAATACTGTTTCAGTTGTTCGGAGTTTGTAGATGTTTACCTTGGCCTTGGTTTTAACGGCATTGCCCGAACTATTGGTTGCCGAAACAATTATGCCTTTTCTGTTGTTTATGTTTATAGTTTCGTCAGTATCCACGTCGAAATAAATACTGGAGCTCGATAGTCTTAAATTTGTCGTGCCGCTCTGGGTTTCGCCAGTGATGTCGGTGGCGTCAACGGAAACATTAAAATAATACGACATCCGCGATTGAGCTATTTCTTCGTTGGCCGCGGCCAAGAATTCAATTGTGAATTTACCATCGGCATCGCTTTTTACATTACCGTTTGATATCCGGGCCTCAGGATAGCTGAAATGATAATAGTTGGTTTGCTGCCGCCTTGGGAAAAAGGATGAGCGCGTAACATTATATTTAATTTCGGCATTTCCGAGCCTGCTTCCGGAATAATCTTCAATAGTGCCTGTGATTTGGACAGAATCCCCGATTTTGTATTGCCCCCACACACTATCGAACTCCACCTTAAAATTAGGGCGTTTATATTCCTCGACCATGATCCTTGCCGAGCCGGCAGGGGCTTGAAGGGAGAAAGTTCCATTCATAAGGCCTTTGGGGATAACGAACTCCCCGCTGAACGAACCATAATCGTTGGTCTTGAAATCCTGTTGCTCTATCACTTTATTATTTGCGTCCTTAAATTGCACATTTGTGTGCTCATTGGTTTTCAGGGAATAGTTGTTGCCCTTTTGTTCGTTTATTATTCCTTTGAAATAAACTGTTTGTCCGGGACGGTAGATTGCCCTGTCGGTAAAAAGCCACGTTCTTAAAACTGCCCTGGGGCTAAAGCTCCTTTGGAATTCCAAATAATTAGCCGAAAACAAAATGTCGTTTCCCTTCTGAAGGCGGAAAATATAACTGCCGAAATCATCTTTTTTATCCCTGTTAATAGCCACAAAGCCTTTCTTGTCGGTGTGCAGTTTGTCAATTTCGACATATTCATAAGAACGGCCCCGATTATTATATTTTCTTTTATAAATGGAAATTTCAACATAGGCAATGCTTTTCCCAGTTTCCCTGTTTAATACATACATCCCTGCTTTTCCCTGTCCGTTTACGGGTTTTAGGATATACGAAAGCTCCGAGACGGTCAGTTTAAGCGAAGCCATTATGCTCTTGCGCCCAAAAGTTGAATCAGGGGATGAGAAAACAAAATACGAGCCTGCTCCCAAAGCGGGCAAATTGATTTCGGCAGTGTGTTTTTGATAGTCCTTTGAATCGGGCAGGTCGATGGAAAAAGCTTGCGATGCGTCTTTTTCAAGAAGGTTCATTATGCTTTCGGCGCTTCCATAATTCCTGCTCTTCAGCTTGCTGTCGGCATTGGTTTTGATAAGCCTAAAATATAGTTTGTTGATGTTCGCAAATCCGAGGGAGGCAAGAATAGGCTTTCCTGATAACACCACCTTATGTGTTTTAATTGTAATATGCTGTGATTCAATGGTATTGATCATCTGTTCACATTGGGTCGAATATTCGGAGCCGGGGAACTTTTCTACTGCTTGCTTACAAACCTCAAGTGCCTTGGCAAGATGCCAACGGTATTTTTCGCCTTTATCAACTTCATATTTAGCGCCATAATATTTATAAATGGCCGCTATGCGATAAGATATCTTTACGGAAATCCCCGAGTCGGGATATTTGTTTTTTAGGTCGAATAGCGATAGTAGCATTTTATTGTCATTTTTAGAAGACTCACTACTTCTCTCGCGATAATAATCCAACCGCCTTAGCTCGAGGTCGATCAACGCTGTTGTGTCCTTGTTTTTACGGTGTAACCCGATCAAGTCCTTAAACAATCCTCTTATAAGCCATTCATTATTAGTGCTGTCGGCAGGATATTCTGCTTTTAAGAAATCGGCAGTATTTGCCAAGCCACTGCTAAAATCAAACTTCTTAAAAGCTCGGATATCCAAGAAGTTGTCGTCGGCAGTTAAATAATCTATTGCCCTATTAGCCAATAAATCGTATAAACTTGGATAGGCCATGAAGTTGGAAGTGTCCTTTTGTAAAAGGATTAGGTCGTAGTCCTGCAGGGGGATATTCTGTAAGAACTCTTTGTTTTCGAGCGATCGCAAATAGAGTTTCTTGCTTGTTTTGGCAAAAGAAGCCGCATCCCATGTAGCGATATCATCGTTTTTATAATTTCCCAAGGTGCCCCTGCTGTTTATTTTCCAACGGTTTTCCGAATAATATTTCTGATAAAGCTCGGCAGTGAGCGATTGCAGCAATTGTTTAACGGGCTCTCCCGCAGAGGCGATTTCCTTTTCAAAATACGAAATGGAGTTTAAGATCCTGTCTTCCTGAAACCTGCTTTGAAGGCTTATCCTATAGAGCAGGCTTTTTGTCAACTGGGGTGAATTGCCCTCGGATTTTGCTGTTTTATATATTTCTTCGACTACTTGCAGCGCTGATTTGGGCAAGCCTTCATTAATATATTTTTCTGCCCTGGACCATTGCTTTGCATAATCAATGGTTTTTGAGTTAATGGAAATACCTGATACCAAGGTTATTAATATAAGCAATCCGAATATTTTCAGCAATTTCTTCATAGGAAAAGATTTTGTTTTTCAAACATAAACAAAGATAATGCCGTATGGTGGCGATTAAGGTTTTTTAATATAATGCGCGGATTGCAAATCCGTAGGTCCGGTAATTCGGGATTGCAAATCCCGACTAGCGCAATAAAACAAACATTATTATTGTTTTTTTTTCTTTTTATCGCTCACGAAATTTGCTTTGTTTTTTAAGCCGGAAAACTCAACTAATTCCATTCTGATCGAACCGACGACAACTTTGGATTCGGCGAGTATGGGCAGATGGTTTTCGTCGTCGGTAACCCAGACAGACATAGGATACTCATCGGAAAAAATTTCCCCTGTTGCCACTTTTGGTGAAAACTTCAAACAATCGACCCAGCCCCAGGCGGTTTTCATCTTTCCTTTGCTAACATATTTGATGTCAGTATGATATAACGAGTCGTCAAGATAAAAGCTCAAGCCATAAGTGCTATCGGGCCCAAAATCCCCGATTTTCAAGGCCCTTAAATAATAGAGCGCCGAAATAATATCGTGAACGTCTTCGGGGATTGGTTTTATAGCCCTCCTGCTCCTTGCTTCTTTGTTTATGCGGTCGAAGAAAACATCGTCGTCGTATTTGTATTTTCCTTCGCGGGTTCGCCTCACGAACATATATGGCAACAATGTTTCCTTGTCGATATGGGATTCGAAGCTGTCGCGGACCTTATAAAACCAATCGAAGAAACCTTTGGAATTGCCAAGTCCGGTAATATGATAAAACGATCTGTTGTCCGATGAGTTCGATTCCTTCCACTCATCAACTTCGAGAATAGCTTCCCCGGCTGTCAAATTACCCAGCGACGAGCTATAATAAACCCGGTATTTCAATATCTCGCCAGCCTTGAAGGCATTGTTCTCAATTGATTTTTGAGCCTTTAGCCAAAAAGGCAAAAACACTAAACCGATGAAAGCCGTATAAAATATCCTTTGCATATCCCGACAAAAATACGTAAACAATCGAGTATTTATTGTTCACAAAAAAATTGTTCGCTATCCGACGACAATATTGATTATCCTGCCGGGAACCACAATTATCTTCCTGACGGTTTTTCCTTCCAGCCACCTTTGTGCTTCCTCGGCTTCAAGGGCTGCCCTTTCAATTTCCGCTTTGGGCAAATCAACGGGCAGCTTCAGCCTGAACCTCATCTTCCCGTTGAACGAAACAGGGTATTCAATACTGTTTTCAGCCAGATAATCCTCGTTATGGACAGGATATGCTGTTGTGCTTATGCTCCCGGAATGCCCTAGTATCTGCCAGATCTCCTCGGTAATATGCGGGGCGTAAGGACTTAGAAGAATTGTGAGCTGTTCGAGTATTTCACGTTTGTGGCATTTAAGGTCGCTCAGCTCGTTGACACAGATCATAAATGCGCTGACCCCTGTGTTGAAGGAGAAGCGTTCGATATCGAAATTGACTTTTTTAATGGTTTTATGAAGCACCTTTAGTTCTTCATCTGTCGGATTTTCATCGTTGAGCAACAAATTATCGTCCTCGTCGAAGAAAAGGCGCCAATATTTGCGCAGGAAACGGAATACGCCTTCAATGCCGTTTGTGTCCCAGGGCTTGTCCTGCTCCAAAGGACCCAAGAACATTTCGTAAAGGCGCAGGGTGTCGGCTCCGTATTTATCGATCAAAGCATCGGGGTTTTGAACATTATGTTTCGATTTCGACATTTTCTCAACTTCATGGCCGCAATAATAATGCCCGTCTTCTAAAACAAACTCGGCGTTTTTATATTCAGGAAGCCAGTTCGTGAAGGCCTCCGTATCGAGTATGTCGTTGTCCACCATATTAATATCCACATGAAGCGCCTGTGTTTCGTGGTCTTTACGCAAACCTTTCGAGACGAAAGTGTTGGTTCCCTTAATTCTATAAACGAAACTCGATCGTCCCTGTATTTTCCCCTGGTTGATGAGTTTTCTGAAAGGTTCCTCCTCGCACACCATGCCGAGGTCGTATAGAAACTTATTCCAGAAACGCGAATATATGAGGTGTCCGGCAGCATGTTCGTCGCCACCGATATAAAGATCGACATCCCTCCAATATTCATTGGCTTCCTTCGAGAAATACTCTTCCTCATTGTGGGGATCCATATATCTTAAATAATAGGCGCTTGAGCCGGCGAAGCCGGGCATGGTGTTGGTTTCCAGCGGGTAACCGTCTTTAGTGTGCCAGTTTTCGGCCCTGGCCAATGGGGGGTCGCCATCTTCAGTTGGCAGGAATTTATCTACTGGAGGCAGCTTCAAAGGTAATTCCGACTCATCGAGGGCATAAGGCATACCGTCTTTGTAATAAATAGGAAACGGTTCGCCCCAATACCTTTGACGGCTGAAGATAGCATCGCGCAAGCGGTAGTTTATAGTACGGTAACCTATTTCCATTTCCTCTATCTTTTGTATGCTGGCCTGAATGGCTTCTTTTACAGACATGCCGTTGAGAAAACCGGAATTGATCATCACGCCCTCCTTTGAATCGTAGGAATCATCCCATGTCGCAGTATCGCCGGCTTCATCGCCACTGCCAACAACAACCTGTATTATCGGCAAGCCGAAATGGCGTGCAAAGGCAAAATCCCTGCTGTCGTGACCTGGCACGGCCATTATCGCACCTGTACCATAACCTGCTAGGACATAGTCGGCTGTCCATATTGGGATTTCATTTCCGCTAAGGGGGTTTACGGCATAAGAGCCCGTGAACATGCCTGTTACTTTTTTAACTTCTGTCATGCGCTCGCGTTCGGAGCGGTTTTTTGCCCATTTTACATAATCCTCAACCTTTTCTTTTTGTTGGGGAGTTGTTAAGCTTGTTATCAGTTCGTGCTCCGGGGCCAAAACCATAAAGCTTGCGCCGAACAGGGTATCAGGGCGGGTGGTAAAGACCTCGATAATTTCGTTGTGGCCTTTTATATCGAAATTAACCGACGCTCCCTCGCTCCTTCCTATCCAGTTTTTCTGCGATTCTTTTAATGCGTCCGTCCAGTCGATGGTGTCGAGACCGTCGAGGAGTCGTTGGGAATAGGCAGTAATTCTCAACAGCCATTGTTTCATCAGTTTACGTTCGACAGGATGGCCGCCACGCTCCGACAAGCCTTCTTTAACTTCATCGTTGGCCAATACCGTTCCCAGGGCGGGGCACCAGTTTACGACAGTATCCTTTAAATAAGCCAGGCGATAGTTCATAAGTATGTTTTGCTGTTCGGCTTCCGTATAGGAGTTCCACCGATCTGCACTAAACACTTCCAAACCGTCGCAGGCTGCATTAACTTCGCCATTTCCGTTTTTCGCAAATTCCCCAATCAATAAATCAATTGCCCTCGCCTTGTCGGCAGATTTATCATACCAGGAATTAAATAGCTGAATGAATGTCCATTGTGTCCATTTATAATAATCCGGGTCGCTGGTTCTCACCTCCCTGTCCCAGTCAAAGGAAAAACCTATCTGATCCAGTTGGCGACGATATCGCTTTATGTTTTTTTCAGTTGTTACCTCCGGATGCGTACCGGTTTGGATGGCATATTGTTCGGCCGGGAGGCCGTAAGCATCGTAACCCATCGGGTGAAGAACGTTAAATCCCTTGTGGCGTTTGAAGCGCGCATAAATATCGGAGGCAATGTATCCGAGAGGGTGACCCACATGAAGTCCGGCGCCCGAAGGATAAGGGAACATGTCGAGCACATAATATTTTGGCTTGCCCGGTGCTGTTTCAGCCTTAAATACTTTATTGTGGGCCCAATATTGCTGCCATTTCTTTTCAATCGAATTGAAGTCGTATGCCATTTTTTATATTTTTTACAATGTGTTATCTATTAAGCATCAATTACCTAAAGGAGTCTTTCGTTTTTATTTATACCTTAAAAACCAAATCAGTGATCAGAGTTTGTCAAAGGGGATATCCATTAAAGGGAAGGCTTCCCAACCAACGAAGTCGAAATGCCACCATTCCGAAGCATATACTTTAAAACCATGTTTTTGCATGGTATTGATAAGGAAATCGCGGTTTTGGATCACGTTTTGTGGCAAATCCATATAATCGGGATGGGCGGCTTCTGTAAAATCATCGTAGCCCGTGGGCATTTGAATTTCCTCACCGGTTTCCAAATCCACTATGCTTATGTCGATGGCGGCTCCCCGGTTATGCCTCGATCCGGACCATGGCGAAGCAACATAGGTGGTGTCTTTATAAATTTCATAAAACAAAACAGTTGCTGAATATGGCCTATATGCATCATAAACCTTAAGTGCCAGATTACGTTTCCCCAATTCTTCCTGAACTATTGCAAGTGCCTCGGCCACAGGCCACCGGGCAAACGCCTTAGCCTTGGTATATACTTGTTGACCGGTAAAATTGTTAGTTGTCGCATATCGGATATCCAAGATTATCCCTGGGACGAAATCTTCAAGGTCAACCAATTCTAAGTTCGGGTCTTCATCCACCTGAGCCTTGTATTCATATATATCACCGACAATGTTTAATTTATCGTTATAAACTTTGGTTTGCTGTGCAAAAGAAAAGTTGAAAACAAGAATGCCGATGAGCGTAATTATCTGGCGCATAATTAAATTTTAAATTTGCTGCGAAAATAAACATTTGTTGAATTTAAGTTTACGGATTTTTATAATTTAGCAATATATGATGAAATCGAATAGCAGTTCGCAACAAAGGCGCATAAACGGTGCTTATTTTACTTCGGTGATAAGTATAAGCCTGGTATTGTTCACCTTGGGGTTTTTAGGCCTTATATTATTGTATGCCAACAACTTATCAAATTATATAAAAGAAAATATAGGTTTTGAGATCGTAATGGGGAACGGCGTGAAGGAAGCGGATATAATAAAGCTTCAAAAGCATCTCGACACTAAGGATTTTGTTAAGTCAACGGAATATATTACTCCGGAAGAAGCCTCAAGGCGATTAAAAGAGATCTTGGGCGACGACTTCGTGAGCTTTATGAGCGATGACGACAATCCGTTATTGCCCTCCATCGACCTTAGGTTTAATGCCGAATGGGCAAACAACGATAGTTTGGCGATAATTGAAAATTATATCATGCAAGACGGGAACGTGAAGGAGGTTTATTATCAAAAATCGCTTGTGAGCATGATAAACAAGAACCTGCGGAAAATCGGCCTGGTGATGTTTGGTTTTAGCTTATTGCTGTTGATAATTGCCATCGCCCTTATAAACAACACCATCCGACTTTCGGTTTATTCCAGGCGATTTATTATTAGAAGCATGCAATTGGTAGGGGCAACCGAAAGTTTCATTCGTAAACCTTTTGTCGTAAAAGGGGTTTTGCAAGGCGCCATAAGTGCCGCGCTGGCCATATTGCTGCTGCTAGGCATAATCGAAACCTTGCGGGAAAACATCCCTGAACTTAAGTTGTTGTCTTCCAACAACGCTCTTATTTGTCTGTTTGGCGCAATACTGATCGGGGGAATAATTCTCGGGGCGTTTTCCACATCTATGGCCGTGGGAAAGTATCTGCGAATGGATTCGGACAAATTATACGCTTAATTATCATAAGAATTGTTAATTAAAATTACTGTAAAAAAGCCTGTTAAAGGATTTTCATTTATTTTTGGCAAAAATTAACGACAATGGCAAATATTAAAGATAATGAAAACGACAAAGGTTTTGTCTTCAATCGCGGGAATTATAAATTACTATTAATAGGTTTGGCGCTTTTGGTTGTCGGATTCGTGCTAATGGCCGGCGGCGGCAGCGACGACCCCAACGTCTTCAACTATTCCCTTTTTAATTTCCAAAGGCTTACCCTTGCCCCCCTATTGATAATCGCCGGCTTTGTGGTTGAGTTTTTCGCTATAATGAAGCGTCCTAAATAGGCATTTTTTAAAAATTATTTTTTATGAGTTGGATCGAAGCCTTAATTTTGGCCATAGTCGAAGGCATAACCGAGTTTTTGCCTGTTTCCTCAACCGGGCACATGATACTTGCCGAAGGCGTCATGGGAATGAAAAGCAATGATTTTGTACAAGCTTTTATTATCAACATACAGTTTGGGGCCATCCTCTCGGTCGTTGTATTATATTGGAAACGATTCTTTCAAAGCCTGAAGTTTTATTATAAGCTCTTCGTGGCCTTTTTGCCGGCAGCATTTTTCGGTTTATTGCTCAGCGATTATATCGACATGCTGCTCGAAAGCGTTTATGTGGTTGCCGTCATGCTTATCCTGGGAGGTGTTGTTCTGTTGTTTATCGATAAATGGTTTAATAAACCATCGGAAGACCAAGAGGTTACTTATCCCAAGGCCTTAAAAATAGGGTTTTTCCAGGTTATTGCAATGATTCCCGGCGTATCGCGCTCAGCAGCCACCATAATAGGCGGGATGACCCAAAAACTGGACAGAAAAACCGCCGCCGAATTTTCGTTCTTCCTTGCCGTCCCAACTATGTTGGCAGCAGCGGGTTATAAGCTCTTGAAAAATTATAGTGCCATAACCGTAGATAATATCGGCATTTTGATTTTTGGGAATGTTGTGGCTTTCATTGTTGCCATGATTGCGATAAAGTCATTTATAAGCTTCTTGACAAAGCATGGTTTTAAAGTGTTTGGCTGGTATAGGATAGTGGTTGGGCTTACAATACTTTTATTGTACTTGCTGGGCGTTGACTTAAGCATATCCTGATGCGCTTCGATTTTGTCAACGGGGAGATGCTGCTTATCGACAAACCCCTTGAATGGACTTCTTTCGATGTCGTAAACCATCTCAGGGGATTCCTGCGCAAAGTTTATGATCTTAAAAAACTCAAGGTAGGTCATGCCGGGACCCTCGACCCGCTTGCGACCGGATTGTTGATAATCTGTACCGGGAAGTTCACAAAAAAGATCGATGAATATCAAGGTATGGATAAAAGTTATGTGGGAAGCATGCACTTTGGCGCCACTACGCCATCCTATGACAAAGAAACCGGGATCGACAGGGAATTTGATGTTTCCGATATTAGCGAAGAAGATATTCTAGGTGCCGCCAAAGGCTTCGTGGGCGAAATAGATCAGATACCACCCATTTATTCGGCCGTTAAGGTTGATGGGAAGAGGGCCTTCGATTATGCAAGGAACAACAAGGAACTCAAATTGAAACCCAGAAAGGTTACGATAAGCAATTTTGATATAATAAACATTGACCTTCCAAGCATAAACTTTGCAATTGACTGTTCCAAAGGCACATACATAAGAAGCCTTGCCCGTGATTTTGGTGAGGTACTGGGTAAGGGAGCCTTTCTGACTGAACTTCGCAGAACCCGGATCGGTGAATTAAAAGTTAGCGACGCCTATAGTTTGGAAGGGTTCAAGAAGGCCGTATTGGATAGGCTTGCCTAAGGCCTCAAGTGCCCACCAAGGCCAAAGCTTCCTTTTTTATGTTGTTGAACCTGACGTTGGACAGCCTAAGCCTGTTTAAAATACCGAAGTCTTTTTTAAGTTGCCTGCATAAAACTATTCCTTGCTCCAGCAAAAACCTTTTTTCGCTTTTGCGTAGCGATGCAAGCGACGTTATTGGATGATAACCAGACCTGTCAATCCAATCTTTTAGGCTGTTGCCGACGGGATAGTCCCATGAAACGACCTTGAGGCCTACACATTTCCCGAAATTGACGGCATCTTCCGTAAAACGGGTATTTGTAACTATCATTCCTTTATGGATTTTGCCGCCGCCATCTTCCTCTTTCCATTTACGGCTTACGTCAAGGAATCGCGATTGTATATAAAGAGCCACTTTCACGTCGCTTTTCGTCCTGCTGTCGCCGTGGAACTTACACTCGACCATATATTTTTTATTCCCCTTTTGGGCAAGGACGTCAACTTCGTGCCGAACACATTTTCCCTGTACGAACACAGATGCTTCTGCATCATAACCGTCGGCCTCGAACAGCTTTGCGATAAAGCGTTCAAAAGGATAACCACTTGGTCCAAGCTCCATTATGGCCTTTTTCAGCCTATAACGGCCTGCGATTTCATGGGAGTGTTTTCGGAGAAGGGAATATGCGATCCTATAAATCCTCTTGGTGCTAATGCCTTCAAAAAGCAGTGGTTCCATCTTTCTGGTAATATTGTTTATATCACTTTCCGAAGCCCCCGAGTTTCCAAGAGCCTTCCTTAATTTCGCAATGTCGAAAACAACTATTTCGCCATTGCCTTTCCTGACTTTTATGTTGATGCTTCCCGTCATCGCATAAGGTCGATAAGCTTTTCGTGATCCGATGAACCCAAAGAATGGAACATTCCGGAAACTTTGTTTTTGTTGTATTGGGCCAAAAGTTTTGCGGCATCATCTTCATCTAGGCCGATTTCGGACAAGCGTATGGGCGAAAGCAATTTCTTGAATGCTTTTTCCAGTTCCGATATGGAATCGTCAACGGTTCCTGCACCAAACAAGGCCTCCCCCATTTTGGTTATTCTTTCCGGGATTCTATCTCCTTGAAGCTTAAGCCAGGCCGGATAAGCGATACTAAGCGTAGCTCCGTGGGCAGTATCGAACAGCAGTGATATTTCGTGGCCCATTGAATGAACCCCCCAATCACCGCTTTGTTTTCCGTACATCGTCAATCCGTTCAGGGCCAGTGTGGCATCCAGCATTATGGCTTCCCTTAGAGAGTAATCATCCAGGTTTTCAAGTAGTCTTGGCCCATAATTCAAAGCGTCCCTGATAATGGCAAATGTTATGTCGTCGATAAGCGAAGACTCCCCCTTTCCGAAATATGCTTCAAAAGCATGGGCTATCAGGTCCACTATCCCGAATGAAGTATAGTTTTTAGGGACTGACAAGGTGTAGGAAGGATCCAAAAACGATTCGGACGGAAAGTTCAAGGGATGCCCCCATCCTACTTTTTGCCCGGCCTCATTGTTTTGAAGAACTGCCGCTGCGTTCATCTCGGTTCCTGTAGCGGCCAGGGTAAGCACGTTTATCAATGGCATTTTTTCGCTTATCGGCTTTTGAGAGCTTATAATCAACCATGGGTCGATATTATTGGCTATACCAAGACCTACCATTTTTGCGGTGTCGATAACGCTTCCGCCCCCAAGGGCAACAATCAAGTCAACCTTGTTCGTTATTCCCAACTCCATCGCTTTTCTGGCATCTTCGATTATCGGGTTGGGCTTTATGCCACCATATTCAAAAACCTCCATCCCGGCATTGTCCAATTGTGCCTTTACCTTATCGTAATAGCCATATTTTTTAACGGAGCCCTTACCGTAAATAAACAAAACTCTTTTGCCATAGGCAGAAGCCGCTTCGCCCAGGTTGTTTACCACATCTTTTCCGAAGTGCAGTTTTACAGGATTATATGCAATGAAATTTTCCATTTATTTATTTTTTAACGTTTTATGATAATAAGACAAGGGCAAAATAAATTGCCCCCGCAATGTCAGATATTTTAAAACAACAGGATTTTTTGTCATTATCTTTTTCGCATCAAACAAACCCAAATTCTTGCCGGGTCGGACTGGTCGTTTCCGAAATGGCTTGCCCTTATTGCCAAAACTTTGAAAAACGGCTCAATACCGGCAACTATCTCACTAGCAGTGCGCAATGGAGGGCCGGGGTCGGTTTTAAGGCCATCGGCGCTGCCTATCAGCGAAAGCCACAGTCCGTTGTCAGCTAAAGTTCCCGCAATTTTTTCCGCAAGTATTTTTCTTTCGGCCAAATTATCGGCTCCATGAAAAACACCCCTGTCAAAGACAAACCCATATTCCTCTTTCGGCAAGTCCTTGGTCAAAAAGTCGAACACCTTGAACTCTACCTCTGTTTTTAGCCCTGCCGCATTCTTTTCAGCCATTTCAATGGCAATAGGGGATACGTCGATGGCAGTTGTGGCAAAGCCATTTTGGCTCAGACATATTGAATCAACACCAGTTCCACAGCCAATTTCAAGGGCCTTGCAAGGTTTTATCGGCCAGTTGTCGATCATTTCCACCAAATTGAAATCAGGTTCGGAGTGTATCCAAGGCATGAAACCGTTTTCGTAATGATTTATAAATCTTTCTTGTGATCCCATAAGCTATTATTTATTCACGAAAGTATAAATAAAACAAATCAATTTGCGGGATTAATAAAAATTAAGCCTCGATAAATTTGCCGGGGAGCTTAAGCCGTTTAACACGCTTTAGGAAAGATGCCTGCCAACATCGTTATAAAGTACTGATTTTGAATCTGGGCAATTCGGTCATCTCATAACTTTATGTTTTTGGGACAAACTAAATTTCTCGGGATGTTTGGCGTTTTTATCCCGGTAGAAATCCTTTATCTTTTCCATATCGGCATCAATATCGCCGCTGGTCTTAAGTGGTTTGCCCATTCCAACAATACGGTGCTTATAATCGATAAAGGAAAGCAAGATAGGTACATTTGCCTTGTGGGCGATAAAATAGAAGCCTTTTTTCCAGTCTTTGGACAGTTTGCGGGTGCCTTCGGGGGTTACGGCAATATATATCCTGTCGTATTCGTTGAAGAGGTCTGCTACCACATCAACGGTATTCCTGCTTTTCTTCCTGTCAACAGGGACGCCGCCCAACTTGTCCAAAATTGGGCCGAGAGGCCAGAAATAGAGTTCTTTTTTAATTAAGAACCTAATAGGGATTTTCGCGATCCAGGCATATAAACGACCAATTGGAAAGTCCCAATTACTAGTATGCGGCGCAACCAGCAATACTGCCTTGTCGATATCCGGCGGGGCCTCATCAACGGCTTTCCACCTGATTAGCCAAAAAATAAATCGGGATAGATTTCTCATCACGGAATTTTAATAAAAATCAGATGATTTTTTTGCCTCTTTGTAATACACTTTGTTGTTTTGGAAAAGCGCATAACTCAAGGAAAAATAAAACACATTCGCCTTATATCCTTTATAGGGCATAACTGTCTCGCCGCCAATAGTCTCGGCATAGTCTTCGTTGAAGAAGCTTGTGAAATAGTATTTAAACTTGAAACTAAGGCCGTAGGGGAACTGTATTCCTGCAAAAACCGTATTATAAAAACTTGGGGTCCTGCTTGAGAACCAAGTGCTTATTTTAGCGTCCTGCTTTGTCCCGTTGACGAAGGTCTTTTCCTTATAGTGAAACGGGAACTCAATTTCGTAACCTCCATAAAAAAATAGTTTGTTCAGGTTACCTATTTTTATTCCAACGGGGATTCCAAAATTATAATTCCTGTATTTTTTCTTTATGCCTGAATTGTCAGCGTTGGTATTGCCATTTATGAAACCTACATTTCTAATGCTGCCGCCAGCGATTAAGCCAAAGTATTTGTTAAAATCGAAGTTGCCGTAAACTTGCAGGTTGAAGACGGGAGAGAACCTCACTATGTTATCCGGGTTTATGCCGTTGTTGTCGATATCGGCAAAAGAAAAGATTATCTCACCACCGGAGGTGGTGTATGAACGGATTTGCGCATTTAAACCGCTCGTCATCAGCGAAGTAATGAGTACTGCTACAAAAGTTCTAAAATTCATAATAATTAATTTTTATAATTTATCCAAATGAACGTCCATTTGAGGAAACGGAATGCTAAGGTTGAATTTGCCAGCCGTTTTATAGAATTTTTCGTTCATGCTGTAGAAAACACCCCAATGATCCTGGCTTTTTACCCATACCCTCACGGTGATATTAACAGAGCTGTCGGCTAAAGCCCCCAAAGCAACAAAAGGCTCGGGGTCGGCAAGTATTCTTTTATCTTCTTTTATCAAGCCCAAAATCATTTCCTTGGCCGTATCGTAACTGTTGCCATAAGCTATACCGAAAGTCCAGTCAACACGCCGGGTTTCCTTTTTGCTAAAATTGGTCAGGGAAGCCGTTGCAAGACCGCCATTAGGTATTATTACAACTTTGTTGTCGGAAGTGGTAAGGGTAGTAACAAAAATTTCGATGCTGTTAACAGTGCCCATATATCCTTGAGCCTCAATATAATCACCAACTTTATACGGCTTAAAGAGCAGGATCATCACCCCGCCGGCAAAATTTTGAAGGGTTCCCTGCAGTGCCAGGCCCACGGCCAAACCCGCAGCACCAAGAATAGCAATGAATGAGGTCATTTCAATTCCGGCCGTTGTTAAAACAACAATAAACAGCACCAGCTTTAGGGTAACGCTAACGAGGCTTTTTAAGAAACCCCTCAATGATGGATCTGTCTTGCTGCTGTCCATTAATTTATAGATGCGCCTCGTTATAAAACTAATGATCCATAAGCCAATAATTAGAATTACCACTGCGCCAATAAGCTTCAAACCATATCCAAGGCCTAAATGATAAAGGTAATTTAAAGTTTCCTGAAACTCATCGGTAATAGGATCGGTTTCCATATCAGAAGTTTTAATTAAAATATATTATTTATTGATGCAAATGTAATAAATAAGTGATTGGTTTGAAAGAGGGGGTAATGGGTTAATGGTGCAATGGGTTTATGGGTTAATGGTACAAAGTCAACGGTTTTTTAAGGTTTGGGGCAATCAGCACTTAGCGGCGTTGCGGCGTTGCGAGAAACAAAAAACACAAGAAATGTTGATAGGTTGATGGGTTAATTGTTTTGAAGGGGAAATGTGGATATGAGGATGATGGGTCATCAATAAATCGCCTCATCGTAAAACACATAATGTTTTCTGCAAAAACCAGTTTCAATTACCCAGGCAAATACCTAAGCCTTTGGCGGTTTTCACCAATTGGTTGTTTTCGGTAACCAGGTTTTCTTTAGCAATTGCCTGTTTTAGCGGGACGGAGGTAAAATCGGGATGATGATAAGCAACCATTTTGCCGTAATCCCCTTCGAGGGCCATTTCAAATGCTTTTACGCCGAACTGGGCCGAGAGCACCCTGTCGTATGCCGTTGGCACCCCCCCTCTTTGAAGGTGGCCCAGGACTGTCTCGCGCATATCTTGTTTGAAACCGGCAGCCCTTAGCTCGCTTATCAATCGTTGGGCAGCACCTCCCAATCGTTGGTTATGATAACCGACTTCCTCGTTTTTTTGTATAGATGCGCTTCCGCCTTTAGGCTTTGCCCCTTCGGAGATAACTACTACGGCAAAGCCTCTGTTATGATAAAATCGTTTTTCAAGGGCTTCCTTAACAATTTGAATATCATAAGGTTCTTCAGGAATAAGTGCCACTTCAGCACCGCCTGCCACTGCTGAATTAAGCGCGATCCATCCGGCATCGCGACCCATCACCTCCATAACGAAAACCCTATTATGGCTTGCGGCGGTAGTTACCAGCTTGTCAACGGATTCGGTTGCGATTTGTACGGCAGTCTGAAAACCAAAAGTAGAGTCGGTGGACGACAGGTCGTTATCGATGGTTTTCGGGACCCCTATGATGTTCAAGCCTTTTTCGAATAGTTTTTGCGAGATTCTCTGTGAACCGTCGCCACCGATGTTAATAACGCCGTCAACTCCCATATACTGTAATTTGCGTATCATTTCATCGGAACGGTCAACTTCGCTATAAGTTCCGTCCTTATTTTTTACCGGCCATCCGAACGGGCCACCTTTGTTGGTAGTCTCTATTATAGTACCGCCCTGAAAATGAATTCCTTTTACTTTCCTCTCGTCCAGGACGACAATTTCGGTGGGCTCCCATAAAACTCCGTTAAAAGCCTGAATACTGCCCAGTATCTCCCAGTCTTTTTCCTGCGAGGCCCTATGGACAACAGCTCTTATAACAGCGTTCAAGCCCGGGCAATCACCTCCTCCTGTTGCAATTAACAATCTATTCATCTGTTTTGTCTTGATAAAATATCTGTTTGAAAACGAGGCCAAAAGTAAACATATAAGTTTTATTTTCAGTCAATAACAAAGGTTTTATTTACGCAAACGATTGATGGGAACTGTGGGTTTGCCATGCTTGTTTTAAGGTCGGTGTCTTCCAATATCAAATTATTGATTATTTTTGCGCAAAATGACCAGCAATATTTCAATGTCCAAGAAATTCGGGAGATATAGGTTTTGGGGAGCCCTACCCGAATTAATGAGCCTGACACCCACGGGAAATAAATACCTTAACGATAAAATAACACTTAAAAAGACACCGATATTTTATGAAAAAATTCTCAATCCTATTGATTGGCTTATTGGCATTTCTGAGTTTATTTGCACAGAAAAACCTTTATGATGCAAAGATTTATTTAAATGACGGCCAAGTTATTAAAGGCAATATGTTTTTGTATGATTCCGAGCCGGACATTATTGCTGTCGAGGATGAAGAGGGAGAAATTACTCGATATCAATTATATTTAGTGAACTTTGTCGAAAACGGGGGAAACCTTCAGAGGAGCCTCTATTACAACGATAAATATGCATTATTCGAAGCCCTTGTTGAAGGTGAAAAGATGAGCCTTTATCGAAAAAACACTAGCGGGGATGATATATTTTACGTTTTAACTTCAAGAAAGGTTTACCTTCTGGAAGGCGGTAAGGTAATCGTAGAAAAAGGCTCTAAAACATTCACAACCAAAAGCAATAGGTTTAAAGGCGTTTTAAAAGTACTACTACAGTCGGAGCCGGAATTGGTTAAGAGGGCCGATAATATCGATTATAATCAAAAGGATTTGTCTGACATTGTTGTTGCCTATAACGGGGGCAGAATATCGTTTATTAAAAACGAGGACGTTGAAAGCAAGAGCCGTAAACCGAATTTGTTTGTTTATGCACAATATTCTAATGTCGTCTTTCGTTACTTCTTCACAAACGACAACCAAACTCCTTCATTTTTACAAGCCGGTGTTCAATACTATTTTTCAAGGGAATCAAGGCATTCCATAAAGTTAGGGGTTGAGTATGGCACATATACGCCTAGTGAGGATGAGAGTTTCGACAAAATAAAAACTGTTCAATTGTCCTTCGCATACTATGTAGATATATTTAGGATGCACAACTCGGCCATTTATTTTAATTTTTTAGCTGCCAACATTGGATATTATATGCGTGAGAATGATGATAATTTTGCTGCTGTATTGCCACGGCTCAGCCCTGGATTTGGGTTTAAATACCAAGTGAGGGATTTTAACTTTTTCGTGGAGATAAATAATGCCCTGATATACAAGGGGATACCGTATAATTTTTCTGCTGGTTTATCCTACGATTTATAAGTTTCGATTATTAATTAGGTGGACTTGTACTCCAGCAATGCAGGACTAATGAGTTGGGTACAAATATCCTATTCCGAAAGCGTTTTTTTTAGTGCATTCGCTTGTTGCTTAAAAGTGCAGCAAAATAAACAATTATTTAATTGGGATTGCTATAAAACTTAAGAAAATCCGTGGCGTAACAGTATCCATTCAAAACACTTGTGAGTTTGGGCTGATTTAAAAATTTTCAGCATAATGTGGAGTTGAAGTGCTGTTTCAGGTTGCAAAGCAAAACAGGTAAAACATTAAACATTTTCAATAAAAAACCCCTGGTAATCAATGATTATCAGGGGGTTTAGCCATACTTTTCAGTGGTACCACCTGGAATTGAACCAGGGACACACGGATTTTCAGTCCGTTGCTCTACCAACTGAGCTATGGTACCATCCGTAAATGGAGCGGCAAAATTAATTAAATTTTTAATTTGTCAAAAAAAATCTTAAAAAATATGCGCCGCCAAAAGCATAAATGTACTTTTGCACATATTTCATAAGATGAGACTGATATTAGACATAGGCAACACCCTCTATAAACTAGCCGTTTATGACCGTGATAATATGGTTTTCCATACTTCCGTAAGCCATTTTAAGCCCAACGACTTTCTTCGGTTAGATGAAGAATACATTATAGAGTCCGTTATTGTTTCCAGCGTGAGGAATGGTGATGGCGAACTGATGGATCTTATGTCGAAGGAAGCAAGCTTGATGAGCCTCGACTATGATACTCCTTTGCCCATAAACAACAAATATTCGAGCAAGCAAACATTGGGCAGGGACAGGATAGCCGCCGTGGTTGGTGCTTCAAGGATATTTCCCGGCAGAAACGTATTGGTCATCGATGCAGGGACATGCATTACCTACGATTTCATAAATAACAACAACGAATATTTAGGCGGCGCAATAAGCCCGGGCTTAAGAATGCGCTTTAAGGCATTGAATAAGTTTACCGGCAGGCTGCCGGTTGTTGAGCTTAAGGGATTTGAAATGCCCGACCTAATCGGGGACACTACTGATGGCTCAATATTATCAGGTGTAATAAATGGTTTGTCAGGTGAGATAAACGGTTTTATAAATAGTTTTAAATCAAACAATAATCAGTTGGAAACAATAATTACGGGAGGCGACCACAAATATTTTGATAAGTTATTTAAATATAAGACATTTGCAGCCCCATTTTTAGTTTTGGATGGATTAAAGGGAATATTAGATTTTAATGAGAGAAATTAAACTAGTTTTTGTGTTTATAGCCGTGGTTTTTAGCGGTATGTCCTACTCGCAGAGTAAGATCAACTCCCCATATTCGCGTTTTGGCCTAGGCGAGTTGCACGGCAAGAATGTAAATGCCAGTCTTAGGGGTATGGGCGGGATTTCCATTGGGATGAGCGACCCGACAATGGTCAATCCCGGCAATCCGGCTTCTTACGGTCTTTTTGATTCCACTTCCATCGTTTTTGAAACCGGGATTATCGCGGATTTCACTAACCTGCGAACCGATCAATTCTCCGAGAATTCCAACAGGGCCACATTAAGTTATATCTTGCTGGGATTTCCTATTAGCAAGTGGTGGAAAACATCCTTTGGCTTAATGCCTTTTAGTGAGATAGGTTATAACATTGATATAACCATTGATATGAGCCAATATGAATTTTCGGATATTCTAAACCAACTGGAGGGCGAGGGGGGAATAAACAGGGTAAACTGGGGCAATGCCTTTAACCTTGGGGAAAATTTAAGGTTTGGCGTGGATGCCTCATATATTTTCGGAAACGGTAACCGTTCGTCGAAGGTGCTGTTTTTGGATTCGTTGAACATTTACGGGACCAAAGTGGAATCGAACACAAGGGCGAGCGGGTTTATTTTCGATTATGGCCTGCAATACGACATTCATCTGAAAAACAACGACTTGTTTACTCTTGGGGCTATTTATGCCAACCAGTTCAATGTCGGTGCCGTCAACAATTATATATCGAGCACGATAACAGGGGGTTATTACGACGTTGTTGAAGAAACAAAGGATACGATAGAGTACAAACCTGATGTTAAAGGCAATATGGTTATACCGGCGAGGCTGGGTTTCGGTGCTGTTTACAAAAGACCCGGGTCATGGTTGCTCGGTGCGGATGTAGAATGGCAACAGTGGTCCGAATTTTCGTTTTTCGGCGTCCCCGACACCTTGCAAAACACCTTGCGCATTGCGCTTGGCGGCCAGTTCACACCGGATCACACTAATATCTCATCTTTGTTCAAGAGGGTAACCTATAGGGCTGGAGCAAGGTACGAACAATCGTACCTAAAGGTAAACGGACGCCAGATTGACGAGTTTGGTATAAGTTTTGGTGTAAGTTTCCCGATCAAAAAGTCGAAAACCACTCTCGATTTGGGTCTTGAAGTAGGGCGCAGGGGAACTTTAAAAGATAATTTGATACAAGAGAACTTTTTTAATGTTAACTTTGGCGTAAGCATTCAGGAGCATTGGTTCTATAAAAGAAAGTATAATTAATAAACATATAAATCATGAATTTTAAACCGGCAATATTTTTTATAAGCTTTTTGTTTTCGCTATCACTGTTCGCAGGAGGAGCAGAAACCAACTTGCCACAGAAAGATAATGGTAAAAAATATGGGGCTGATAGTGTAAATTGCATAATGAACTTATCATTATACAGGGAGTTTTATAAGCAGTGGAAACAAAGCCATTATAAGAACTCGGCTGTCGAAGATGCCCAAAGACCATGGAGATGGGTTTTTGAGAACTGTCCCAGGTCCAGCCAGAACATTTATCTGGACGGAGCCAAGATATATAATTATAAAATCAGGAAAGAATCCGTAAAAGAGGTTAAGGCGGCTCTTATCGATAGCCTGATGTTGATTTATGACACCCGGATAAAACTGTTCCCCAACGACAAGCACGGCTCCCAAAAGGGCAAGATACTTGGTTATAAAGGTACTGATTTGTACAAGGTCAGCCCCGACAGGATCGATGAGGTGTATGCAATATTGAAGGAATCGGTGGAGTTGAAAAAAGCAAAATCAAAGTCGGCCGTGTTTGTTTACTATTTCAGGGCAACAACAAAAATGGCCCAAAAGGGCAAGATCGACACTGCTGTTATCGTGGATGTTTACGATGACCTCATGGGTTATATCGATATAAACATTAAATATTATACTGATAAGGGAAATAATAAAAAAGTTGAGGAATGGCTCAACGTCAAGGGAAACATCGACAATACGTTCGAGCCTTTTGCCAAGTGTAACGATTTAGTAAGGGTTTATCAACAAAAGTTTGATCTAGAGCCAAACAACATTGAGCTGCTTAAAAAGATCACGGCCATCCTGGACAAGAAGAAATGTCAGGAAGACCCTTTGTTTTTCGAGGCCTCGGTAAACCTCCACAAGCTTGATCCTTCGCCCGAGAGCGCTTATTTAATCGGCAAGATGCTCTTGATCCAAAAGCGCTATAAAGATGCCGTTCCATATATGCAGGAAGCCATTACAATGGAAAATCAGGAAAAAGTGGAGAGCGCTTATATTTTCCTGGCAGAGATATATCGTGCCACAGGAAATTATGCGCGCGCCAGGAACATGGCTCTCGAAGCAGCTAAAATAAACCCGGAAGACGGCAACCCTTATATCTTGATAGGTGATATGTATGCTGCCTCCGCCAAAGATTGCGGTACTGACGACCTCACCAAAAAAGTTGCCTATTGGGCTGCCGTTGACAAATACAAAAAGGCAAAAAAAGTTGATCCCAGCCTGGCTGATGCCATGAACAAAAGAATCAAGTCATATACTGCGCATTTCCCTCCTACCGAAGTGTTGTTTTTCCATGCTTTGAAAGAAGGCGACACTTATACTGTTGGATGCTGGATAAACGAGCTAACTGTTATCAGGGCGGCAAAATAGGAATCTAAAATGAATCTTGCACATATAAAAAGCATTATTATGGTTGTTCCCATGGTGATGCTTTTTTCATGTGAAAACCCTATTGCCGAGGTTCAGGAAATAGCAAGGGTTGATACCTTGCCGGACGTTTCGGCCTTTAATATCGAATATTTACGAACCAGCAATGCTCAGAAACAAGTTGTGTTGAGGAGCAGACAAATGGATCGATATACCGAAAGGGCAAACTCATATTCCGAGTTCCCCCGGGGTTTTGAGATCACCTTCTACGATTCCTTGGGAAATAAAAGTTCTTTTATAAAGGCTGATTACGGCATAGACTATAAGAACAAGGGCCGCCTGGAAGCCAGAAATAATGTTATAGTAAGGAATCTGCAAACCAAAGAGCAGCTTAATACCGAAAACCTTATTTGGGACAGGAACAAAAAAATCATTTACACCAATAGCTTTGTAAAAATCACCTCACCCGACAAAGTAATATTCGGCGATAGCATGTGGGCAACGGAAGATTTCAGCAAAAGAAGAATCCATAGAATAAAGAATTCCTATTTCGATGTTGAGGAAGACACTGCCAACTAAGCAGCTTCAAGTATATTTCAATCATGTAGGACACCTGACCTTTAGCCTCAGCCTGTGCTGTTACACTCAATTATAAACGGCCAATATGCTTTAGGGGCTTCGCATGGGGGAAACAACTTCCGCATAAACGACATGACACACTTGATACACCGCTATTGTTTGATGACCTTGAATGTTTTAACCGAGCCATCCATCTTTGTTACCTGAACTAAAAACAAGCCTTTCCCCCCCTTTAAATCAAGTTTTAAAAGGTTTTGTTCATTGTAATCCCGTTCCAGGATCATTTTGCCAAGAATATTGAAAACGGCTATATTTACCGATGGTTTGCTGGCCGGGAATTTAATGTATATAGCTGAATGAGTTGGGTTTGGATAGATGGAATATTCATTGCCCATAAAATCCGGAGTGCCGAGCAAGTCAGTATTCAATTTGGTCAGGAATGAATTATACTCGCCAGTTCCGTTTAAATAAAAAGTATCATCGCTAGGGTCGAAGTCGGCAAGACCAGTAAAAAGTCCACCAACGAAAAGTTCGTTTCCGTCTGTGTTTGTGATGGCCAAGCCGCGATCGAGCAGGGTGCCGCCCATATCTGCCGCCCAAACAAAATCGCCATTAGTATTAATTTTACTTACAAACGCATCATAATCGCCCAACGAGGTCAAGTAGTAGTTTTCTGCTCCCGGATTAAAATCGGCTGTGCCTTCAAACAAGCCCGTAACATAAACATTATCTTCATTGTCGAGCGAAAGCGCATAGGGGCTGTCGCCCAGCTCTCCGCCTAATTGTTTGACCCACAATAAATTAGAATTGACATCAAATTTACCGACAAAAATATCATTATCACCAAACGAAGTCATATAATAATTTAAGGTGTCAGGGTCAAAGTCAACAGTACCTTTAAAATTTCCACAAACGTAAACATTCCCATCTCCATCGTAAGCTATGCTCTGGGCGCTCTCACCTTCGGGTCCGCCCATTGAGATAGCCCAGGTAAATTCGCCATCAGAGTTCAACTTGCTTATAAAAATATCCCTGTCGCCAACAGCATATAGATAAAAGGCTCCATCACCCGGGTCAAAATCACCTATCCCGCCAAACATACCGCATGTATATATATTTTCACTTTCGTCGAGGCACATGGACTGACAATAATCGAATGCTGCCCCGCCCATGCTTTTCGCCCATAATAATTCGTGATCGACATTTAATTTTTCCACAAAAGTGGCCTGGTTGTTTGTTGTTAAATAAAATTCGGCAGTATCACTTGGGTTTACATCAGCAACGCCCATATAATATCCTGATATATAAATATTTCCGGACACTGTTGTTTTAATGCTTACACTATGGTCATCCAGGGCGCTGCCCATATGCCCCGACCATAAATAATTACCATCCTCATCAAGTTCTGCAATAAACATGTCCTCGCCTCCATAACTTGTATAATAAGCGTTTTCGCTACCGGGATCAAAAT
Organism: Chlorobiota bacterium; assembly: GCA_013151215.1. Lineage (GTDB taxonomy): Bacteria > Bacteroidota > Bacteroidia > Bacteroidales > F082 > BM524. The sequence continues at coordinate 10,069 of JAADIS010000062.1, read as the reverse complement.
TGGCAGTTCCAGAAAACGAACCGGTACAATAAATGTTTCCGGAAGGATCAATATCCATACCTCTTATGTAATCGGCATCAGTGCCTCCAAACTGTTTAGCCCATAAAATGTTGCCATTGGCATTTAATTTTGCAACATAAGCATCCGTATTACCATACGAAGTCAGGATTAAAGTGCCGTCTCCAGGATCAAAGTCCGTGGAGCCGCTAAAATGCCCTGCAACATAAATATCACCATTTGAGTTAACCAGGGTTTGATAAACTGAGCTTTTCCCCCCACTTTCAAAAGTGTTGGCCCAGTTAAAAACTTGGGCGCTGCCCAGTAATCCAACACTTAAAAAAGCCATTAAAATAAATATCCGTCTCATATTCGTAAAGATTTAATTTTCGTCAGTTATTTATATGGAAACCTGGAATTTTAATATAGGCCAACTTGAAGGATCTCAACGGCCCCAAACTATCACACCTTTCAATGATCATGAAATTTTCCATACTAATTAATTCGGTTTTGCACGTTTTAAAGTCGTACAACCCCCAAAATTAGAATTATTTTTTATAAAAACCAACCATTAAACACTTATTCTTCTTCTTAATGTCTAAGTCTCTGCGAATATTCCTATTTTTGAGGCCGGAAATATTATGGACACTACAATTCTGATTATCGTTTCTATGTTGCTGCTCTCCGGCTTTTTCTCAGGAATGGAAATTGCTTTTGTGAGCTCCAGCCGATTGAAACAAGAACTTGACATAAAGCGCAAGTTGCTCCCGGCGCGCGTACTATCGGTTTTTTATAAAAACCCTTCCAGGTTTATCGGTGCTTTGCTCCTGGGGAACAATATAGCCCTGGTGGTCTATGGTATCGCAATGGCCAAGTTGTTGCAGCCTTTCATTGTTTATATCTTGCCCGATGCGATAGAAACCGAATTCTCCCAACTGCTGCTTCAAACGGTTTTTTCAACGCTCTTGATACTTATAACCGCTGAGTTCGTACCTAAAGTTTTGTTTCGCATCAACCCCAATTGGATTTTAAAGTTTTTCTCCATCCCCGTCTGGCTGTTTTATTTTGCCTTTTATCCCTTGATTTATATTTATATCGGCATGGCCGAATTACTGTTGAAAAACATCTTCAGGATACAGCTGTCGCCTGACCCTTATCGTTTTACGTCATTGGATTTAAATGATTATGTGGATAATTTCCGGCCGGAGGGCCAAGTTGATGACGAAGATGCTCTAGAAGTCAGCCAGAACATACAGATGATCCGAAACGCCATAGACTTTAAAAACCTGAAGCTCAGGGAGTGCATGGTTCCAAGGACGGACATAAAGGCAATAGATCTAAATACCGGCATTGATAAGCTGTTGGGCGTTTTGATAGATACCGGGCACTCTAAGATAATGGTTTATAGCGGCTCCATCGACAATATCGTCGGTTATGTGCACGCCCGCGACATTTTCGTAAACCCTGTTTCTGTCGAGAGCATATTGCGCCCCGTAGATGTTTTTCCGGAAACCATGGCCGCCAATGAGCTTTTAACCGAGCTCATAAAGTCAAAAAAGAGCATAGCCGTAGTGCTCGACGAGTTTGGCGGAACCTCCGGGATAGCTACCATCGAGGATATTATAGAGGAGATATTTGGTGAGATAGAGGACGAATATGATATTGACGACAGCCGTGAGAAAGTGATATCTGAAAACGAGTTTGTTTTCTCGTCGCGCCTTGAGATTGACTATTTAAACGAAAAATACAACTTCAACCTTCCCGATTCCGATGAGTATGAAACCCTTGGCGGTTTAATCATCAGCAATTATGAGGAAATACCCATGGAAAAGGAGAAAATAGAAATACCAGGGTTTTTGTTCACTATTTTAATTTAAAGGCAAGCCAAAACAGGATAGAAGAAGTAAGAATGGAGGTTCTTAACCACAATTGAAATGCCGGTCAACAAGTTCCATTACCTTTTTGTCGTCGTCCTGGATCTTGAAAATCAAACCTTCGTCCTTAAAGTTTTTCAAGCGTTCCGAAAGCATATCGATCAACACTTCGGGAAATACATTATCCTTTGTGTAAAAGTGTTTCTGATCAAGAAGCAAGCTTGCCGATTCAACACAAGAAGCCGGCAGATGCTCCAGGCTGTCAAGCTTGTCCTTGAAGCCCTCGTCGAAAATATTTATGTCAACATAGGTTTTTTCGGCTTTTTCAATGGCATCGTCCATTTCAAATCCGGTCCTGGCAGCCACTGTCAACCCTGCCAGGAGCAAATAAATATCGGCGGAGCCGTCGGGGCTTCTGAACTCAACGGTCTGTTTGTCGGAAAAGTCGATTAAACCACCTTTTTCCTGAGGGTTTACCTCTTTGATCATATTTGTCGGCGTTGCCCACCCCAACGGAACCCTTACCAGCACCGAGCGGTTTCTGTCGCCCCAGCAAATATTGGTAGGGGCCTCCTGATGAGGCACCAAGCGGAAATATGAAGTGGGGTTCATATTGCCAAAAGCCGTAAGTGAAGGGGCAAGTTCCATATAACCTGCAATGGCCGTGCGGGCGGTTCTGCTAAGCACTCCGTTTTCAATCATCCGGCTCTTGCCGTCTTTCATTATGCGCGTATGAATATGCAATCCGCTACCGGCTTTGCCAACGGTAATTTTAGGGGCGAAAGTAACGGTAACGCCATATTGGAGCGCCAATGTCCTGACAATCCATTTGGCTTTTACCAGCTGGTCGGCGGAATCTTCAACGGATGTGGGAAGAAATTCGATTTCGTTTTGCTCGTAAACAAGTCCGTTTTTCGTGAAATTGCCTACTTCCGAATGGCCGTATTTTATCATCCCGCCCGATTCGGCGATAAGCTTCATGGCCTCTACCCTGAAATCGCCCCACTTTGAAAATGGCGACGACTCATGATAAGCTTTCTGGTCTTCGGCCTGAAACAAGCCTTCGTCCCGGCTGATAATATAATATTCCAGTTCGCCCATGGTCTCGAAACAAAAACCTGTGGAATCAAAAAACGACTGATGCGCTTTTTTAAGAATGTTTTCAGGTGCGCCGTCAAAAGGCTTGCCGTTTCGGTCGTAATAAGAACAAAGAATATTTAAGGCGGGGATCTCGGAAAAAGGATCCACAAAAGCGGTTTTATATCTCGGGATGACATATAAGTCGCTGGATCCGGCCTCAATAAAAGGAAACAGGCTGCTGCCGTCAACGCGTTCGCCGGCAGTTAAGATATTGTCAAGATGGCTGATGCTGCCGATAATGAAGTTCAAGGTCTTCAACCTTCCGTCCCAAGCCGAATATTTAAAGTTAACCATCTCTATATCATTGTCTTCAATATATCTTATCAAATCCTGCTTGGTAAACTCCGCAGCCGGTTTATTTAAATACTGAACCACCGGATTCGGGTTCATTGAAATGAAATCCTTCATAGGTATAAAAAAATTTAAGGGGGCAAATGTATCAATAATTAAAAATATAGGCTCATTTAATGTTATTTAATTAACAAAAAATATTCCTTTTGAATACCGGGTCTCCTGAAGCAATTGCCTAAGTGCTTGTCAACTAACCACTAATTTAAACCCTACGCCATGTACGTTAATTAGGTTGACCGAATCGTCTTCTTTTAAGTACTTTCTCAATTTCGTAATATAAACGTCCATTGACCGGGCATTGAAATAACTGTCGTCGTACCAAATCTTGTTTAGGGCAACCGAGCGGTCAAGCACATTGTTGAGGTTCTCGCATAATAACTTCAACAATTCGGCCTCTTTTGAAGTGAGCTTTTGATCTTTTCCGTTAAAGGCCAGTATTTGTCGGTTATAATCGAAAGTATAGGACCCGAACTCAAAAATACTGTTCTCAGGCTTGTTCTCGTTGGCCTCGTTATACCTTCTAAGGATTGCCTTAATACGCAAAAGCAGCTCTTCCATGCTGAAAGGCTTGGTGAGATAGTCGTCGGCACCAACTTCAAAACCGGCGATCTTGTCCTCCTGCATCGCTTTGGCGGTTAAAAACAAGATAGGGATATGCTTATCTATTTTCCTTATTTCCTTGGCAAGCGTAAATCCGTCCATTACGGGCATCATGACATCGAATATGCAGAAATTGAAATCGCCTCTTTTAAAATTCTCAAGAGCCTCCTTCCCGTCAACGCTCAAGTTTGTCGTATATCCTTTTGCCTCAAGATAGGATTTGAGTATCCCGCCTAGGTTTTGGTCGTCCTCAGCCAATAAAATTGTGTTCTTTTCTTTCATGATTTAATTATTTGTTGGTAATTTAATTGTAAATATACTACCTTTTCCGGGTTCGGAGTCAACGCTGACATTACCTTCATGCATTTCAATTATTGCTTTTACGTAACTCAGGCCAAGGCCGAAACCCTTGAAATTATGTACGTTCCCCATTGGAACGCGGTATAGTTTGTCGAAAATCTTCTTTTGGTCGGAACTGCTGATACCAATTCCGTTATCTTTGATATTGATTAGGATGCTCCCGTTTTTGTTGGTCGTGTTTATCAATATCTCAGGTTTGGAAACATTATACTTTATGGCGTTGTCGAGCAGGTTTATTATCACGTTGGTGAGATGGATCTTGTCTCCTGTCACCATTAGGTCGTGAGCAAGCAGCTTGGTGCTGAGATGCCCGTTTTTGTTCTTTATCTGTATGCTTTTGCTGTTAATGGCTTTTTCGATGATTTCATGAACGTTCAGTTGCGCAAGTTTTAATTTCAACTGCCCCTTATCCATCACCGCGGTCTGCAGAATCTGCTCGGCCATGCTTCCCAGCCTTTTGTTCTCGGTGCTGATAACGCCTATATAATTGTCGTACAAACCCTCCGATTTTTTAATGTCGTCATCTTTCAAAGCCTCGCAGGCAAGCGATATTGTTGAAATAGGGGTTTTGAACTCATGGGTCATATTATTGATGAAATCGTTTTTCATTACCGAGAGTTTCTTTTGCTTGTTAATAGTAGCAATGCTAAAATAAAACGACAGAATAATAACAATAAAGAGGACGATCGAGATAAAGAGCATCAACCATAACTGATATAGAACATATCTTTTTTCGTTCGGGAAGTATATCAATAATTTGTTCGGGAAGCCGAATGCAGGCCCCAGCGGCGACAAATCGTAAACATAGCTTTCGTTTAAAAGCTGGTCGGGGTATTTACCGGTTTTTTGCAATATCATCGACCTGGTGGCAGGGCTGTAAATGCCGAACTCGAAGTCGATATTGATGTTTTCCTCAGCCAAGGCCGACTTTATCTGAGTATTGATGAGCTCTTTCTTGTTTAGCAGATAACTGGCGTCGTCAACATCCGAAAAACTGAAGTTTAATTGCGAGAGGGCCCTGTTCGCCTTGTTGGTCGATTGCAGCAGGATATCGATATCGGTTTGTGAGTGGATGTTTTCAAGCCCCTTAAAAAGCAAGCGGTTTAATGAGTCGCGAATAATTTTCAGGTTTCTTTGCTGCAGATAATTCTTTCTTTGCTTGTTGAGCCTTTCCTCTATCCTGATCCTGTCGAGGTTTAAAACAACTTGTCCCATAGACTGTTGCACATCCCGAAAAAAAACCGCCTGCTTTACTTTTATGGCATCCCTTATCCAATAGGCCTGAATTAGCATCAGTCCTATGGTTGCCATGCTGACAATTATAATTATTAGGCTTTGCGACCACTTAAACATTTAGCTAAATTAACACTTCAACGTATTGATTTACAGCAATTAACATTTATTAACACTTCTTAATCTTACTTAACTTTTAAGCGTTTCAACTTAATTTATATTTGCAATGAATTTAAAGGTAAAATTCTTTTCCCGGCATCCCAAACTCCGGGAATCAAGATTCTGCTTATTTTCATAATTGTTGGTTTTTGGTAGCGGTCCTCCCCGGACCGCTCTTTTTTTTATGTCAAAAACCCATCTTGCACGGGCTTCATAAAAAAATACTCTTTAACTTAGCCGGCTAAAATTATTCGATTTTGATAAAACCGGAAACCATACAAACTATTTTCGAGACTGCCAGGGTCGAAGAAGTTGTCGGCGATTTTGTGAGCTTGAAGAAAAGGGGCGCCAATTATCTGGGGCTGTGTCCGTTCCACGACGAAAAAACACCTTCGTTCTCTGTTTCCCCCTCAAAGGGGATTTACAAATGCTTTGGCTGCGGAAAGGCCGGCAACCCGGTTAAGTTTGTTATGGAACATGAGCATTATTCATATCCGGAAGCGCTAAAGTGGCTGGCCAAAAAATATAATATAGAAATAGAGGAAGAGCAGATGAGCCCCGAAAGGCAACAGGAGCTCGACGAAAAAGAGTCGATGTTCGCCCTAAATGGTTTTATCAGCAAATATTTCAAAAACAATCTTTTCGAGAGCAGCGAGGGCAAGACCATAGGGCTGAGCTATCTGAAGGAAAGAGGGTTCCTGGAATCCACAATTGCCAAATTTGAGCTTGGATATGCAATGGATAGTTGGAACGATTATTCCGATTACGCCGAAAAAAACGGTTATAAAAAAGCCGTTATCGTAAAAACAGGCCTCGGGATTGAAAAAGACGAACGCCTTATCGACAGGTTTAAAGGCAGGGTTATGTTCCCTATCCATAACCTTACGGGCAAGGTCATCGGCTTTGGCGGGAGAATATTGAGCACCACTAAAACAGCGGCCAAATATTTGAATTCCCCCGAATCGGAAATTTATCTTAAAAGCAAAGTTTTATACGGAATTTATTTTGCCAGGGCCGAGATGGTCAAGCTGGACAACTGTTATCTGGTCGAAGGCTATACAGATGTTATTTCGCTGCATCAAAACGGGATATTGAACGTGGTAGCCTCTTCGGGAACATCATTGACCGTAGATCAAATCAAGCTAATCAAGAGGTTTACCCCAAATATAACCATACTTTACGATGGCGACCCGGCAGGGATAAAAGCATCCTTTCGGGGCATCGACCTTATCTTAGCGCAAGGGATGAACGTAAAAATCGTCCTGTTCCCCGAGGGGGAAGACCCTGATTCGTTTGCCAGATCGCATCGCACCAGCGAGATAGAGGAATATATTACCAAACAAGCCAAGGATTTTATCGGTTTTAAAACCAACCTCTTGCTGGGCGAGACAAAGGGCGACCCAAATGCAAGGACAAAATTGATCAAGGAGATCGTTCAAACAATTTCGCACATCCCCGACGGCATAGGCCGCACTGTGTTCATACAGGAATGCAGCACCATAATGAAGGTGCCGGAACAAACCCTTATGAACCAGCTGAACAAGGTTTTAAGACAAAAGCTCGGCAAACAAAGCCGCATCCCTGATGTCTCGGGCGTTAAGATTACGGAGGAAATGGCCTCCCGCGGCGAACAATTGCGTTTCGACCCCTTGGAACTAAAGCCCCTGGAAGAGGAAGTTATAAAACTGATGCTGCTTTATGGCTCCGATTCGTTCCTGCTCAAGCTTGACGAGGAAGAGAGCGAGCAGTTCAACGTGATTGATTTTGTGCTTGACGAACTGGACAACGATGCCATTAAATTCGACGACGGGGATTTCAACAAGATCCTTGATGAATTACGAAAACTTGAAACGGGTTACGATTATAGGCAACAAGCGTTCATAAACCATCCTGATTCACAAATTTCCGAAACCGTCATCAACCTTATCACCGATCAATACGAACTGAGCAACAACTGGGAAAAGAACAAGATATTCGTAAGGTCGGGCAAGGAAATACTTAAAGATTATGTAATGTCAACGGTTCTTTCGCTAAAGTCGAAACACGTAGCCCGCAAGCTCCGCAAAATCAGCGAGGACATGAAAACCGCTTCCGACGAAGCCGAGCTCTCGCTGTTGCAGATGGAGTTCCATGAACTAAAAAAAATATCGGCCCTGATCGACAACGAGCTTGAGCGGCCTTTTAATCATTAGAGCTTGGGGATTAGGGGGCGCAAAAATTAAATCCTCAATATATTTATATGTAGAATACCTTATCCCGCCAGGGATAAAACATTTACAGAAAACAGCATAAATTATTTTCAGCAAAAAAACCCGAGAACCGAGCATCAGATTCAAATCTCTTCTTATCTTTGCCTCATCAATTATTGCCCGATAGTGTAATAGGCAACACATCCCGGTTTGACCGGGAAGACTCCAGGTTCGAGGCCTGGTTGGGCAACAAAAAGCCTCATGACCATTTGGGAATGGGGCTTTGTTGTTCCCTTAGGGATAGGCAATTTACAGGTATTTCTCAAATTCGGCAAACCTCAGCACATAGAAAAACCACAATCACAAGACTCGAAACAAACGATTTCAACATCTTTTAATTGACAAATATCATTGCATGCTTATTCACGCAATTACTTATCTTTGAAGCCGAAAAAAATGAATTTTTAATTAATATTATCTCGAAGATGAAACAATTAATCAGTTTAATATCGATTGTTGCGCTGCTTGCATTGGCATCATGCGACAACACCAGCCAACAAACAACAAAAGTAGTTTCCGACTATAGCAACCAGGGGGTTGTCAAGGAAGTTTTGCAAACTTCGTCATATACTTATTGCCTTGTTAAAGAGGGCAATGTAGAGAACTGGATAGCCGTGAACAGGATAGATGTGAGCGAGGGGCAGACTTTGTATTTCAACCAGGGAACCGAAATGTTCGATTTTCACAGCAAGGAGCTTGACCATGATTTTGCCTCGGTATTCTTTGTTCAGGATGTCAGCCTGACACCAAAGGCGGCAAATGCCGCTGCGGTAAGCCCTATGATGGGCAAGACACCGCAAAAACCCGAAATTGTTAAAGAAGAAATCAAAGTGGAAACCGTTGAGGGCGGAATTACAATTGCCGAACTGTTCGCGAACAAGGCAAAATATAGTGGCAAGAAAATTAAGATTTCCGGAAAAGTCACCAAAGTGAACCTGGAAATCATGAACACCAACTGGTTTCATCTTCAGGACGGGACTGATTTCGAGGGCAATTTCGACCTGACCGTTACAAGCAGTGAAATAGTAAACAAAGGTGCTACTGCTACCGTAACTTTCGAGGGCGTTGTCGCGACCGACAAAGACTTCGGGGCAGGTTATTTTTATCCTGTTATACTGGAGAATGCCAAGGTTTTAAATTAAGAAACAAAACATTGAAAAAAAGCTGGCCTCTGCCCACTATTGGTGGACCGAGGCCAGCTTTTTAATTTCTTTGCTCGATATAAAATATAGCAATACGGGTATTGCACACATTCTACAGAAGTTTTAATTGCATGTCCTTTTTAGGGTGAAAAGTCCCAATTATCATAAATGGATTACGAGAAACATAATGATGGATTTGCGAAGTCCCCAAAAACAAGTATAAATCTTTTGTTATGGCGAAATCATTAAAATATTTCTTCTTTACATCTGCAATTGCCTTGGCCTCATCACCTTTATGCTTTTTTATCAAATTCCAATAAAGTGCTCCTATCTCCCAATCTTCGATCATCATTTTACTAACTTTTCCTTCAACATCTTTAAAAGTATAGGTGAATTTATAAGGTAATTTATCAACTACATCAAATGGGTCTTCTGGAAATTCAAACATATTACCTTGCTCCCGGGCAGATTTAATTTTCTCTATTTTTTTCCTGTCCCATTCTCTTTCAACTTCAGTAGCATTAAATTCAATAATTTCTGATGGACGGAAAACTGCCAGTGAAGTACAGACATTCTTGTCTTTTGCCTCGCCTATTAATGTATTCATGTTGTTATACACTTTTGTCAGTACTATTTCCTTTCGTTTTGACCAGTAGTTTTTTGTGTCCACAAAACTGCCTCTAACTATCTCACTATCGAATGAATATGGACGATAACTTTCAGGTCTAAAATCACTTTTGTTTTTAACAAGGTTTAGTTCAATCCATTCATATTTTTTATACTGTTGATCATAGGCTATTTTCCTAAATGGGATAGGGTAGATTCTAATCCATTTTCCATCCTCCGTGAATCCGGCTGTACAAACTAATTCTTCGTATTTTCCTGATATAGTGGGATACGTTTTAACGGTTATAAGTACTTTTGTTGTGGGCATTTTAAAATTGAATATTAAATGTGGTTAACT
>JAADIS010000080.1 GCA_013151215.1 Chlorobiota bacterium | reverse complement strand
CCCAAACCCCAAACCCCAAACCCCAAACCCCGAACCCCGAACGCCGAACGCCGAACCCCAAACCCCGAAAGCCGATCAACGATTTTCGATTTTCGAAGCGGTTAAGCGCCCTGAATAGCAGGTGCAGCGCAGTGCTCTTTTGTGCCCAGGTTACATAAAGCGTTTTGAGGGGGAAGCGCGGGCTTGTCCTAATTTCTTTTGCCATTGTTACAACTTTTTCTTCAAGCTATTATTAGAGCACGCCCATGCAGAAGTAATCGGGACGCCTTGTTCCGTTTATGATAGAAGCTTGCGCCGCGGCTTGCGAACACCCATGATATCGCTGCCGAATGATGCAGATTGCATAATCTCACCTTTTAACTACTTTTGCCTTGATGGAACGGAAGACCCTTTTTGCCGATATTTTGCTGCCTTTGCCCGTTAAAGGCGTATTCACCTATCGCATTCCTTATCAGCTGAACGAATTCGTCATGGTGGGGCAAAGGGTTGCCGTTCAGTTTGGCAGGAAGAAAATATATTCGGGATTGATAAAAAGGCTGCACGAAAACGTCCCCGATCATGTCCCTAAATACATACTCCACCTTCTCGACGAAAAGGCCGTCAGCAACGAGATCCAGTTTAAATTCTGGAATTGGATAGCTTCATATTACCTATGTACCGAGGGTGAGGTCATGAATGCCGCCCTGCCTTCGGCCATGAAGCTTGCCAGCGAAAGCAATGTAAGGCTATCTCCCGGTTTCAAGCCTGATATCAATGTCCTCGACGAGCATGAATTTAGGCTTACCGAGGCATTGCTTGCGAAAAAACGACTTGCCGTAGGCGAGATATCCAAACTCCTGGGCTTTCAAAACGTGCTGCCCCTTCTAAAAAAGATGATAGACAAGAACTATGTTTTTATGGAAGAGGAGCTCAAGGATGGTTTTAGGGCTAAAGAAGAAAAATACGTCAGGCTTGATGAATCGTTCTACGAGGATGAGGAAAAAATGAAAGACTTGATGGATTCGCTAAGCAGCCGCTCATTCAAGCAGCTGGAGCTCCTGATGACTTTCCTCCGCTTGTCGTCATATCCCGATAACAGGGAGTTTGAAATAAAACAAAAGGAATTCTTGAGGCTGGCAAATGCTGGGCTTCCTGCCCTGAACTCCCTTGTTGGAAAGAAGGTTTTTCGCTCGGAAAGTAAAATAATCAGCCGTCTCGACTTTAAAGCAGCTGATTCCGCCAGCGGCGACATAAGCCTAAGCAGCCATCAAAAAGAGGCTTTCGTGAAAATCAATCTCGATTTCGAGAAACACGACGTGGTTTTATTGCATGGCGTAACATCATCGGGGAAAACGGAGATCTTTATAAAGCTTATTCAAAATGCCCTTGACCAAGGCAAACAAATACTCTATCTGCTGCCGGAAATCGCCTTGACGACGCATATAATCCATCGCCTTCAAAAGTATTTCGGTAAAAGGGTTGGCGTTTATCACTCGCGTTACAATCCCAACGAAAGGGCTGAGGTATGGCGCAATATTATTGGCGTCGATGCCGATAAAAACAAGGAAAGATACGATATTATACTTGGCCCCCGTTCGGCCATGTTCCTGCCATACAGTAATTTAGGATTAATTATCATTGACGAGGAGCATGATTCGTCCTATAAGCAATTTGATCCCGCACCTCGCTACAACGCCCGCGACACGGCAATTTACCTTGCTCGTTTGCATAGGGCCAAAGTAGTATTGGGCTCCGCTACGCCTTCCATAGAGAGTTATTTTAACGCCATGAACGGAAAGTACGGCTATGCTGTGCTCACTCAGCGTTTCGGAGGTATTGAAATGCCGCTTATAACTGTTGTTGACATGAAAGGGGAGCGGCGGCGCAAAACGCTCAGATCGAATTTCTCATCGGTGCTGATGGCAAAAATAGGCAAGGCCTTGTTAGACGGTCATCAGGCTATTTTATTTCAGAACCGTAGAGGTTTCTCGCTGCGGCTCGAATGCATGCAGTGCAATTGGATACCGCAATGCAAAAATTGCGACGTAACACTTACCTATCACAAAAACAGCGAGTTGCTCAAATGCCACTATTGCGGTTATTCAACATCTATCCCATCCTCATGCAACGATTGCGGCAGCAACGACATAAGGATGATGGGTTTTGGGACCGAGAAAGTCGAGGAGGATCTCGAGATGCTTTTCCCCGACGCTAAAGTTGCCCGTATGGACTTGGATTCAACGCGCAAGAAAAATGCTTTTCAAAAAATCATCGGCGACTTTGAGGAAAGAAAAACGAACATCCTTACCGGGACGCAAATGGTTACCAAGGGGCTCGACTTCGACAACGTTCATGTAGTAGGCGTCTTGAGCACTGACAACATGCTGAGCTTCCCCGACTTCAGGGCTCATGAGAAAAGCTTCCAGATGATGGCGCAGGTGAGCGGCAGGGCCGGGAGAAAAGGCAAGCAGGGCGAAGTGGTGCTGCAATCGTGGAACCCTGAGCATCCCATAATAAAGAATGTCGTCTTCAACGATTATAAAGGGATGTACGAAAGCCAGTTGGAAGAGAGGGGCAAATTCCGCTATCCTCCTTATTACCGCTTGATAAATATTAAAATAAAGCATAAGGATTTCAAGGTTCTCAATAAAGGAGCCGATGTTTTTGGGAATATTCTCAAGAGCAAGTTCGGCAATCTTGTTTATGGCCCCGAATTTCCCATGGTCGCCAGGGTGAGGCTTTATTTTATAAAGCAAATCTTGCTCAAGCTCCCTAAAGGAAAAAGCCAGGCCGAAATGAAAAAAATACTTTTGCAATGTTTAGGCGAATACAGGAAACTTGCTGCTTATAAATCAGTTTTGATACAGTTTGACGTGGATCCGGTATAAATGCCTGCTCACGGGCCTTGTCGGGTGTTCGTGCCTTGTGCCAATGTAGGCGCTATGTCGTTTTTGGTTTCTGATAAATCAAGGTTTTTAAGCGGATCGCCCATTATTGCCGCAACTGCTCTAATTCCCCAGTTCGTTTACGAACCTTTCAATTTTGTCATGGTCGATCTTCGATATGCTTTCCTTGGAGCCTGAAATCTTCCTGACAAGGATTCTCTCAAAAAAATTCATCTTATCTAAATTATATTCATAACCCGGTAGTAAAGTACTTGATGCATGCCTACGAAGGTCTTCAGGGAATGCATCCTCAAACTGCTCGATGGATTTTTCGCCAGTCTCCATGCAGCACAAGAACAATCCCAATGTTTTTTTCAAAAGTGTGCTGTTGTTCGCCTCGCAGAATTTTTTCGTTTTTTTATGCACAGTGGCCATATGAATCGAGCCACCTATTATTATTCTGTCAAAAGCATCGATGCCAACAACTTTGTCCTTGCCGAGGTTTATCAGTTCTGTTTTGCCCGGATCAAGCTTGTCGGCAATTAATCTTGCTACTTTCTCAGTAGTTCCATGTTTGGATATGTAGATAATCACTGTTTTCATTCATTCTATATTATACACGGCAAACAGAGTTGCTTAAACCACTACTCACCCTCTTCTTCAACTACCACAAAAATATCCTCGTTGTCCTTTTTCATATAATAGTTCTCGCGGGCGAACTTTTCCAGGCTGGCGGTGTCGTTCGTTAAAACATCAAGCGAAGATTTGTTTTTCTCGATTTCCTCCAGGTAAAACTGTTTTTGCTGCTCCAGGCTTTTGATTTCCCTGCTTAGCTTATACTGAACAACTATACTTTCCTGGTCGGCAAAAATCATCCAGATGACGAAACCCGTGCCAACAAGAAAATATTTATTTAGGAAAAGTTTTTTCATGAATATTTTTTCACAAAAGTAAGATTAATTATTTGTTCAAATTGCATATCTTTACCTAAAAAATATAGATGGAAGATTCTACTTCGGAAGAAAAGCTTATCGCAGAAATATCATACCCCATGTTTCACAGCAGGTCGTGGATAAAATTAATAGGGGTCCTGGGAATAATTTACGGGGTCTTTCTGGCAATTTCAATCGTGGGGATTATATTCGCTTGGTTGCCGATATGGATAGGGGTGCTGCTCTATCAAACAGGAACCAAAATTTCCGTTGCTTATAATGTTGGCGACAAAACAAGCTTGATTAAGGCACAGAAAAACCTGGCTGTATATTTCACTATTTATGGAGTAATTGTTTTGGTAAGCCTGATATTTGGTTTGGTAATTGTTTTATTTGTTATTTATTACGGCCTTCCGGACAATGTTGAGGAAATACAAAAATACATCCAAAACGATTTTTATTGACATGCCTGACAATAGGGATGCGAAACTTAAGATACGAAAATCACTATCGGGGGGCACGGAAGTGTTTGACGTGTTTCGGAAAAAATACGTCAAGCTTAGCCCCGAGGAAAAGGTGAGGCAGGATTTTTTGCGTTTTCTTGTAGGCAAAAAGCATTTTCCGGCATCATTGATCTCCGTTGAAAAAGGGCTGACGGTAAACGGGCTTCAGAAGCGCTTTGATGCCGTGGCATATAACAATAACGGAAGCCCGTTGGTGCTGATGGAGTTTAAATCCTCGTCGGTAAAGATAAGGCAAAGCGTGTTCGAACAAGTCTCGGTTTATAACATAATTTTAAAAGTAAAATATCTAATAGTTAGCAATGGCATCACAAGTTACTGTTGTAGAGTTGATTATAAAGATAAGAAAATAGAGTTCTTAAATGACATCCCTGATTATACGGAAATAAAACCATGAATATCTTTGGTTTGATATTTGTTTAAAGAAAGCGATTTTGATTTAAAATGAAATTGTACTTTTACGGCATCTGTTTTTTTAGTAGTTGAAAAGATTTATTGATTATAAAAAACGGTCGCTGCAAAAAAATTATAAATTTGTCGAATTAAATTTTAAGACATCATGAAGATAGTTATTCAGTTAGTTTTATTGGTTATAATACTTGCCCTTGGTTGGTATGTTTATGACAGTATTATGGAGCCTGTAAAATTTAAGCAGGAAATGAAAGCGCGCGAGTCTAAGGTAGTTCAGCACCTTAAGGACATCCGAAGCGTTGAATATTTTTATAAGCATGAAAACGGTGCTTATACGGCTTCCTTCGACAGCTTGATGGCATTTATCAAAACCGGCGAGATCCCGGTAATTAAGATTATTCCCGACCCGGATGATACCACATTTGTGAAAACGATCAGCGATACCGTTGGATTTGTCAGTGTCTTGGATTCGTTGTTTAAGAACAGGGCTGATTTTAATGTTGGCTCATTGGGCAACATCCCGTTTTCCGGTGGCAAGCACTTTGAACTAAATGCGGGAAGCATAGACAGGGGCGGTGTTGAGGTAGCGGTTTTTGAGGCCAAGGCCCATTATAAGACCTTCCTTAAAGGCATGGACGAGCAGGCTATCATAAACCTTGTTTCAACCAAAGAGGATATTGACAGATACCCAGGCTTGAAAGTGGGCTCGATGACGGAGCCTTCTACTGACGGGAACTGGGAGTGACCTTGCCCCATGCCTCTTAGGATCAAACCATATATCAGCCTGATTGATAAATCGTTCAGGGAGTCGCAGACAAAGAGTTACTCAATGTCCATGCAGCTTAGCTTGTATGGGCTTGTTTTTTCTGTCTTTTCCGACGACAGAAATAAATTCATAGGCCTGGAAGCATATAGTTTCAGCGATCTGGGGGATGAGAGCAAGATTCCATCCCAAATGGATTTGATCCTGAACGAGAAACCGTGGTTTGCCTTTCCTTACAAAAAATTTATTCTCTCATATCAAAACCGATATGGCACCTTGATCCCAAAAGTGCTTTTCGATAAAGATAAGAAGAGCTTATACCTGGGGTTCAACCAGCCTTTTAGGGAGAACTCGCGTATATTGTTCGATGAAATGCCCACAGCCTCGGCAAACAACATTTATTATATGGCAAACCCCGTTGCCGAGAAAGTAAAGGAATTCTGGCCCAATGCCAAGTTGCGGCATTTTTCTACTGTTTTTATCGAAGGGCTGCTGATTAACTACAAGAACAACACTGACGAAAAAACACTTTTTGTCAACCTGAGGGAAAACAGCTTTGATTTGGCCAACCTTAAAGCAAACAAGTTGAATTATTACAATAATTTTGACTTCAGGACTAAAGAGGATTTTGTTTATTTCCTGCTTTCGGCCATAGAGAACTTAAACTTAAACCCTGAGGATGTCAAGCTTGTCTTGATGGGCGATATCGATAAAGGGATGAATATTTATGATATGATCAATCAGTATATCCGTAATTATAGTTTTGTCGAAAGGAATGAAAACCTTGCATATTCATATATTCTTGATGAATTAAAGCCGCATACCTTTTATCCGCTTTTCAATTCCGTTCAATGCGAATAATAAGCGGTAAATATGGAAGGAGATTAATAAAAGCGCCCAAGAATCTGCCGGTCAGGCCAACCACCGACCTGGCAAAGGAAAGCCTTTTTAATATTTTAGCTAACAGAATAAGTTTTAACGACAAAAGTATATTGGATTTGTTTTCCGGCACCGGTTCTATATCTTATGAGTTCCTTTCGCGCGGTAGCAACGACCTTACTTCCGTTGAGATGAACAATAATTGTTTCCGGTTCATAAAGGAGACTTCCGGGAAATTTCAAATGGGGAACCACAAGGTCATCCGTGCCGATGTTTTTAGGTTTTTAAAGACGAACAAGAAAGCCTACGACTTGATATTTGCGGACCCCCCTTATTCGATACCGAACTTTGATGAGCTCGTTGATTTGATATTTTATAACAGCTTGCTCAACAAAAATGGAATTTTAATCGTTGAGCACCCAGCCGAAATTGACTTTAGTGAGCATAAATACTTTCTCGAAAGGCGTAAATACAGCAAAGTTAATTTCAGTTTGTTCGTGTATCTGCCTGAAAACTAACAACTAACTTATTGGTTGCTTGATTTAATCATTTTTTAACAATTTTTTTTCAATAATTCTTGCATTGTCATACCTAATTGTATTATATTTGCAGTGTTCTCTACGAACAATTAACTATAGCAGGTTAATTTTTTGGGTTATCCCTCATTAGAGGGTTTTTAGGTTAATAAGTGAAAAAGTCCTTCCTCCCGGAAGGACTTTTTCTTTTGTCCTATTTGCAAATAGGCATAAAAAAAACCTTTCCGGAACGAAAAGGCTTTTTTACTGATTCAAGAGTTGTTTTTATTCGAATGACAATATCGTCTCCTTGATAATGGCGACAGCCTCCATCAACTGTTCTTCGCTAATAACCAAAGGCGGGGCAAATCTTATGATATGATCGTGTGTTGGCTTTGCCAACAAACCGTTTTCAGCCATTTTTATACAGACGTCCATTGCTGTTTTGCCATTTTTAGGCCTTATGACAACGGCGTTCAATAAGCCTTTGCCCCTTACGAGCTCAATCATTTCAGAGTCGATTTTTTCTATTTCCGACCTGAAAAGCTCACCCATTTTTTGCGCTCTTGCAGCAAGGTCTTCCTCTTTAACGACTTCGAGGGCCGCAATGGCAACCTTTGCCGCAACCGGGTTTCCGCCAAAAGTGGAACCGTGCTGCCCGGGTTTTATGGTTAGCATTACTTCATCGTCGGCAAGAACGGCAGAAACAGGATAAACCCCGCCTGAAAGGGCTTTCCCTAAAATTAGGACATCAGGACGTACACCTTCATGGTCGCATGCCAGCAGTTTACCGGTGCGCGCAATCCCTGTTTGAACTTCGTCGGCAATAAAAAGAACGTTTTTTTCTTTGCACATCCCGAAGGCTTTCCTCAGGTATCCTTCATGGGGCACTACCACCCCTGCCTCGCCCTGAATAGGCTCAACAAGGAACCCGGCAACATTGGGGTCTTCAAGTTCTTTTCCGAGAGCGTCAAGATCGTTGTATGGAATAACTACAAAACCAGGTGTATATGGCCCAAAACCGGTTTTTGACTCAGGATCTGTTGACATTGAGATAACTGTAATAGTCCGTCCGTGGAAGTTGTCGGCACAAACAATAATTTTAGCCTTGTCAGTTTCTATGCCCTTTTTGTCATAGGCCCATCTGCGGCATAATTTAAGGGCGGTCTCGTCCCCTTCGGCACCTGTGTTCATCGGCAGAACCTTGTCGTAACCAAAATATTCAGTGATAAATTTCTCGTAAACGCCCAAAGCGTCGCTATAAAATGCTCTCGATGTAAGAGTTAATGTTTTTGCCTGCTCAACCATGGCGTCAACAATTTTTGGATGACAATGACCTTGGTTTACAGCAGAATAGGCTGAAAGAAAATCAAAATACTCTTTGCCTTCAACATCCCAAACCTTAGCCCCGTCGCCTTTTGATAAAACTACTGCCAGAGGATGATAATTATGCGCGCCATACTTGTCTTCTAACTCGATAGCGGCTTTTGAACTTAATTTTTCTGCCATTGCTTAATAGAATTTAAATGTTATAAAATTTGTTGGATACAAATGTAATCAGGTTGCAAAAGTAATACTTTAAAATTCCTGACAAGACTAAGGCCAAGAAAAATTATATTAAAGCAAATGCCTGAACGGCAATAAGATATATTCAAAAAATTTATTTATTAACGGCCTTTTAACCCAATGGGCATAGTTAAACGAGACTGAGTTTTGCAAGGTTTTATAGATATGTACCTTTACTTGTGCCGCAATGTCGCTGTTTTTGGTAAATAGCATTATCTCAAACATATATCTGAAGGATCTATAGTCGAAGTTAGAGGATCCGATCGCGCTTATCCTGTCGTCAACAAGCATTAATTTGGCATGAAGGTTATTGGCTTCATAAAAGTTGAACCGGACACCTTTTTGGTATAATGGCCCGAGGTATTTATTCCTGAGTATGTCTATCAGGTTCACATCGGAGCGCTTCGGAATTATAACAACCACTTCGACGCCGCGCTTGGCAGCATCTGTCATGGCCTTCCTGAGCATGAATCCCGGTAAAAAATATGGTGTCTCGACAAGAACCCTCTTTTGGGCGTTTTTTATCAGAGTGATTAACTTTTGGTTTATTCGTTTAAATGTTATCGATGGGACATCCCGCACGATTTCAAATCCATTATCCTTTACAAGGCGTGTTTTATAGGCAATATTGAACTTATACTTATTATACATCCTGTAATCTTCCATGAACAGCTTCACGAAAGTTTCAGTGATACTTGTCTTCATCCTCAGCATCGACTCGCGCCAATTGAGATTATAATCAGTAAGGTTCGACGAACCTATCCAGCTGATCTCATCATCAATAAGCAATAGTTTCCTGTGATTCCTGCGGTGGCCTTTTGTGAACAGGTCGGTATTAAACCTGATTTTCTTGAACAATCGCAATTCGCCGCCGGCATCAATCAACTCCTTGAAAAAATTGTGGTCGGCCGAACCGGCTCCCCAATAATCTATGAGGATCTTGATTTCCACTCCCTGCTTTGCCTTTGATGTCAGCGCACGTCTAAAACGTTCCCCGATTACATCGTTGCCAATCCTGAAGGTCTCTATATAAATATATTTTGTTGCCAGTTCAATATCCTCCACCATTGCGTTATAATAGCGCAAGGGTTCCGAAAACAACTGATATGGTTCGCTAATCTTAGTCATTTAAAATATCATCGGAATATAGAAAAAATTTCAATGCTTTGGCTTGATAAAAACAATGTAAATGAAAATCAATAAGATTACTATGCTTCCTATGCCTGCCATCAACATTTTCAGTTTCTTGATAAGCCTGTCTTTTTCAATATTTTGTTCTTCTAGGTTTTTACGCCTCTCAAGTAGTTTGTTTATGTGGTATTTTGTCTCTATGTTTTTAATTTGTGTCGATTGCAATTTGTCGATTGTTGAGTCTAGGTTTATTTTGTAGATATCGTAGTACTTTTGAAACAATTTATTGTCGGGGCTTTTTAGCGCATAACAAATCATCAGCTGTTCATTGCATTTTACCACGAAGTCGGACATCTGTGTTTTTCGTGCAAGATCCAGGCTCTCGATGAACTCATCTATAGCCTTGTCGTCCTCCTCCATGGATTTGTATATGTTCCCCAGGTTGAAATGAACCATGACCAAACCTGTATTGCTCCCCGTTTCTTTATAAATGCCAAGGCTTTTTCTAAAAAAACCAAGGGCTGTCTTATAATCCTCCAGATGACCATACAAAGTACCTAAATTATTGTATAACAGGGCGATACCTATTTGGTCGTTTTCTTTTTTCTTGATTGCCAACGATTTGTTGAAGTATTCGAGGGCGATTTTATATTCTTTTTGTTCCTTATCGAAAAGCTCGCCCAGGTTTGTATAAACTTTTGCAAGTCCTGTTTCGTCATTCGTTTCGATGTATATTTTTTGTGCTTTTTCAAAGTAAAACTTTGCTTTTTCTGTTTTACCCCATTCAAAATAAATTATGCCTATGGCGTTAAAAGCATAAGCAATGCCTGACTTGTCGTTCAGTGATTGGAATAACTGCAAACATTCAAAGTAATTGTCGAGCGAGGCTCCCATTTCATCCTGATGGTATTTGATGTTGCCCATGCTCAGTAGCGAGATAGCCATGCCCCGCTTGTTTTCAAGAAGTTCTTCGTAATTATAGGATTTATGGTAATAATTGAAGGCAGTATCGAATTCTCCTTTATCCTCATAAACAAGGCCCAAGTTATTAAAACATGCGGCCAGGCCGGAATTGTCCTCGGTTTTTTCGTACAAACTGATGCCTGCCGAATAAAACTCGATCGCCTTATTGAACTTGCCCGCAAAATAGGAACTAACGCCCAATGATTTATATGTCTTGGCTTCGAGCTTCTTGTTTTTTAATAAGCGCGCCTCGTCAATGGCTATCATTCCGTAATCGATACAGTCGTCGAAATGGACGTTCCTATATGCCTCGGATAGTTTTATGAGCGACTCAACCCTGCTTTCACCTTGAGTCAACTCAACTTGAGTTCTCAGGCTATCAATAATTTGAAGAGGTTTCTCCGCAAATATTCTCAGACTTGAGAAAAATAAAATTACAATTAATAAGTTGCGCATCTGTGCAAAAGTAAATACTTGCCGTAAAAAAACCTAAATTTGTTTTTTATTTATCAAAATATTTATTTCATGATAAAATCGATGACAGGTTTTGGAAAAACAAAACTGGAGACCAACAACAAGGTGATCAGCCTTGAGATACGGTCGCTTAACAGCAAGCAGCTTGATATGAATTTAAGGATCCCCCATCTTTACAAGGAAAAAGAACTCGAAATAAGGAGTATTATAGGAGGTCGGCTCATAAGGGGGAAAATCGACTTTTTTATAAATATAGAGCAATCATCGGTTGATTCGGCCCCGCAAATAAACACGAGCATCGTAAAGCATTATTATAATCAGCTCAAAAGCTTGACTGATGAATTGAAGATCGATACCGATAATGATTTTTTGGCCGCCATCATGAAAATGCCGGATATCATAACATCGACAAACGAAGAGCTGCAGGAGCAAGAATGGAATGATATCGTTGAAGCACTAAATTTGACGATCGAAAAAATAAACGACTTTCGCGAGCATGAAGGCGCACTCTTGTTTGAGGATTTTAAAAACAGAATTGGGGTCATCAAAGAATTGTTGCTTGACATAGAGCCGTTCGAGAAGGCAAGGATCCCTCATATAAAGGATAGGATACAGGCAAACATAAAGAGCATGCTCGACGAGGTTACCAAGGATAATGACCGGCTAGAACAAGAAATGATCTTTTATCTCGAAAAACTTGATATAACCGAGGAAAAAGTAAGGCTGCTGAAGCATTGCGATTATTTCCTGGAAACTATCGATAAAGAGGAGGTAGCGGGTAAGAAACTGGGTTTTGTAAGCCAGGAGATTGGTCGTGAGATAAACACCCTTGGCTCAAAGGCCAACGATGCCGACATCCAAAAAATCGTTGTTCTGATGAAAGACGAACTGGAAAAAATCAAAGAGCAATTATTCAATATTTTATGATGACAGTAACAAAAAGGGGTAAGCTTTTAATATTCTCCGCACCTTCGGGATCGGGCAAAACCACTCTTGTAAGATATTTGATGAATGAGGTAGCAGGTCTTGAATTCTCTATCTCGGCTTGTAGCCGGAAACCAAGGAAAGGCGAAAAAAACGGTTTCGATTATTACTTCCTCAGTGCTGACGAATTCAGGGAAAAGATAGGAAATAATGAATTTGTGGAGTGGGAAGAGGTTTACCAAGATCATTTTTACGGCACGCTTAATTCTGAGGTCGAAAGAATAAGGAACAAAGGAAATCATCTGGTTTTCGATGTCGATGTTAAAGGTGGCCTAAGCATAAAAGAGCAATTTGGCGAAGAGGCTTTGGCAATATTCGTGAAACCGCCTTCCATCGATGCCCTAAAACAAAGGCTCCTCGCAAGAAAAACCGAATCAGGGGAAAGTTTGCAAACACGGCTCAAAAGAGTGGAGTTTGAGCTTGGTTTTGAGAATAAATTCGATGCGCTGATAATAAACGACGATCTGGAAACTGCTAAAAAACAAGCCCTTAGCATAGTAACGGAATTTATAAATAGTTGATTATGAGGTCAGTAGTTCTGCCAGGCTATAATAAGAATGTTCTTAGGGCCATGCTGAGCCTTAGGATAGAGGATAGGCCCATGCCGGTATTAAAAGAGGGGGAGGTGTTGATAAAAACCTCGGCCGCCGCATGTAACCCTAGCGACATCGCTTTTATCCAGGGCGCTTATAATATAGTGAAACCAGTTCCGGCCATTCCCGGTTTTGAGGGTGCCGGCCAAATTGTCGATGCAGCGAGAAATGCCGAATATTTGATCGGGAAGAAGGTGAGTGCCTTCGTCCAGAGTGATAATTCAGGAACGTGGGCCGAATATTTTGTGGCCAAGACTTCCGATATCATCGTTTTGACCGATGAGATGCCGGATGAGCAAGCAGCTTGTTTTACAGTGAATCCTTTTACCGCTTATGCAATGTTTAAGTGGGTCGAGAACATCAGTGCCAAGGCCGTTGTCCAAAATGCTGCCGGCAGCCAAGTGGCTTCTTTCATCAGGATGATGGCCAACGAAAACGGAGTAGAAGTAATTGATATTGTGAGAAAAAGCGAAACGGCAAGTATGCTTGAGGGCATGGGGGCAAAGCATGTCTTGCTTGAAACCGACGTGGATTTTAACGATAAACTTAAACTGATTTGTGATGAATTGAAGCCTCGGCTTGCATTTGATGCTGTTGGTGGGTCTTTATCAGGAGAAATGTATAATGCTCTTGCCCCAAATTCAAGAATGTTAGTTTATGGCGGTTTATCAAACAAGCCATTGAGCGGTCTAGGTGTTATGGATACCATTTTTCATGATAAAACTGTTATGGGATTTAATCTTATCGATTGGAAATTGCGATTGAAAGAAGGGGAGTTTGACGTGATCTCCTTGTTCTTGCAGGAAAAATTCATCAGGGGTCCGTACAAAACCAGGATCAGCAAGACTATTCGGTTTGACGAAGTCATAAAAGGAATAAAATCATATCTCGGAAATATGAGCGCAGGTAAGCTGTTGCTGAAACCTTGATATAATAGCTTGAAAATAAGTAAATTTGCCTCATGAAAAAAACAGGTTTGTTTTTTGGTTCTTTCAACCCCGTTCACGTCGGCCATTTAATCCTGGCTAATTATATGGCTGAGTTCACCGATTTGGACGAAGTATGGTTTGTTGTGTCGCCACATAATCCGCTGAAAGAAAGGAAGAGCTTGCTGGCTGATTATCACAGGTTGTATATTTGCCGCATGGCCGTTGAGCATCAGGTGAACATCAGGGTTACCGACTTCGAGTTCAAGATGCCGCGCCCTTCATATACCATTGATACCTTAACCTGGTTGAGCGAGAAATTTCCTGAACGGGATTTCGTGTTGATCTGCGGAACCGACATCTTCAGGAGCCTTAAGAAGTGGAAGAACTACGAGCAGATTTTAAACGATTATAGTATTTATGCCTATCCCCGCAAGGGAAGCGGCTTAGGTGAATTCGAAGATCACTCGTCGGTGGTTTTGCATTCTTCTGCGCCACAGATGGAAATTTCGTCGAGCTTTATCAGAAAGGGGATAAGATCAGGCAAGAATATGAGTTATTGGATGCCTAAAAACATATACGATTATATAATAGAAATGCATTTTTATGAAAAATAAAGAGAAGGCGTTTCCAACAAAGCTTTATATCCGGTTCATCGTACATATCGTGTTGTTTGCATTTACCCGTTTCTTTGGTATCAGCAAAAACATGCCCGACGAAGTTAAAAGGCTCAAGTCACCTTATCTGCTTTTGAGCAACCATATTGGTTTTTGGGACCCCTTTCTGGTTGGTTTTTTCCTTCCGCACTACACACATTTCGTTTCATCGGATGCGGCTTTTCGAAATCCGTTTTTTAATTTCTTTCTTAGCCGTCTGGGCACAATCCCAAAGAAGAAGAACATGCGTGATTCAAAAGTGATAAGAGATATAGTATCTGTTGTGCGTCAAGGCGAAAATGTGGGCGTTTTTCCTGAGGCTGTACGGAACTGGGCCGGCTCGACCTTCCCCCTCGACCCCTCGATAGCAAAGCTTATCAGGCTTTTAAATGTGCCGGTCATCGTTAGTGTAATAAAGGGCATGAACCTGTTCAACCCGCGCTGGTCGCCACATTTGAGAAGGACAAAAGTTGAAATAGATTATACTTTGCTGTTCACTAAGGACGATGTTGCCTCGCTGGGCGAAGAGGAGATTTATAAAAAGCTTTGTGATACACTTGTTCACAACGAGATTGAATATCAGCGTAAAGGAATGAACCCGATAAAGTCGGGAAAAAGAGCCGAATTTATTAATCATGCATTGTATGTTTGCCCGCAATGCCATGCTATCGACAGTTTTGAAGTGGATAACAATGATTTTTGTTGCACTAATTGCAATTATTCAATCTATATAAATATTTATGGCTTTTTTGAATTGAAACAGGGAAAGAAGCTGTATTTCGATAACATAAATGATTGGTATGGCTGGGAGGAAGGCTGGTTGTTGAACGTTGTGAGGGAGAAGTATTTGAACAATTTTGAGGAAGCAATCCTCAAGGATGAGGAATCAAGCGTATTCCATACGAAAGGCAAAGGGAAAGCCGAATTTTTAGGCAAGGCCGACATCAGCTTGTTCATCGACAGGATAGAGATAAAATTTGCTGATAAAGAGGTTCCTGAATTTCTCGACTTTGGGAAGCTGCAAACGATAAACCCGCAAGTCAGGGAAGTGTTGGAGATTTATTACGACAAAGAGGCTTATAGGGTTGTCGGCGGGAGAAACGGTGTCTCGGCCTTGAAATGGGAGGTCGCGATGAACGCCATTTGGAGGTTGAAGGGCGATATGACGAAACTTTCGCCATATATCGACAGTGCCCGAGCTTAGTGGTGATTTAACAATTTCTTAATCTAAAATTTTCAAAAAGCCGTTTTTTAAGTTACTTTCGTTGGAGTTTTTATTTTATATAAATGGATAACGATAAATACAAACTTCTCATCGTTGATGATGAAGAAGATATCCTGGAGTTTTTGGGCTATAGCCTCAAACGAGAAGGTTTTCAGGTGTTTACAGCCTCTAACGGCAAGGATGGCATAAGCAAGGCCAAAAAAGAAATCCCGCATTTGATCATCATGGATGTGATGATGCCCGAGATGGACGGTATTTCTGCCGTTGAAGAAATCAGGAACAATAAATCCCTCGACGAAACCCTTATTGTATTCTTGACAGCGCGTTCCGAAGACTATTCCCAGATAGCAGGTTTTGAGGCAGGTGCGGATGATTATATTGCAAAGCCCATAAAGCCTAAAGTTTTAATCAGCAGGGTTAAAGCCTTGTTGAGGAGGTCGCTTAAAAAAGATTCGGGCAAGATAGTGGTTGTCGGCAATCTGGTAATCGATCAGGAGAAGTTCGAGGTTCTGTTGGATGGCAAAAAAATCATCCTTCCCAAAAAGGAGTTCAAGCTGCTGAAATTGCTTGCGGCTTCGCCTAATAAAGTGTTTACCCGTGAGGAGATATTTGTTAAGGTATGGGGCGACGATGTGATCGTCGGTGACCGCACGATTGATGTCCACGTGAGGAAGATACGCGAAAAAATAGGCGACAACCTAATAAAGACCGTTAAAGGAATAGGGTATAAGCTAGAGAATTAATGGTTCATTCAAGCCCCAAAAATATAGCCCTCCTCAATGCGCTGATAATATCCGTGATTTTCGGCCTTGCTTATTCGGCACTTTTTATAATCTACGACAACATACCAGTTGAACCGGGCATCTTGCTCACCACTTTTGTTTTTTTGCTCTCGTATATTAGTATCAATTATTCGATAAACAAATTTATATATGCCCGTATCAAGGTGATATACAAGAGTATAGGAATGATGACGACGAGCGGGAAACGAGAAAACAAACATAAGGGCGAAAATCGGCCTTCCGATGTTTTGGACATAGTAAATCAGGTTGTCCTGGAATGGGGCAAGGAGCAACAGGACGAAATCGAGAACTTGAAAAAGGGCGCAAAATACAGGCGCGAATTTATCGGTAACCTCTCGCATGAGCTAAAAACCCCGATTTTCAACATACAAGGATATATCTCAACACTTCTGGAAGGGGGTCTGGAAGACGACAAAATAAACAGGAAGTTCCTGCAGAAATCGGAGAAAAGCATAAACCGCATGATAGCCCTTGTGGACGACTTGGAATACATTTCGAAACTGGAAACGGGCGAGCTGAAATTAAAAATCGAGGATTTTGATTTGTCGCGGATGGTAAATGAGGTTTACGAGTTCCTTGAGATAAAAGCCGCGAAAAACAACACCAGGCTTGTGCTGCACCCGAATTCGCTGCGCAATATAAATGTAAAGGCCGATAAAAAACGCATACGGCAAGTATTGATCAACCTAGTTGATAATGCGATAAAATATACCGATGGTGAAAACTCCAGGGTAACAATTGTTTTTTACGACTTTCACGATAAATATCTTATTGAGGTCAAGGACAACGGTATTGGCATCCAGGAAGCAAGCTTGCTAAGGGTTTTCGAGCGATTCTATCGTACCGATTCGGGCCGCTCGCGGGACGAGGGCGGGTCGGGCCTCGGCCTGGCAATTGTTAAACACATTATAGAGGCCCATCAGCAAACAATTTCTGTAAGGAGCAACGAAGGTGAAGGCACTACATTCTCGTTTACGCTCAATAAGGCGTAATGCCTTGTCATCAGGGCAAACCCGTGCTTTCCCCCCAAACCCCCGGATATGTCAAGATGTTTTGTTTTCATGTATGGGGGAGAGCGGTGAGCGGCTCAAATAACTGAATAATTCAAGGTTGTCAGCTGGAAATTGTGCGTTTGCCCCGGCCATGCCGTCAAATTGTTTGAAAGGGCGTAAAAAAAATATTATTACCTTTACCCGATTATATTGGCAAGCATCACACTATCTACTATTAAATTCTATTTTGTATGGAAAAACTACATTTTAAACAAACCGCATTTTTGTTGATCTTTACGGGGCTGGGCATTTTCCTGAACGCCCAGGTTTACGAGGATTATATCGGTGCGGGCCATTCGGCCGGCATAACTGTTACAAGTTCGGACAACCATAGCTTGTGGGGGTGGGAGGAGTTTGCCTCCGGGGAAAAAACCATTAATGGCGATGGTCTTGATGCGCGCTTGATGGAAACATCCCGCTTTTTGACCCAGGCTGCTTTTGGTGCTGATATGGAGTATATTAAAAGCGTTGCCGAAATGGATTTTGAAGATTGGGTTGATGATCAGTTTCAGAAACCGCTGCCAATAATGACTGATACATTAATGGATATCTGGGCAAGAGGTCGCCAAATGTTTATTGATGCCGGTGGCGATTCGGCAGAATATGGCGAACAGCCGTACAATCACCATTTTTTATATTCGTGGTGGCAACTTAACATGGCCAACGAGGATTTGCTCAGGCAAAGGATAGCCTTGTCGCTGAGCGAGATTTTGGTAATTTCCTTTAGGGATGTGCTGGATGGATTTGGTATTGCCCAAGCAAATTTTTACGATATATTTCTCCGGAACGCCTTTGGGAGTTATCTCGATATCCTCCATGAAGTGGCGCTGCATCCTGCAATGGGTGTTTATCTAAGCCATTTCAACAACCCAAAATCCAATCCTGAGCAAAATATCCATCCCGATGAGAATTTTGCCCGTGAGGTAATGCAGCTTTTTACCATTGGGCTGTATGAGCTTAACCAGGACGGGAGCCACAAAACAGATAATGACGGAAATGAAATTCCCACTTACGACAATAACGACATAAAGGAATTCGCAAAAGTTTTTACGGGCCTCGGTCCCGGGGCTGTTGTTGAAAATGAATGGGTTGACGAACCATATTTCGGCCTTGAAAAATGGCTTACCGATTTTACCTTCCCTATGGCAATGTACGATGACTGGCATGAACAGGGGGAAAAGCATCTGTTGAATGGTTTCGTTGTTCCTGATGGCCAAAGCGGAATGCAGGATGTTGACATGGCTATCGATAATTTGTTTAATCATGAAAATGTTGGCCCCTTTATTGCACGTAAGCTGATACAATCTATGATCAAATCGAATCCGACACCTTCTTATATCTCTAGGGTTGCTGCTGCTTTCAACGATAATGGAGCGGGTGAACGAGGTGATATGAAGGCTGTTATAAAAGCCATCCTTCTTGATGAGGAAGCCCGCGACTGCTCTTGGATAAACGACCCGGTTCAAGGTAAGCTCAGGGAGCCTATGCAACGATATTTTCATTTTTGCAGGGCAATGGACAAGTCGAGCCCTTTTGGGATTTATTGGAACGTGGGTTACGAATTCTATCGGCAGACCGGACAAGCACCTTTGGGATCGCCTTCGGTGTTCAACTTTTTCCTTCCCGATTTCCAACCCTCGGGGCCAATAGCTGACGCTGAACTGTTTGCTCCCGAATTCCAGATTCATAATTCCCAAAGCAGCATCGGTTATGTGAACATGGTAGATATGTGGGTTCGCTGGGGAGTGTTGCTGGACACCTGGGAGGCTATCGGAACTTCGGTTACACTTGATAAAACGGCTTTGATCCCGCTAGCAAAAGACCCTCAGGTCCTGATTGACAAACTTGATGTACTGCTTACTCATGGAATGCTCGGCGAGGAAACGAGAAATATAGTTGTTTTGGCGCTAAACGCCATAACGCACGATAACTCATGGGCTTTTTACCTTGAGTTCAGGGTCGATATGGCTCTCTACCTGATAATGATAAGTCCCGATTACACTATTCAAAAATAAGGCTATGACTAAACTTAATAATTTATCCCGCCGAAAATTTATATCGAACAGCAGTCTTGCCCTTATGGGAAGCGGGTTTCTAGGCGCACAACTATTCAACCTGAAGGCGATTGCAAGCCCTGCCGTGAACGATAATGACCGCAATACTTATAAAGCCATGGTCTGTCTAATGCTCGATGGTGGTGCTGATTCGTTCAACATGCTGATACCCAGGGGCAATGTAGAGTATAATGAGTATGCTGCTTCCAGGTCCAACCTGGCAATTGCCCAAAATGAGCTGCTTGCTATAAACCCCTTGAACAACGATGGGAAATCCTATGGTCTCCACCCTGCTATGGGCCAGGTACAATCTCTCTTCAATAGTGGCGAACTGTCGTTTATAAGCAATATAGGGACTCTGGTGGAACATCTTACTAAAGACGATTTTTGGAATGGGAACGCTCAGCTTCCCTTGGGCTTGTTGTCACATGCCGACCAGTCGCAGCAATGGCAAAACGGCAGGCCC
The DNA here is from genome assembly GCA_013151215.1 of Chlorobiota bacterium. GTDB lineage: Bacteria > Bacteroidota > Bacteroidia > Bacteroidales > F082 > BM524. The sequence goes on along the minus strand of JAADIS010000080.1, from coordinate 27,217 downwards.
GGCGAACGTACGCAAATAGGTTGGGGTGGTAGGATAAGCGACATAATGACCCCCTTGAACAGTAACCAAACTATTCCGATGAGCGTTTCGCTTAGCGGAAACAATATCTTTCAGCACGGCTTGCAGACTATCGAGTTCGTGATAAACGAAAATGGAATTGCCGGTATTGAAGGCTATAACGAAAACGACGGCGCCTATAATCAGGTTAAGACTGCAGCCCTGGACGCCATGTTTGCTTTGCAAAACAGCGATATCTACAAAAGCACCTACATAAATACATTGAACGATGCTAATAACGCGGGAATTGAGTTTTCCGAAGCCATAAACAATGTCGGTGAGTTTAGTACGCTATTCTCTGATAACGAATTGTCGCAGAAGTTTAAGATGATAGCCAAGACCATAGCGGCCCGCGACGACCTTGGTTTTGAGAAGCAGATATTCTTTGTTCGCTTCCCTGCTTGGGACCACCACGATAATATGTTGGGAAACATGAACGAGATGCTGCCCGTTTTAAGTGCTGCCCTTGCGGAGTTCAATGCCGTTATGCACGAACTTGGGACCCATAGCGATGTTACAACCTTTAGCATGTCGGATTTTGCCAGGACGCTCAGCAGTAACGGAAATGGCACCGACCATGCCTGGGGTGGCAACGTAATGGTTATGGGAGGCGCCGTTAACGGGCAAAGGAGGTTTGGCGATTTCCCCACCTTGGCCCTTGGAAGCGATATAGATGTTGGCGGCGGAGTGCTTATCCCGCAACTGTCAACCGATGAATACCTTGCCGAGATAGCAATGTGGTTTGGCGTGGCCGATGCCGATGTGAGCAATATCTTCCCTAATCTTTCCAACTTCTATGATATTAACACTGGCAACCCCCCAATAGGATTCTTAAACTTTTAGGATGATGAAAACAAAAAATAGTTTACTCGTGATTAGTTTTAGTATAGTGTTCGTAATGAATGCATTAGCGCAATGTTACCCAGACAGGCACAACACTACCTGGTTCGATGGCTGGGTTTCTTGCGAAGAATCTGAAAACCCAAATCCCGAAAGGGGGGATTCTCACTGGATAATGTACGATTTCAACCATGTTTATGGGTTGGGGGAAGTGCATATTTGGAACGTCAACGACAATAATCATCTTGATTGGGGGGCACAGTTTCTTGCCGTCGATTATTCGTTGGATGGGGAAAGCTGGGCCGAGCTTGATCAGTTTACGATACCAAGATCCGATGGTTCGAGCATTTATGAAGGTGTTGACGCCACTGATTTTAATGGGCAAGAAGCCCGTTTTGTGCTGCTCACTGTCATGGAAAACTGGGGCGGCGATTGCAGCGGCTTTGCCGAAATACGGTTTGAGGTAACAAATCCTGTGGGTGTCGCCGAGGAAACCGTGGCCGACCTAATGGACCTGGGCGCCTTTCCCAACCCGTTTAAAGACAATTTCACGCTCTCCATAAAAACAACCCGCCCGGAGGCACTTAATTACAGCCTCTTCGATATGTATGGCCGTTTGGTATTAAATCAGAAAATAAACAATCCCCGAAGGGAAAACCGTATCGATATCATTCTTGCCAAGCAGCAGAATGGCGTTTACAACCTGATTGTGCATCAAGGTGATAAAACTAAACATATACAGGTTGTTAAAGTTGACTGATAGGGGGATGTGCATTACTTAATAAAATTGGTCACCGCAGTTCTGTAAATGCTGTTTTACGGAGGTAACAATACTATTTCCGCCTTGAAATACTATAATCTACCAGCTCCATGAGGGCTGTTCTTGCTTGATTGTCAGGAAATTCCATCAATAAGTCCAGGGCTTTCCGTTTATATTCATCCATCTTTTGCCCGGCAAATTTTATACCACCTGATTGATTTACCTTATCCATTAGTAGTTCAACTTTCTTGCGGTTATTATTATGGCGTTTAACTATGTTTATCATCTGTTTTCTTTCCGCTTTTGGCGAATTGTTTAGCAAGTAGATAAGCGGCAGGGTCATCTTTTTTTCCTTTATGTCGATACCACTTGGCTTGCCCGCGATATTCGTTTTTTGAAAATCAAACAGATCATCTTTTATCTGGAATGCCATACCGGCATACTCGCCTATCTGGTGCATTTTCCTGATGTCCTCGTTGGAAGCACCCGCTGCCGCTGCCCCGCAAGCAAAGCAGCTGGCTAACAATGACGCTGTTTTCTTACGGATTATTTCGTAATAGACTTCCTCGCTTATATCGAGTTTTCTTGCTTTCTCAATCTGAAGGAGCTCTCCCTCGCTCATATCCTTAACGGCTTTCGATACAATTTCCAGTAATTGGTGCTCTTTGTGCTCCAGGGCAACCAGCAATCCTCTTGAGAGCAGGTAATCACCAACCAATACCGCAGCCTTGTTTTTCCATAAGGCATTGATAGAGAATCTGCTGCGCCTTTCCATGGAATCGTCAACAACATCGTCGTGGACCAGGGTGGCCGTATGCATTAGTTCGATGAGGGTGGCTGCCCTATAGGATGATTCGTTTACCTCGTCAAATAAGAGCGAGCTGTAAATCACGAACAAGGGACGCATTTGCTTGCCCTTTGCCTTTACGATATAATTGGTTATGATATCAAGAAGATAAATCCTCGATTTGGCAGTTTTTCGAAATAATATCTTGAATTCCGATAAATGCCCTTCAATTGGTTTCTTTAGTTGTTTTAAGCTTGGCATCAACAATAATTGAAGACATCAAAATTAATTTATTTTTGCAGAAAAATATTGATGGCAGGTTTTTTATTCGATAATATGGTATTCGGCCCGGTTTTTAGCCGGAGGTTGGGGGTTTCGCTTGGCGTGAACCTGCTTCCCGTAGATAACAAATATTGTAATTTTAATTGTGTTTATTGCGAATGCGGTTGGACTAACAATAAAAGCGCTAAGATGGTTCTTGCTAAACGGGAACTGCTGAAAGAACGGCTGAAAGAAAAACTAAAAGAGATACAAGGGACTGTTAATGAGCCTGATGCCATTACATTCGCCGGAAACGGCGAGCCCACTATCCATCCTCACTTTGCCGGGATAATAGACGATACCATTGAGCTTAGGGATAAATACGCGCCCAATGCTGCAATAAGCATACTCTCGAACGCCACTATGTTGGACAGGCCGAAGGTGGCGGAAGCCTTGAAGAAAGTTGATAAGAATATCCAAAAGCTTGATTCGGGGATAGAAGGCACTTTTAAGGCAATAAACCAGGCTTTGGGAAACAAAAGCCTTGATTCGATTGTTGAAGGACTGCTCGGCTTTGATGGCAAGCTGATAATTCAAACACTCTTTATGCGAGCCGGGCACAATGGTGCAATTATTGACAATACCACCGAGGAGGAGATTGAGGCCTGGCTTGGGATAGTTAAAAAAGTTAATCCTGAATATGTCATGCTTTATCCGATAGAACGAGCGACCGCTGCGGGAAATATTGAAAAAATAGAGTTGCGGGAACTCAGGGAAATTGCCGATAAAGTTGAGGCGGCAGGTATTAAAGTTGAAGTTTATAGTTGATATTCAGCAATATTATTTTAATGGGTTGCTTATTTATTAGAAGGATAATTGCTAGGAAAATGTTTTGATAACAATTAAAAAAGTTAATTAATTGTTAAAGTTTTTATTTGTGATTGCTAATGTTTCTCGTCCGGGAATGAAGGCTTTATAACTTGCCCTGAAATTATATTTTTAATCCCTCATTATCATAAAAAATATAACAGGCTGAATTCCAGCCTGATGATGTGCAATACTTTTTTGCTTTGTCTTGGTGATTATTAAAAAGTTATAAAGACCTATAATGAAGAATTCAATAAAAAAAAGTAATCCAAACCCGGGTTTGTACTTTTAACCGAGTTATAATCAACAGTTATAATCATATATTTGTTACTGTTTATTAATAACAATAAAATATATTACTATGAAAAAACTAATGTTTTGCCTTGTTTTGTTGATTTGTATAATTACTGTACAAGCCCAGCAATGGACATCAGGTCAGTTGATTCCTGAGGATAATAATTCAATATACACACCTGGTAGTGGCTTTGAGTTCGGAACTTCCGTTGCAGGTTCGGGAGATTATTTGTTTGTTGGAAGTTTACACGAAGAAGTTGTAATTTATTATTACAATGAATCAACCGACTTACTTGAGACCTATGCATTGCTTCAGTCCCCTGATGGAGGTCCTTTTGATTATTTTGGTTCAAGCGTTGACATTGACGGAACTACTGCCGTTGTTGGGGCGTTTTCAAATAATGGCAGAGGTGCTGCTTATGTTTACGTTTTAAATGGAGGCAACTGGGTTTTTGACCAAAAACTAACAGCTTCCGACGGGGTGAGCGGCGATGCATTTGGAAGGCGGCTTGCAATTTCGGGCGAGAGTATAGTCATCGGCGACAAAAACCATAATCTTAGCGGTGCTGTATATCTGTTTAAGCGAAGCAATTCCATATGGAGCGAGTATGATATGTTTATCCCTGCCGACGCTGGTAGTGGCGATGGTTTCGGAGGAATTGTGGATATCGATGGCGAAAAGCTATTATCGGTCTCGTCAAATGCACCTATTGGTGGTGGTCTGACCGGTGCTGCTTATGTATTAGTTGACAACGGTACTGAACTGGTCCTGGAACAAAAGCTTATAGCCGAAGATGCAAGCCTGAACGACTTTTTTGGTTTGAATGCTGCTGTTATCAGTGGCGACAACATCTTGGTGGGTGCTAGTGGTAGCAGCCTTGCCGGACTTGGAGCCGGGGCAGTACATCGTTGGAAATACGATGGCTCTTCGTGGCTGCGTTATGCTACTATACTGCCTGAGGATCCAGAGGATTATGAAACCTTCGGCTATTCTGTCGCTATCGATTCGGACAAGGTGTTTATTGGTGCGCCTGCCTACAGCTTATGGACCGGCCGACTGCATTATGGTATAATTCGGGACCCGTTTTATTTCCCGATCAGTACAATTGCCGCCTCCAATAAAAAAAGCAATCAATTTCAAGATGTTGAAGAAGAGGGAGCGAGTTTCGGAGATTATGCTGCATATTTCCTGTCTCGGCTTTTTGTGACTTCTAACTATGGTAGTACTCAAGAGGTTGCCGAAGCCGGGACAGTTGAGTCATATATAGAATGTAACGAGTTTATCAATCCGAATTTGCTATTTGATGGGACTACAATTTACTCCCAAGAATTGGATGGAGATGAATATCTTTGGTATCATGATGTATTGAATGCTGACGGGGATACTGTTTCGGAATTTTTAGGTCAGAATGCCATAAGCTATACACCTACGGAAACAGGTATTTATGTAGCAATTATTTTAAAAGCTGATTGCAGGATAGTTACGTACAGGGTTAATATAAATCAAATTGTTGGCACAGATGAGAATGTAATACAAAACATATCCGTTTTCCCAAATCCTGTTTCCGATAGAATAAATATATCCAGCAATATTATAAACGGTTCAGCATCGGTTTATTCACTTGAGGGTAAGATGCTGCTTTCACAAGAAATAAGGTCCAAGAGTTCTGTTTCTGTTTCGAAACTTAAAAGAGGTGTTTACCTCTTATTGATAAAAGATGAGGATAAACTAACAAGTGTAAGCAAAAAATTTGTAAAACTGGATTGATAATTTATTGTTTTACAAAAGTCTCATTAAAATTGTTATTTGGTTTTTTTGCTGATAATACAGGCTGGATAAGTTTATCTTTGCATAAATGAAATCATAAAAAGACCAGGTTGTATGCTGTTGAACATATCGTTTCACCATGATTTTTACCCATTGCTCATAGTGGCATCGATAGCATGGTTTACACCGATCCTTCTTTCGGTACTCAAATTGAAAAAGATCCCCATCGTAATCATCGAAATTGTCCTGGGGTTTGTAGCGGCCAGGTTTTTTTTTAATGATCTCAGCCACGAGAGTTTTATTATACTCGACTTCCTGGCCCTGTTCGGCTTTCTTTTCCTGATGTTTCTGAGCGGGCTGGAAATTGATGTGGATCAGATCATCGCTTCCCTGCCTCACCACCGGATAACCGCTTCGCGTTTTTTGAAAAATCCGCTACTGGTTGGTCTGGCACAGTTCGCCATAGCAATAATATTGTCGTACTTCGCCAGTTTCGGCCTTTCGCAAATCATCGATATCCCGAGTGTATGGTATTTCTCGTTGATAATGGTAACTACCTCTGTGGCAATAGTTTTGCCTGTGTTAAAAGATAGGGGTGAGATCAACAGCCGTTTCGGGCAGATGATTATCATAAGTGCTGCTGTTGCCGATATCCTCAGCATAATCCTGTTCACCTTTACGGCCTTTATCATCAAGAACGGATTTCATTATAAATTGCTTTACATACTTGCGCTTTTTATTGTCTTCTTTATCTTTTACAAACTGATAAATAAATTAAAGGATATTACGGTTTTCAAGAAGTTAAGTTATCAGTTATCGCAGGCTGCATCTCAAATCCGCATCCGCGGAGCCTTGTTGGTCATCATGATTTTTGTCGTGATCTCGCAATATATAGGCGAAGAGGTGGTTTTGCTGGGCGCCTTTTTGAGCGGTTTGCTGCTCTCGAGCATGTTGCACCGCGAGCGCTCGCTCATGCTCATCAAACTCGACGGCATGGGCTTTGGCTTCTTTATCCCCTTCTTCTTCATAATGGTAGGAGCAAATTTCGACCCTGCCGCCCTTAAGGAGTTCGACTCCTCATTATTGATCTTCCTAAGCTTGTTCCTGATTTCGTTGTTGGTCATTAAAGTAATTCCCTCATTGCTTTGGAAGAGATTGTTTGGGCTGAGAAAGGCGATTTCGGGTGGTTTTCTGATTTCTTCGCGCTTAAGCTTGATAATTGCCGCCGCTGCTATTGGCCTCAGGTTGGGGGTTATAACCACAGGTATTAACTCAAGTATAATTATCATGGCAATTATCACCTGTTTTGTTTCACCGGTAATTTATAATTGGATATCGCCCAAAATACTTACCGAGGGAAATAAGACAATAATTATCGGCGGTAGCAGCACAGCGGTTTTGCTTGCGAGGCGCTTAAATCTTCATGGCAAGAAAGCAATATTGATTGAAGAAGACCTCGAACGTTATAATGAAATTATGGACAAGGGCCTCAATGCTGTACATGCCAGCGGCACAAACTTGAAAACAATTGAAGACTTGAAGCTTACTCCTGACAATTATGTTGTTATCGAAACAGGGAACGATGAAGAGAACCTGAAAATAAGCCGTTTGTTGCGAAACGAGTTTCATCATGAGAACATTATTTCGAGAGTGAGCAAATTCCCTCTTGAATATAGATACAAGCAGCTCGGCATCGAGACCATCGATGTAACACAGATCCTGGCCACGGCCATCGAGAATCTGATAATCAGGCCTACTACATATCATGCCCTTGTTGAATCCTTCGAGAATTTTAGCGTGGAAGAGATACGGCTTACCAATAAAAGGCATGACGGTTCCATGATTAAGGAAATCCCGTTCCACAGGAGTGCGATATTGATTATGATACGACGTGAGAACAGTTTTTTCATCCCTCATGGAGACACCTATTTGAAAATTGGCGATATCCTACTTGTTTTCGGGACCCGGACCGCATTTGAGGAGACAAGAAACCTGATATGCTAGTTTGAAAAATCCCCCATTGCTTTTAAGCCTCTTTTGTTGAGCCTGTTTTTATGTCTCAATAGCTTGTCATGGTTTTATAACATATATATTATCAGATATATGCAAAGTGCATTCTTAATAATCATAATCCCGGTCATTAGCTCTTAGCGGCTTTGTGCCAAACAAAGGCTATCCGAGCTGTTGTGTTTGGATAACGAAAAATTACGATTGGCCCTTTTCCTGCGAGTACATCTTTTTTTCATAACTTTGGCTCACTAAAAAAACATATATGAACGGTTTATATCCGATGAAGTTCAAGCCCGTTTTTAAAGATAAAATCTGGGGCGGACAAAAGATAAAAACATCATTGGGAATTGATTTTGGCGATTTGCCCAATTGTGGCGAAGCATGGATGATGTCGGGGGTTGAAGGTAACCAGACCCTTGTTGATAATGGTTTCCTGGCCGGGAACGAACTGAACGAAATTGTTGAGATTTATATGGGCGAGCTCGTTGGCGACAGGGTCTTCGATCGTTTTGGTAACGAATTCCCGCTGCTTATAAAATTTATCCACTCAAACGACTGGCTATCGATTCAGGTACATCCCGACGACGAGCTTGCCAGAAAAAGGAATATCGGTTTCGGCAAGACCGAGATGTGGTATATGCTTGATGCAGATGATGATGCAACTTTAATCGCGGGATTCAATAAAAAAACGGATAAAGAACAGTATGTGCATCACCTTGAAAATAAAACCCTAAAAGAGATATTGAACTTCGAGAAAGTAAAAAAAGGCGATGTTTTCTATATTCCCGCGGGCAGGGTGCATGCTTTAGGCCCTGGTTGTTTATTGGCTGAAATACAGCAAACTTCCGACACTACCTACCGTATTTACGATTGGGATCGAATAGATGCCAATGGGATGTATCGTGAAATTCATACTGAGGAGGCTCTTGATGCCATCGACTTCGCATATCATGAGGAATATAAGACCAAGTATGACAATAAAATGAACCAAACAAATCAAATTGTTGATAGTGAATATTTTACAACAAGAATTATAAATCTTGACAAAGCAGTTATAAAAAATTATACCGAACTCGACAGTTTTGTGATTTATATAGTTACGGAGGGGGGCTTAACAATCAAATGGGATGGGGGCGAGATTGGTGTCGCTAAGGGAGAAACGCTTTTGGTCCCGGCTTCCATCGATAATCTTGCAATAAACCCATCCATGGAGAGTTCCTTGCTTGAAGTTTTTGTAACATAGTTTTTTCTCGTAAATATTATATTCCCGCTAAATCTTTTTCATGCAACTTACAAAATTATTGGGTTGTCAGTAGCAGCAGTTTCACACAGATTAAAATAAAACACACATTTAATATGAAGAATTTTATTATTGCCGGCATCTTTAGTTTTTTGGTATTGGCCTCGTTTTCTCAAAACGAATCAAAAAACACAAACCTGCCATCCGTAAACATCAAAACCCTGGATGGCCAGACGGTTAATTTCCAGAGCCTTACCAACAACGGAAAACCTATGATCGTTAGCTTTTGGGCTTTGTGGTGTAAACCATGCAAAAAAGAACTGGACGCCTTTAACGAGAACTATGAAGATTGGCAAGAGGAAACAGGAGTTAAAATATATGCCATCTCCATCGACGATGCGCGCTCAACAGCAAAAGTGATGCCCTTCGTGAGCGGAAAAGACTGGGAATTCGATGTTTTGCTAGACCCTAATAGCGATTTAAAACGTGCAATGAACGTTAATATGATCCCTCATACTTTCCTTATCGACGGAAACGGGGAAATAGTTTACCAGCATACTTCTTATTATGAAGGCAGCGAATTCGAACTCTTCGAATTGGTAAAAAAAGTTGCCAAAGGCGAAAGTATCAGCGAGAAATAATAGGTTAACAAGTCATTAAACACACTATGAGAAAAAGAAGTATTTCACTCTTGCTATTGGTATTGCTCAGTGTTTTATCGTTGAAGGCCCAAGTCGGGAATGTCTTGGACCAATCGCAGGTGCATGGTAGTTTTCAAGTCGATGGCCAATATTACCAACCTGATGAAGCCTTGGGCATAACCGATTCATTGTTAAATGGCCACCGAGTTGGCTTAAACGGCTTTGGAAACATAATTTATACCCTGGGGAAATTTTCGGCCGGGTTGCGTTACGAAGCTTATTTAAGCCCTATAGCCGGTTTCGACCCCGCTCTGGACGGCAATGGGTTTCCTTATATGTATGTTTCTTATACCGATGATAAATTTAGTATTACGGCCGGGAGCTTTTATGAGCAATTTGGCAATGGCCTGGTGCTGAGGTCGTACGAGGAATGGACCCTTGGCTACGACAATGCATTAAATGGCGTAAGGCTTATTTATCAACCCATTAGAGGCCTGATAATAAAAGGTGTTTACGGATCGCAACGGAAATTCTGGGATAAATATGTGAAAAACGGCCGCGGGATAGTGAGAGGCTTGGACGGCGAGATGAATTTTAACGAACTGTTTGCCTCCATGGCAGATTCTAAATTAAGAGTTGTCCTTGGCGGGAGCATGGTAAGCAAATATCAAATCGACGCCAACCCGATTTATAAATTACCTGAAAACGTTGCGTCTTTTGCCGGAAGGGCAAATATCGGGTTCGGAAAGTTTAATTTATCAACGGAATACGCATACAAGATCAACGACCCGTCAGCCATAAATAACTATATTTACAAGGACGGGGAAGCCTTCCTGGCGTCTCTAAGCTATTCGACCAAAGGATTGGGATTGTTCGCACAAGTAAAGCGAATTGATAACTTTAGCTATAAATCAGACAGGGACGTTACAGTTAATGCATTGGATATTAGTTATCTGCCTCCGATATCCGAAACTCATGCCTATGCTTTAACCTCAATGTACCCTTATGCTACGCAGCCAAATGGCGAAATTGGATTTCAGTTCTTGCTTAATTATAAAGTACCTAAGAAAAGTAAGTTAGGCGGAAAATACGGTATGGGCATTGCCATTGAGTATTCCCAGATAAATGATATCGTCCGTAATCAGGTTGACGACACAACTTTTATCAACCAGAAAGGGACATTGGGCTATACCTCTGATTTTTTTAAGTTAGGCAATCATGTTTTCTGGAGGGATTTAAATATTACCATCGACAAGAAGTTTAACAGAAAATGGAAAGCGATCATTCAATATATGTATCAAACTTATGATATCGCGACCATTGAAGGCCATCCGGGAGAGCCTGTTGTTAGTTCCCGGATCGCGGTTGCCGACATTACATATAAATTCACTTCAAGAAAGTCGTTGAGGGCTGAGATTCAGGGCCTATGGACTAAAGAGGACATGGGCGACTGGGCTGCTTTACTGCTTGAATATACAGTTTCACCTCATTGGTTTGTCTCTATTACCGACCAGTATAACTATGGTAACCCAATTAAAACCGACCAGATTCATTATTTCTCGGTAGCCGGTGGTTACACCAGGGCGACGACAAGGTTTCAGGTTTCTTATGGTCGCCAGCGCGAAGGTATTGTGTGCATCGGAGGAGTTTGCCGCCAGGTTCCTGCTGCCAGTGGTTTGTCTTTGTCAGTTTCTACTAACTTCTAAACCAAATTAAGATGAGAATCATAAAAGTCATATCTATAATTATTGCGATTGCCTTTGCTTTTGCGTCATGCGATAAAGTAGAGCCCCCATATCAAAGTGGTTTTGATTGTTCGAGCGGTAACAAAAAAGTATTGATCGAGGATTATACCGGACATACATGCGTAAACTGCCCCGGGGCAGCTATAACGGCCCATGAAATACAGTCTAATTGCGAGGACAGGATAATAATCGTGTCCGTTCATGCCGGCTTTTTTGCCGAACCGCTTCCCGGCTCCGATTTCGCTTATGATTTTAGAACGGAGGCCGGAGAGGAATGGAACAACTTCTTTGGTATCGTCTCAAACCCGAACGGCCTTGTCAATCGTGTTAATTACGACGGAAACTATGTGCTTGCCCCCGGCCAGTGGGCTGAGGAGGCGAATAAGGTGCTTGGTGAAAATTCACCCGTTAACATAAATATATTCAATGTTTTCAACCCTTCAACTAATATGCTTACAACTAAAGTTGATGGCGAGTTTGTCGGTAATGCCCTTGGCGATTATAAGCTTGTTGTCTGCCTCACTGAAAACCACATAATAAAACCCCAGAAAAATAATGACGCTTCAATTGGCGTTGTTGGTACAATATTGGATTATGAGCACATGCACGTGCTGCGCAAAGTGTTGAACGGCAATTGGGGGCAGGGTTTCATCACTGGATCGGCCACAGCGGGGCAAACCATTACAAAAACCTACGAGCTCTCGTTCGACGGTACTGACTGGCTGCCCGAAAATTGCAATATCGTGGCATTTATTTATGACGTTGCCGACAGATCGGTACTGCAAGTTAATGAAAGCCCTTTGATCCAGTAGTGTTCAAAACATATCCTTAAAAATGCGACTCAAGGGTTTTGAGCCGCATTTTGTGTCTTATACTGTTAATGTTTCCTAAATCAAGAGCAAAACCGACACATTTTCAGTTCTTTTAAAATTGGTATTGATTTTGACAAAATAAATATTATTAATTTTGCAGCCGTATGGAAGATGAAATGTTTAAAAGAGATTTGGACGAGCTTTTTAGATTGTTCAACAAATTAATAAAAGATAAGTCTATTGAGGATGTGCCCGGCCTAAACCTGGGAATGATGAAGCAATTCGAGTTTTTCTTCTCAAATTATGAAAACATGAAGGATAAGCTTAGCAGTCAGCTGCAAGGGCAGTTCGGCGAACCCGTAAAGGAAATGGTCAGGGCTCTTATCCAACAGCTTAAGCAAGAAGTTAGTGATGATGATTTCCTGGAGGAAGTCAAGGATGAAGAGGAAGCCGTCATAGAAGATGAAATCAAGAAAATTGAAGGTAAAACGGAGAGGGAAAAGATTGATGAGCTATTGAAATCCCCCGCTTTGACCGAGGATCAGGTTAACGAGCTCCTTGATAGAAGATCAAACCTTTAATATTTATCATGGCCTTCAATATTAAAGAATACCCCAAAAAATATTTTAAAAAGAAATCTACTTTCGGAATAGTTAGCGATTTTGTATTTATTGTCCTCATAGTTTTACTGATAAATCCTGGAACCAGGACAGAGCTTAGTGCCTTCTTTATAAAACTTACTTCCTTTCCGCCTTCAACACTTGATGCGGAAGAGCAGGTAATGCTAGGTGCAAGCAGTGCAAACTGGCAGCTGACTGACAAAGCAGGCCGTAAAGTAACGTTTAAGGAGCTTGGGCAAAAACCGGTATTCCTTAATATCTGGGCAACTTGGTGTCCGCCATGCGTTGCCGAAATGCCTGGCATTGCCGAATTACAGTCGGAATTTGGCGAGCATGTGAATTTTGTTATGGTAACCAACGAGGCTAAAGGCCTTGTTGATGCATTTATCGAAAAGCATAATTATCAGGATCTTAATATTTATTTTTCGGGAAGATTGCCTCCCGATTTTGAAACTCAAAGCATTCCGGCAACCTATATTATCGACAAAAATGGTAAAATAGTAGTGAGTAAAAAGGGTGCCGCGAGATGGAATTCCTCGAAAATAAAAAACTTATTAAACAGTTTAATAAAAGAATAGACAGCAATATTATCTTTGCAAAAAATATAAAGTATGAAAAAATTAGTTTTACTTTTGATAGTATCCGTTTTTGTAGGTCAAAGCTCATATTCCCAAGGACTCAGCGATGCCATTAAAAAGAAATTCACTGTTGGCGCCGATGTTTTTACCGATATATGGCAAGGTGCGCCTTCGGATATCGATCTTAGGACTATCCATCAGGGGGCAACTGCTTTTGGCATGTTCAACTTCCAGCTGGGCGAAAGCATGACTTCTTTTTCAATTGGCTTGGGGATTCGCAACCATAATATGTATTCAAAATCGCGCATTGATGATGTTAAAGCCGACACAATACACTTTACGCCAATTCCGGATGGCGTGATTTATCGTCGAAGCAAGATTAACATTGTGTATCTCGACTTGCCTGTTGAGTTCAAAGTCCGTTTCGACAATGGATTTAAGGTCACTGTTGGTTTTAAAGCAGGCTGGAAGATTGATTCAAAAGAAAAATATTTTGGCGACCGTTATGATGTTCGTATCGGAGTTAAGGAAAAATCTAAAGATATCAGGCAGCTCGAGAGTTTCTCCTATGGCCCTACATTACGTATTGGGTATAAATTCATAAGTCTTTATAGTTATTATCAGATCTCCGATATTTTTAAGAGGAACGTAGGCCCCGAGCTGCGCCCTATTTCCATTGGTTTGACGATAACTCCCTTTTAATTTATTATTGAATTTCCAACCTCAGGATATTGAGTGCCATCAGTGCTGAGCGGCGAATGTTCCTGCCACGGTGCTCACCAAAATGAAAAAGCTTGGCTTTTACGCCATTCGGGCCTGCTATCCCGATCCAAACCGTACCAACAGGTTTTTCTTCCGACCCGCCGTCGGGCCCGGCTATCCCGGACGTGGAAATCGCATAATCTGTTTTAAGCCTTTTTTTTGCCCCCAATGCCATTTGTTCTACAACTTGCCGGCTCACAGCACCATACATATCAATTTCTGCTTTGGCAACACCCAGTTGCTCAATTTTGACACGATTTGAGTAAGATACTATCGATCCTTTAAAATACCCGGAACTACCCGCTATGCTTGTGAGCAGATGTGCAATATATCCACCCGTGCAACTTTCGGCAGTGGAAATAGTTCGGTTCTTTTCTTTCAATAAATTGCCCAGGCTCTCTTCCATGCTAATATCGTCATAACCGAAAATAGCCTTGGGAACATAATTTTTAAGCAGTTCGCATTGATGCTCTATTTGAGCTTCTATTTTTTCTTTATCGCGGCTTGAGGCCGAAAGCCTAAGGCGTACTATGCCGGGTTGCGGAAGGTATGCAAGCTTGATGGCAGGGGGGAGCTTGTCCTCCCATTCCTTGATCTTTTCTGCCAGTAGCGACTCGCCTATCCCTGACGTCATTATGGTTTTGTGGACGATATAGCTTGTCTTGAATTTCTTTTTTAAACGCGGGACTACTTGTTCCTTCATCAGGGTTTTCATCTCGAAGGGAACACCCGGCATAGAGACAAAAACCTTGTCGTTCTTCTCGAACCACATCCCAACTGCCGTACCAACCCGATTCGGAAGAGGGATGCAGTTGTCCGGGATTTCCGCCTGTTGGCGGTTTACCTCGCTCAGCGGGTAGTGGCTGGCAGCAAAAAGTTTTTTTATATGATTGAAGGTAGGCTCGTGGAATATGGGCTTCGACCCGAAAAAATCCATCAGCACCTTTTTGGTGATGTCATCTTTTGTTGGTCCCAAACCACCCGTTAAAAGTATGATGCCCGCTCTTGTTGCCGCTTCATTTATTGATGCTTTTATTTGACCGGCATCGTCAGGAACAACGCTTATCCTTAAAACGTTTATGCCTGCCGAATTAAGCGCGGCGGCCATCCAGGAAGCATTGGTGTTCACAACCTGACCAATTAAAAGCTCATCTCCTATGCTGATAATTTCCGCATTCATTTTTTAATGTTTTTATACTCTTAAAAAAAGGGATAAATTTGCTATGCTCAAATATCCCCCTTATTTGATCCAAATCGGTATCTATCCCAAATTCTGCTATTTTTGCAAACATAAATAATTTAGGATGAAAAAAGCCACTCAACTTGTATTAAACGATAAAGGTGCTGTTTACCACCTTAACTTGAAGCCGGGCCAGATTGCCGAAACTATCTTTTTGGTTGGCGATCCTGCAAGGGCAGGGATAATTGCGGAATGTTTTGATGAAATAGAATTTCAAACGTCGAACCGTGAAATAAACACGTTTACAGGGACTTATAAAGGGAAACGCCTTAGTGTGCTGTCAACGGGGATGGGTACTGATAATATAGAAATTGTTGTTAACGAGCTGGATGCGGTTTTCAATATTGACTTTGAAAGCAAATTGGAGAAGGAAGAAAAAACATGCCTGAACCTTATCAGGATTGGTACTTCAGGTGCATTGCAGGAAGATATCCCCGTCGATAATTCGTATATTGTTTCGCGGTATGCGCTCGGATTGGACGGTTTGGCATACTTTTATGAAGACGGGCCTTTTGTGATGGAAAGGGAAATGACGGCTAGCTTTATCAATCAAATGAACTGGGACGACGATTTGCCGAAGCCTTACGCGATCAAGTCCTCGGATTATCTGCTCAATATATTGGGACGTGACCTAAGAAAAGGAATTACGTTGACAGCACCGGGTTTTTATGCTCCACAGGGTCGTGAGCTCCGTTTGAAAACTACAGACAACACTATCATCGACAGAGCTAGAAAGTTTGAATACGGTGAAAGCCAGATAACGAATTTTGAAATGGAAACCTCTGCACTATACTCATTATCAGCCATGTTGGGCCATGAGGCACTTACCGTTTGTAATATAATTGCCAATCGCATCAGCAATAAATTCAGCCCTGATTATCATTCTAGTATGCAAAAACTGATACAGTTGATGCTGGAAAGAGTTCTTGAGGTTTAAGTTGTTCAGGCCTTTTGCCGTAGCTTTGTTGCTTTCGCATTTTGTGTATTCGAGAAATATATAATCCCTAAATTGCGCTAAATTTTTATAAAATGGAATTACTTGATTTAATTGAGCTTCGGCAAAGCGACAGGAAATATATAAAAAGGGAAGTAGAGGAGGAGAAACTTTTGAGGTGCCTGGAAGCCGGGCGCATGGCTCCGTCGGCAAGCAATTCCCAGCCCTGGACGTTTATTGTTGTTAATGAGAAAGGTTTAAGGGAGAAGGTGGCCCGTGCCAGCTATGGCCCCCTGAAAACCTTCAATATGTTCGTCCCTCAGGCTTCGGTAATTATAGCAATAGTACAGGAAAAGAAGAAAATCCTCACCGAGATCGGAGGCAGGATAAAGGACAAGGATTATGCGCTCATCGATATTGGCATTGCCGCCGAGAACATTTGCCTTCAGGCCGCTGAGCTCGGATTGGGAACATGCATGCTAGGATGGTTCGATGAGAAAAAGGTGAAAGCTTTACTTAATGTGCCGGAAAATAAAAATATACCTTTGCTCATTACCATGGGTTATACCCCGGATGGATATCTGCATCGTAAGAAGATACGTAAATCCTTTTATAAGGTGGTGAAATTTAATACCTATAAATAGGGTCTGCTGAAAAACGCCTAACAACGTGAGATATATATTGTTACACGATTTTTGTTAATCACGGATGCGAGCTTTTTTCAAGGATTTATTAAAAAAGCCAGCATTTTTTCCAAAAATCTTGTTTGCTAGCCCGTAGTACATCATCTACTTCATTGCGGCCTACTTCATTGCGGCGGCTCGCAGTATTATTATACATCTTCACCTTGCGGCTTCGTATATGATGCACTACGGACTTTTTCAGCAGACCCTAAATAATGGATGTGATTTTGAGGGCCTCAAACCCAAAACACTCTTGTTATGCTCCTAGAGTAGCGACCTGAGAGCCTTTGTGTCCTACAAAACTAATTAGATGTTTCAAAGAAAAACAGCATTAAACATCAGATAATCAGAATGATGACTCGATAAAGCACTTACGCTTGATTTAGATGCATTCTAAAATACCCTAAATGTGTGAATTATTTCACACAGATTCAAAGTAAACTGTAATTTTGACTTTTTTTATCAAGCTTTAAAGAACATGAAAAGGAATTATATAAAGTTTGTTGCCCTTTTTGCAACAGTTTTTGGATTTGCGTCAAACGCTTATAGTCAGGATATAAACAATACGGTATCATCAATTTTAGAAGTACAGCAATATAATAGGGCCATTCACATAATGGCCATGTTATTATTAGGTTTCGGCTTCTTAATGGTGTTTGTAAAAAAGTATGGGCGTTCGGCGCTAACAGCAACATTTTTACTTGTAAGCGTGTCGTTGCCAATGTATTTGGCAGTTAAAGCATTGGGTATTTTTGAGGCTAAAGGGGAAATCGAGCAATTTATCCTCGCTGAGTTCGGCGCCGCAAGCTTATTGATTGCCGCCGGTGCTTTGTTGGGAAGGATTAAAATGCATCAATATATATTGCTCGGTATTTTGTTTATCCCTTTCTATATCTTAAATGAGTTGGTTGTAGTTGAAGATTATTTTCAGTTTGTGGGAACCGTTGCCGATACCGGTGGGTCAATAGTAATTCACTCTTTTGGTGCTATTTTTGGAATTTCTGCCGCTATCAGTTTGACCAGCAGGGCACAAATGGAAGAGCCGATAGAATCAGATGCCACATCCGACAGGTTTTCGCTTTTAGGAAGTATGGTTTTATGGGTATTTTGGCCAAGTTTCTGTGCAGCACTAGTTCCTGTTGAACTTGTTCCTGCTTCGGTGGTAAATGTCTTTATAGCCTTAAGCGGCTCTACCATAGCAACATATATCGCCTCTGTTTCCATAAGGGGAAAGATTAGCGCGGCTGATATTGCTAATGCGGCTCTTGCAGGAGGTGTAGCAATAGGTGCTACTTTCGATCATGCTACTCACTTTGAGGCAATGGTAATAGGTCTTGTCGCCGGAGCAATTTCTACTATCGGGTTTGGTATTCTTCAGGAAAAGCAACAAAATTTCCATAAAATTATCGACTCGTGCGGGGTTTCCAACCTTCACGGCTTGCCAGGCATTTTTGGTGGATTGGCAGCCATTGTTGTTGTTGACGGCTTGAATCCTGTCTCGCAGCTTAAAGGAATTGCAATAACTATTATAATTGCGGTATTGGCGGGTTTGCTGTCCGGCAAGATTATTTCGCTCATGGGACTTAGCCCTAAGGTGTATGATGACGCCCTTGAGTTTGAGGATGTTGATTAACATTCCAATGGGATGTTTCAACAGGCGGGACAAAAGTGTATTAAACGAACGGACCACTTGATTGGTTCTTGAGTTTCAACGATTATTGCCCAGGGCAAGCTCACATTTCCGCCTCAAAACCCTTGATCTGATCCGAATGTTTATTCCCATATATGATAGGGCGGTGCGCTGCACCATGATACATTGTTGCCGGCAATGCTTCAATTAGGGCGGAGCATCGCCCAAATCACTGAATAATCAGAATTATCGAGTGGTAACTGTACGTTTGCCCCGGGCCATTAGCCATTTAAAATCCATTGTTTGACAATAAAGACTACCTTTGCCGCCATTATTTAATTAAACAGATGACATTCAAAGATTTAGAAATTATAGAGCCTATTTTGCGCGCTCTAAAAGAACAAGGTTATACAAATCCGACCCCAATACAGGAACAATCCATCCCCATCTTATTTAAAAAGCACGATCTATTGGGTTGTGCTCAAACCGGGACAGGGAAAACAGCGGCCTTCTCCATACCCATATTGCAGCACATTTATCTCGACGATCGCGCGAAAAAGGGCAAGCGGGATATAAAGGCGCTTATAGTTACACCTACAAGGGAGCTTGCGCTGCAGATTGCCGACAGTTTCACCAAATATGGAAAATATACAGGCGTAAAAAACACCGTTGTTTTTGGCGGTGTAAACCAAAACCCTCAAACCAGCTCGCTTAGGGCCGGGGTCGATGTGTTGGTGGCTACGCCAGGCAGGTTGCTCGACCTTATACAACAAGGTTTTATCTCGCTCAGCAAGATAGAGTATTTTGTTCTTGACGAAGCCGACCACATGCTTGACATGGGCTTTATCCACGATATCCGCAAAATCATCCAAAAAATACCTGTCAAAAGACAATCTTTGTTCTTTTCGGCAACAATGCCACCCGCCATCGTCAAACTTTCGGGCGCTATTCTTGGCAACCCTAAAAAAGTAACAATAAACCCCGAGCAGACCACGGCTGAAAAAGTTGAGCAATCGGTGTATTTTGTCAGCAGGAAGAACAAGGTGAAACTGTTGAGCCATTTATTGCAGAAATATGATATCGACTCGGTTTTGGTTTTTTCGCGCACCAAGCACGGAGCAAATAAAGTTGTTAAGCTGCTTGGCAGAGCCAAGATAAAGGCCGACGCCATCCATGGGAACAAATCGCAGGCGGCACGACAAAAGGCTTTGAAGAATTTTAAAGACGGCATAATCAAAGTGTTGATCGCCACCGATATAGCGGCTAGAGGCATAGATGTGGAAGCCATGTCGCATGTTATTAACTACGATTTGCCAAATATCCCGGAGACTTATGTGCATAGGATTGGCCGAACGGGAAGGGCGGGGAAGAGCGGAATTGCGATTTCGTTTTGCGATGTTGAAGAAAGACCGTACTTGCGGGACATCGAGAAATTAATAGGTCAGAAAATAAGTATTGTGGAAGACCATCCTTATCCTGACGATGCTAAAGAAGAGCCCTTGAAACCTGCCGCAAAAACAGTAAGGCAAAAGCCCGGGACATGGGCCAGGAAAGCAGGAAATAAGGGTGGCGGCAACTATGCGCAGAGAAACCGCAAGTATTTTAAACCAAAAAAGAAATCGGATTGACCTTATTCGAGCCCCCAAATCTTTATCAGCTCCTCAGGTAATTCGGGCCTTCCCCGCTTATTGACGGAAGTACCTATCACCAAGGCTTTTATCATGAGCTTTTCATCGGGGAGACGGTAGATGCTTTGTACAAAGCCGAAACGCAATGGCGAGATTCTTTCCATCCTAAGAACGGAAACAAATTTGTCGCCGCTTTTCAACGGCCTTTGATAATCTATTTCAACCCTTTTGACCATCAGGATTATTCCCCTTTCGGTTAGGTCGGCAAAGTCGATCTTTATCGATTTTAAATATTCGTGCCTTGTGTGCTCCAGATAGTTCTGATAAACAGAATTGTTTACAACTCCCTGTAAATCACATTCATAATCACGAACTTTCATTTCTAGCTTAAATATATGATCTTCCATGACAATTATTTTGCGAGCTTGCGCAGGGCAACCCATTGTTTAAGGACTTCCCTTGAATCGCCTGCTGGATAGCCCAAAACCGTTTTTCCGGCGGGTACATCGTTCATCACTCCCGACCCCGCTGCGACGACGGCGCCTGAATGAATAGTTGTATGGTCTTTTATCGAAGCGCTGCCTCCTATGATCACGCCGTCGCCAAGGGTTACGGAACCAGCAAGCCCGCTATTCCCTGCCATTATGCATGAACGCCCCAGAATACAATTATGCGCGATCTGAACAAGGTTGTCGATTTTACATCCATCGCCAAGGACGGTAGAAGAAAATTTACCCCGGTCAACACAAGAGTTGGCGCCTATTTCAACGGCATTGCCGATAACCACATTGCCGATTTGGGGAATCTTGGCAAGTCCCGTTCCGTCTTCCCTAGGCCTGTATCCGAATCCGTCGGCCCCAATGCTCACATTGCTGTGGAAAATACAAAATTGCCCTATTTCAGTTCTTTCGCGGATTACCGTTCCGGACCAAACTATAGTTCCGTTCCCGATTTTGGTGTCGTCGAGAACGGTAACGTTTGGGTAAAGTATAACACCATCCCCCAGAACAACATTCTTTCCGACATAGCAGCCGGCACCGATTTTGCAGTTCTTGCCGATGCTGGCGGTTGAATGTATAAATGCTCCTTCATGAATGTCGTCGTCGAATTCGGGTGGCCCCGGGTCGAAAACCTCTAATAACCTGGCCATGGCCAAGTCGGCATTATTTACTTTTATCAAAGCACGATCGACTCCCGGCTCTAGTTTTATTTTCGAATCAACAATAGCGGCACAAGCCTTTGAATCGGGCCATTGGCGGGCAAACTTCCTGTTTCCTATAAATGTTATCTGATTTTCGTTTGCCTTGTCCAGCTGTTCAGGGCCTTCAATTAGGTGGTCCGTATTGCCAACCAGCTCGCCTTTTACGATTTCGTTGATTTCTTTTATTGAAAATGATTTCATTATTAATGATTTTCTTTGTAACAGAGATGGTAAAACTATAAAAAATCGGGAGACCTTTTGGCTTGAAATAATATTAAAATAATTGCTTAGCCCATTTCATTGATGTCCACTATATTGTTCATGAGCGCGTAAACCATCAATCCCGATACGGTTTTAATGCTCAATTTCTTGCTTATGTTCTTCCTGTGTGTCATCACGGTATGGATGCTCAGGAAGAGTTTGTCGGCAATTTCCTGGTTGGTAAGCCCTTTCACGACTTCCCTCAGAATATCTATTTCCCTGACCGATAATAATCGGCTGCCCGCCTGTGTTTTTTTGTTTGTTGGATATACAGCGTCTTTCCCACATGCGTCGCGAAGCTTTTCGAGCAATAAATGCTTGTTTCCTTCTAGGGGAAGGTGGTTCTTAAACCTGGAAGAAATATTTTCAGGGCAATCATTTCCCAACAAACCGATTAGTATTATGCCGGCCTCTTCCTGTAGTTTTGATATGATACTTATAAAATTGTCGCCAAGAGCATTGGGGTTGATAATGATGACATCAGGTTTTTTGTTTATCAGCTTCCTGCAAAGGTTTTTCTCCTTGCCGTCGAAGACCTCTTTCAGCAGTAATCCGGGCAGTTCGATAATTAGGCCCTCGATGCCCGACCTTAGGAGGAAGTTGTTCTCGACAAGTATGATGTTCATTAGTGCGCCCATCTTATCTGTCTGATTTATAGTGTTTTTCCATGCCCTCCACCTTGGGCACCAATATCAAGTCCTCTATCCTCGAATGCTCGTTTAATTCTTTCTCCAGTACGAACAGCTCCCTTAAAAGGCTATAGCTTATTTCCTCGAACATCAAGTTGTCGGAACTTTCAAGGGGCAAATATTTAATTATCAAGCTTTTCATGTCGAAAAGCTTCTCCTCCACGTCTTCGTGATCAGCCTCGTAGGTTGTAATGGAATATTTCATTAATTCCGTATCGACAATCCCATTTTCGTTTTTCTCGGCCAGGGCTTTCTCAAGGCTTAATATATAAGGATAAACAACGGTTTCTTCCCTCATCAGATGAGTTGCGAACTCTTTGCAATAGTCATTGAAGAAATTGCTTATCAAATTAAGTGTTTTATTTTTCTTGCCGCTTAAGCGGATGAGTTTGCTTATGAGCAATTTGATCTCCGGGATCTTTTCATCGCTATAATATGAGTGCGCCTTGCGCAGATAGTTGATTATTAGCGATACGGGAAAACTTTTAAGATAATCTTTTGGGAAATATTGAACATCGTGGAAGGTGTTGAGGATACTTAGGAAAAACTCGATATTTACATTTCGCTCTTCGCAGATTTCCTTGATCGTACCGTCGCCGAAGCCTAATGAGATGTCGAACCTGTTTATCACCGGAACCAGATTGTAATCGTGATGGATTACATCGGCCAGTTTCATTTCGCCTACAATTAACATAGTATTATTTTTTACAAAAGTAGGAAGAATTGTTAATCGGGCTGAATACCCCTATCTGGGTATTTTATTGCTTCGTTAAATAACAGAGGCTTGATCTATTCCCAAATGATTAACAATGAATTTCTTGAGAACACAATAGCTTAATCCCTAACTTATTAGGAATTCAATCCTGCCCTTGAGGGTTTTATAATCGTTTCTGAGCTTGAGGGCCTTGTATTTCCGGCTTTCCTTTATCGCCTCGCATATGTCTAGCGCATCTTGTTCTTGCCAGAGATAATTATAGGTTTTCCCAAATCTTTCGGCAAGATATTCCTGCTCCGTTTGCCCGGGAGTGGGTATAAAAATCGCCTTCTTGCCAAAATGCGCTAAATCCATCAAGCTGGAATATCCCGGGCGGCTGACGATGATCCCCGATTCCATTATTGCTTTTGCAAACTCTTTATCAGGCAGGTGTGGCAGCTTTAGGATGTTTGCGCTTTCCTCGATTTCTGAGGAATTGGGTTTTGCACTCAGCATAACTGTTTTTAAATCGGTTCTTAAAAGTTGCGATTCGAGTTTTCCTTCAAATATGCTCCTTTGCGGCTCCGGCCCGGAAAGTATTACCATAAGATCGTTTTTTATGGGAACGTCATCAATGGCATATTTCGCGAAACGGCTCAAGGGCCCGATATAATAATAGCTCGGGTTCGGGATTCTTGTCCCATGCGACAAATTGCCGGATAAGTTCCCCTCACCTTCTACATCAGGTATCCAAAGCTCATCGAATTTCATTAAATAGTTTTTTAACCGATTGTTTATGATTGGCTTAAAAATATTTTGAACACCCTTGGTTTGAATGTTTATTTGATGAGTGATTAAAACAGAGTAGGTTTTTGGATGGCATATCTCATAACGGTTATCGGAGATAATTATATCGATATACCGATTTTCGACTATTGAGCCCAATACTTTTTTTGCCTTTGCGGCGGCGTTCATCATTAGCGGATATTGAAGGGCCATTTTTAGTGCCATTTTATTTCCTTTGGGATATCTCGGCTCAAAGCCAGGTAATTTGACAAATTCGCAATCGGCAAACCTTTGTTTCAGGAAATCCATTGGTGAGTTGTCGGCGGCAATTATCACGTTTGCGCCTTTGTTTTTCAGCATTTCAACAACGGGGACTATGCGCGTGGCATGACCCAATCCCCAGTCAAGGGGGCAAACGAGTATATTTTTTGTTTTTTTCAAAATAAAATACAAATCTAAACCAAAAAATCCATAAATTTGAGCTATGCCTGATGACTTGATTTATAAGATTGGAATAACCTTGATCCCAAAGATAGGCGCCGTTAACGGCAAACAGCTTATTGCACATTGCGGGGGTGTTGAAGCGGTTTTTAAAGAAAGCAGGAATGCTCTGGGGAAAATCCCGAATATTGGGTCCGTTGCCATTTCAAGCATTAAGAACCAGCAGGTTTTTAAACGGGCGGAGGAAGAAATAAAGTATATCGAGAGAAATAATATTACTCCCCTTTTTTATACCTCCAAAGATTTTCCGTCGCGATTAAGCAATTGCCACGATAGCCCGATAATGCTTTACTATAAGGGGAATACGCCATTAAACAACCGCAGGGTGGTTTCCATAGTTGGAACACGGAGGGCAACAAGCTACGGCAAAGAAATCTGCAATGAGATTTGTACGCATTTAAAGGATTATGAAGTGCTGATATTAAGTGGGTTAGCCTATGGGATCGACAGTTGCGCACATAGGTCGGCAATAGAAAACGGGGTTTCCACGGTAGCAGTTTTAGGTCACGGTCTCCATACTGTTTACCCTGCGCAAAACCGGCGCCTTGCCGATAAAATGATGGAAAACGGGGGATTGCTCACGGAATTCATATCGAACACTAAACCGGACCGCGAGAATTTCCCGAAGCGCAATCGTATTGTTGCAGGCATGAGCGATGCTGTTATAGTTGTGGAATCGGGAAGGAAAGGAGGAGCCATAATTACCGCGGATCTAGGCAATTCGTATAACAGGGATGTCTTTGCTGTTCCCGGTCGCTCCGGCGACGAATTATCCGTAGGGTGCAATTATCTTATACGTACAAATAGGGCGGCGCTTATTGAAAACGGCAGTAACCTGACTTATTTCATGGGCTGGGAAAAATCGGACGTAAAAACTTCTGTTCAACAAAAACTTTTTGTGGAATTGAATGACGATGAGCAATGTGTTTTTGATTGTGTAAGCCAAAATAAGGAAATAAGCATTGACCGTATATCAATAACTACGGGGATAAGGCCATCAATCGTTGCTTCAACATTGCTGAAACTGGAATTTGAAGGCATGATAAAAGCCTTGCCGGGCAAATTGTTCAAAAAGATTTAAGAGAAGAAAACAAGCTTTTGAAACAGCAGCTGTTTATTTTTTTTCGGAACTCAAGCTGATGGCTTTTAAGATTAAAGCTATGGTGATTATGAAAAACCCTATGCCCGTAAAAATCAATAATCGTTTATCCTGAGTTATAAAGCAGAAATAGAAAAGCCCGTGAAAAAAGGTGCTTGCAAAGATAGCGGTTGAATTATCGATAAAACCACTTTTTCGTTGCCTGCCCATTCCGACAAAAAACCCCATCATGCATCCAAGTGTGAAACCGGCTAAGGGAAAGGTGTATAAAAACAAGGTCATGTCATTGAATTTGGTCGCTGTGCCCACTATTCCATAAGAGTATAAAACCACGGCGACCGCTGAAAATCCCATACTGATAAAAACGGCATAAATAATCCCCACCAGTGGGCTTTGAAACGACTTAAGCCTAAAAAAACCGAATCTTAATGCCGCGAATTTGGCTATCTCGGAACTAAAGGCGGTTATGATAAACACGAAAAAAGCCATGCGGCGCATATTGCGCAAGTTGTCGTTCCATTGCAGGTCGATAAGGTAATTTGCTATTACCAGAAGAACAACCCCCAAAGCACCCCAGATAACTGCGTTAATTATGTTTTGGAGGCTTTTAATGGAAAATTTAAATTTCAAATAGGCAATTAGCAGGAATATAACAACCGGTGAAACAGCGAATGATAGGAAAGTAGAAATAGCCATCGATTAAGATTAAGTTTATAAAGGGCTCAAATATAATAAATGTTTGTAATTTTAGCCACTAATTAAATGATATTTAAATGAACAATTTTTTCCATGAGCTTTGAAACAGCCAGGGTGATGAAATCCACCGGGAGCTGGTACCATGTTTTAAATAGTAAAAACGAAGTGGTGGAATGCAGGCTTCGGGGGAAATTCAGGGTGAAAGGCATTAAGACTACAAACCCGGTTTCGGTTGGCGATATTATTGATTATGAGCAAGAAACAAATACTATCATAAAGATTCACGATAGAAAAAACTATATTATCCGCAAGTCGATAAAACTTTCGAAACAAAGCCATATCATTGCTTCCAATATCGACCAGGCAGTATTGATAGTATCGCTAAAACAACCTCGCACATCATTGGGCTTTATCGACAGGTTCCTGGTAACTGCCGAGGCTTACCACATTCCCGGCACTATAGTTTTCAATAAAGTTGACCTTCTCACAGCCGGGGATTACAACAAGTTAGAGCAGTTTATCGGTATTTATGAGGGCATTGGCTACCGCTGCCTGAAAACTTCCGTCAAGCAAGAAATCAACTTGGACTTGTTTAAGGCTTTGTTCAATAAAAAAATAAGTTTGTTGTCTGGGCATTCAGGGGTTGGGAAGTCAGCACTGATAAACACGATCAATCCGGGGTTGGGGCTGAGAACAGGGGATATTTCAGGGTATCATGCAAAAGGGATGCATACTACAACTTTTGCCGAGATGTTTAAGCTGGATGATGATTCCTTTATTATCGACAGTCCCGGAATTAAGGAGCTGGGCTTGGTGGAGTTTGAGAAACAAGAGCTTGGTCATAGGTTTCCCGAAATAGTGAAATATCAGGCTAGTTGCAAGTATAATAATTGCCTTCATGTAAACGAACCCTCTTGTGCTGTAAAACAAGCAGTTGAAGATGGCGGGATTAATAGCTCGCGCTATGGGAATTACCTTAATATGTTGGAAAGCATCTGACAAGAAAAGTCGGGTTTTAAATAGGGATAATTGAGGTAGAAGATTTTGATTTCGATACCCGGCAGGGAGTTTAAGTTTAGGAATTATCTTCCCCGGCACCAAACTCCATTAGGTAAGCCTTAATGAACGAATCC
>JAADIS010000024.1 GCA_013151215.1 Chlorobiota bacterium | reverse complement strand
TGTCGCCGAGTTTTGTCGATTTGCCTACAACAAATGCCATTTCCAGTTCAAAGTCGAATAAACGGCTTGGGCCGAAAACAGGCTTGTCTTCGCCTGCAGGCACTGTTTGACCATTCGGACGGTGGATGTCGGTTCCCGAAACAACTATGGACGAAGCCCTGCCATGATATCCTACGGGGAGGCTTTTCCAGTTCGGGAACAGAGCGTTCTCCGGGTCGCGGAACATGCTTCCAACATTGGTAGCATGTTCTATGGAAGAATAAAAGTCGGTATAATCGCCAACCTCAACTGGCATGGCATATGCATGGTAACGTCTTCGGATTTATGCAAAACCTTCTTTTTAAGACTATTATCATCCCTGATAAGTTCATTGCCAGTTTCAAACAATTCTGATATCTTTTCCCTTAGTTTTGATGTGAAATCCTTACCCAAGGCAATAATCTCGTTTAATGTATCAGCAAAAAAGGCGTCAAAGCCATTTTCCGGCAAAATGCCGTCAAGAAGGCCTTCATCGGCCAGAACCGATAAATCAATTACAGTATCACCGATTATAGTTCCCGGACGTGGGGATCTGCCTTTGGGCGAAAATATACCGAAAGGAATGTTTTGTATTGGGAAATCGCTCCCCTTCCTGACTTCAATCCACGATTTTATCGCCGGATTATTAGTTTTTTTCATTAATTTGACTTTATGTTATATATCTTATAAAGTTCCCCTATTGGCCTGTTCCAACTCGATAGCGTCGAAAAGGGTCGAAAAGGGCCTGGAAATTTCCTTTGCCGAAGGATTGTGCGCCGCCTTTGCGGTCGATAATCTCGAAGAAGAATGTTGGTCTGTCTTGAACCGGTTTGGTGAAAAGTTGCAATAAGTAACCGTTTTCATCATTGTCGATTAAGATTTTCAATTTCTGCAGTTCGTCCATATCTTCTGCAATTTCGCCGACCCTTTCAGTTACTGTTTCATAGTATTCATCGGGAACATGCAGGAAATCAACTCCCCGGTCGCGTAAAGCAGTAATAGTTTTGATAATATCTTCGGTAGCCAAGGCAACATGTTGAGGTCCAGGACCAATATAAAAATCCAGGTATTCTTCAATCTGCGATTTCTTTTTTCCTTTTGCAGGTTCGTTAATGGGGAACTTTATCCTCAAATTATCGTTGGCCACAACTTTACTTTGAAGTGCCGTGTATTCAGTACTTATGTCCTTGTCGTCAAATGAGATTAGTTGGCTGAAACCCATTACGTTCTTGTAAAAGTCGGCTACTTTATCCATCTCGCCCCAGCCAACATTACCAACAATATGGTCAACATACAAAAGACCTGTGTTTTCAGGCTTATAATCAGGATCCCATTTAATATATCCCGGAAGGAAAGTACCATTATAGTTTTTATTTTCGACAAAAACATGTATTGTCTCGCCATAGGTTTTTATGGCAGAGAGAACAACTTCACCGTCAGCATCAGATTCATGTTTTGGTTCAAAATGGGGTTTTGCACCTTTGCTTACTGTATCATTAAACGATTTCTCGGCATCATCAACGCTTAGGGCTATTACCTTAACACCGTCGCCATGTGTTTTCTGATGAGTTGTAACTTCTGAATCAGGCATTAAACCGGCCGTTAGTATAAAAATTATCTTATCCTGCTTGAGCACATAGGAAGTCCTGTCCTTCAAGCCTGTTTCAAGCCCTGCATAAGCCAAAGGCTGGAAGCCGAATGCCGATTGATAGTAATGTGCCGCCTGCTTGGCGTTTCCTACATAAAACTCTACGTAGGCAGTTCCGTTTATGGGTAATGATTTTGACATTGTATTTTTTTAAATGTTATTGTTGCTGAGCTTTCATTGATAAGCTGACATGCTTATTTAATCCAACTCTTATAATAATCCGGATCTTCCAGTTCCATTGCTGTCTTGGTAAGATTCAAAGGTTTAAAGGTGTCCACCATTACAGCATATTCCTTAGTGTCCTTTTTTCCGATGCTCCTTTCTATCGCGCCCGGTTGCGGCCCGTGAGGAATTCCCATCGGATGAAGTGTTATCTGTCCTTTTTGTATATTGTTGCGGCTCATAAAATCGCCATCGACATAATATAAGACCTCATCGGCATCGATATTGCTATGATGATAAGGCGCTGGGATAGATTCGGGGTGGTAGTCGTATAGCCTTGGTACAAAGGCACATGTAACAAAAGTAGAGGTCTCGAATGTTTGATGTATCGGCGGCGGCATGTGAAGCCTGCCTGTGATCGGCTCGAAATCATAAATCGATAAAGCAAAGGGATATAAACATCCGTCCCAGCCCACAGCATCGAAAGGATGATGGGCATAATGATAGGGATAGATCATATTGTTGCGCTTTATCTTGATCAAAAAGTCGCCTTCCTCATTAAAAGTAAGTAACTTTTCCGGTGTTCGTATGTCTCTTTCGTAAAAGGGTGAATGTTCAAGCAGTTGACCTGACCTGTTCATATACCTTTTGGGGAACCTGAATGTTTGTTTCGATTCCACTATGAAAAGCCTGTTGTCTTCGTCATCAAATTTCAGTTGATATACTGTTCCTTTCGGAATTATTAAATGATCGCCATGACTAAAATTCAGAACGCCATAGATAGTGAGTAAATACCCACCGCCCTTATGCACGAATATCATCTCATCGCATTGGGCATTTTTAAAAAAATAATCCTCCATCGAGTTGCTGGGGGCGGCGAGTATGATGTTCAGGTCGTCATTGGTGAGGACAATTTTCCTGCTCCTTAAATAGTCGGACTCAGGCTTGATGTCGAAACCTTTGAAAGCACGGTTTTGCAAATTGCGGTCAACATGAATTTCCGGGCCAACATCATACGCATCGTCGATTGCCAAAACTTTAGTTGGTGGGTTATTATGATATATTATCGAGTATTCACTGGAGAAACCTTCCGATGAGAAAACTTCTTCAGCATAAAGTTCACCATTTGATTTTCTGAAAACCACATGCCTTTTAGCCGGGATATGACCTCTTTTTTGATAGTGCGCCATTCTTTTATTTGGATTGAATATAAATAATGGCAAATATAGGACTTTCATTTATAAATCATAATCCGAAATTATTAACAAATTATAAATAATTGTCCCAAGTCCTTGTTCCCCGGCGGGAGGGGATTCCTCCTTCGTCGTTCGGAATGACAGGGGGCGGTTCTTGGGGGATTCCTCAGACGTTCCTCCTTCGGGATGACAGGGGGAGGGGTCGGTGTCATCCTATGTAAGTAGAATTTGCAACAATCAATCCAAGAACTATCTATTCACTCTAGTAGTAGTGCGAAAATGTTAACTAATTGAGCAGGTAAGATGTACTTTGTTTCCCGAACTGTATCATAGACATTGTTTTCGTTAGTCTATCAAAATATATGATCATCGAATAGTTCTTATACAATACTGCGATTTGTCCGTTTTGATCAGCTTCTTGGTCGGCTTTTCCCAAGAGTTTGACGATATCATCATATTTCATCTCCCACTTCATGTTATGGGGCAGCGGGTGCGGATATCGTGAGCTTTGAATGGCTTCGATATCATTTGTAAGAGTAATCATGGTGAAAGATTCGTTCAGATTATCGTAAACAAAGGCAAATCCTTTTGATAGGTAGAAGAACTCCCATCCCCCTTCAGTATTCATGTTTGAACTCGATTCACCCAATAGGGCTTTCATTAACAAATAACTTTTCTTTCCTTCGAGAAAGAAAGCCAGGTTTTTAATCTTGGTAGGGAAATTTTGGGTTTTCAAAAACATTTGATAAACCGATTTGCTCTTTATGCCCAATGCACTTATTTTCTCTTCGCCATACACTCCTGAGGTTTCACCCCCGCTTTTGGTTACCAGTTCCAAATTCTTATCCATCCAATAATATCGTTTCGTCTTGACCCATTTGTAAGCATCTGCATCGTAGGATTCTTCTGTTTCGGATAATTGTGCATCGCCTATAAAATTCAAAAAAATATCAGGGGTCAATTTCTGGTCGAACCATCCACCACAGAAAGTAATATCGGTGAATAATTCCTTTGGGTAGGAAATGCAATCAATATCCTTGCGGTCATTGTTCTTAAACCACAATTCAGCTACCGCGGAATTCCTGATATATATGGAATAACCATTGTAAATCAGCTCATTGGTGTTTTTATCGATACTCTTGACCGAGAGTGGTGTCCCCAGGTTCTCCAATGCCAGTTCCCTGTTTTGGCCTAGCAGCCTCAGTAACTCAAAAAAACCATCCATTCCGGTAATCCCGTGTTGAGCCTTTAGCCCAAAGTTTAGCAACAAAAGAGCTAGTATTGTAAACAACATCTTTTTCATAATCCTACAGTTTATTTTTTCTTTTAATTTGCCGCTCCACATAGACTATTTGTGTTTACTATTAGTTTAAGGTGGTCGAAAAAGTCTTGATAAAACTTGTCCGAAACCCTTGGGCGGGCTTGCGGACAAGTTTGTGCGGTAATAAAATATTTATGATCAGCAATTAATGCGTCAACAGCTTGGTTACCTTTTTCTTTTCATACACATAAACATATTTTGCGTCCTCGCGCTCGAGCCAGGTGCGCGCACCTTTCTTTGCATTATACTGAGTATAGGTCATCGTTGATAGATTGAAAGCTGCAATATCGTCTTTATCCGTTTTCATTAAAACTATGTTACCGATCCTACCTGATAAAGTTGATTTCTTATAAACGGATTTTTTGATGAAAGCACCGTCTGTGGCATTAAATGTTGAAAGTCCTTTTTCGCCGATAACTACAATAATGTTGTCGCCGTACGGCAGGATTAATTGCGCAAGCCCAACTCCCCCCTTGGAAACAGGGACTTCGTAATTATCGGCCCCTGTGCTGATGTTTATGGAATAAAGGGCTTTGCCGCTACAAACTATAAAGTTGTCCCCTACGGTAATTCCGTTTGTTATTCCTTTCCTGAATTTTTCGCTTTCCCATTTCAAGGAGCCGTCCTTGGTGTTAAATGCCTGTATGCCATTAGGTTTAACATTTTTGTATTTAACGATATTGTATGTAATTGTATAGTATTCGGTTTTTATCGTCTGGGTATATTGCAGCTCTACCATACCACCAATTTGTAGCGCAACAGCATCGCCAACGACCGTCATGCCCGGGATCGCCCTTGCGCCTTTTATTTCTTTTGAGGTCCAGAGCAATTTACCGGTATGATAGTCGTACTTTTTTACATACTGGTGTTTCTTGTCGGTCATGTCCAGCACATACATATCATCGCCTACAACAACAGGGTCGGCAACGGTTCCGTAAACTCCCCACCTGGAGACGTCCCTGGGGCGTTTTACGATTCCTTCGGCCGTATAGTCGAAGGCCGCCGACCAAAGGTTGGCCCCGGTAATATAATCATAAACCTGTATGCCGCCCAGGCGAAGAACCACCTTGTCGCCATCCACTTCCAGGTCATAAATAAAATCTCGCGTGATCACTTTTCTGTCGGCTCTGCCAACATAAGTGTTTTCCCAAAGTATGTCGCCGTTTTGCATATTGATGCGTACTATCTGGTTCTTCATGCCGGTAAAGTAGGCAATAATGGCACTGGGGACGAAATTAACCATGGTCATGGAATGGTCGCTGCTATTGTAAACATATTTGCCTACCACCCCATGAAATTTTGATGTTGACCAAACTTCTTCGCCGGTTTTTGCTTTTATATAAACCAGCTCCTTCTTTAGCGAGATAGCGAAGCCGTCATCTTCTTCTATATAAACAATCATGTCGGCGGTAATTTTCTGATATTTGTCTGTCGTCCACAGCAAGCTGCCATCGGTCAGGTCGATACAGGCAATTTGATCCTTTCCCGCTTTTCTGTCGAATAAAAAAATGATATTTGACTCCCAGAAAGGGACCAGCTCATCTATTTTCTTGAGTTTGGGAGCGATATCCTTAAATGATTTTTTCCAGTAAATGCTACCGTCCTCATTGCTGAAGACAGCCATTTCCTTTGCAGAGGCAACATAGCTGTAACCTCCTGATTCGAGTCCCGTTCCTGAGTGCACGAATTTTATGCCCATGTCTTGCGACCAAACAAGCGGCATGTCTTCTTGAGAAACTGCAAGAAAACTTAATCCAATCGTCAAAAGTGTAAAAATTAGTTTTTTCATGATAAGTCTTTTATGTTTTATAATTAAAAATGAATTTATGCTTAAAGCTGTAATTCTTGTTCTTAGGCAGCTTGAAGTTGAACTTAAAGGCTTTGACGGCATCTTTGAACATGTTTTGTGATGAAATATCGCCACCCTCCCTGCTTATTACAAAAACCGATATTACCTTGCCCCGTTTGCCCAGGGTGATTTTAAAATCGTAAATGCCTTTTATATTGTTTTCAAGGGCAAACAGGTAAAGAGAGCCCTCCGGGGCCGCCATCGCTGTTTCAAACTCTTTTATGGCTTGTTTCTCAACCTCCTTTTGTGATTCGAGCAAGGGCTTTTTTTGTGCCATGGAGCCTTGTGCAAGTGCCAATGCCATTAAAATAATAATCAATCTCATAATTTTATTTTTTTGCTTTAAAATTCCATTTTATCAGATGGTTGCCCATAGTCATCAATACCGATTCGTCGCCCGGCAGGAAAACAAATGTCGAACGCCCGTCAACCGCTATCATGCCTCCTTTGTTTTTTTCGAACAGCCGGTAACTTTGTTGAAAACGATATAACATCTTTCCTGTCGCGAAATCGTATATGTGCAATTCCAGGAATTGATTCGATTTGGAAACCATCCCAAAGAGCTTGCCATCGCTACTTAGTTTAAAATCAGGTTCATAGTCAGCCAAGGATGTGAAGCCGCGGCGTCTGGGCTCATGGGTGCCCATATCTATTATGTTTACATAAGTTTGACGGGTGATAACTGTTTTGTTGGCTTTGGTATGGGGAATATGCAGGCAGAACAATAAGCTGCCGTCTTCATTGAACTTCAATTTATAAACAATGTCGTATAATTCGTTTATCGTATATAGCTTCTTGAATGTTGATGCATCAAAAACTGATATTTGCTGCTTATATTTAAGGGCTTTCTTCATCGTTTTCTTATCCCTCTTGAGTTGTGGGATTCTTTTAGCGTCTTTTTCGTAAAGGTGATGAGAAACCGCTATTAGTTTTCCGTCGGGGCTGATAGCAAGGCTGTTACTGGCATCCTGCACCCTGAAAGACTTTTCTTTCTTCCTTGTATGCAGGTTCCAGAAGCTTATCTCATCGTTTGTTAAGCTAAGGGCATATTGCTCGTCGGGAGTAATTTTAACGGAATGATAATCTTCGAATCGTTTTATCCTTTTTCCACTTTTGGCATCCACGACCTCAAAGTTGACCTCCCTGTCTTTGTTCGGTGCAAAATCTATATAATATAATTGGTTGAGGGCAATATAATTACCGTTTTTCGAGTAGTTTATCGACGATCCTGCATACCAGTTGCCCACATTGAATTTGTCAAGGAGTACTTTCTTTTTCCAGTCGAACAGATATAAAGGGAAACTTTGGGTTGATGAAATTGCCAGGGTTTCCTTATTGGGTGACATGGACAGTCCGGAGATTATATTTTTTGTGTCACCAATCTTAATGCGATCATAATCGAGGTCGGTGGCCTGGGATTTCAATAATGCCTGAACAGCAACTGTAAACAGTATCAATATTAGTAAATGCCTCATTTTTAACAATGCTTTGATTTAGCAATACAATTTTATCTGCAAACTTATATTGTATTAACTGATTATAATTACGTTATTAAACATAAACTCCTACGACTTTCACCTTATTTTTTGGAATAAATATTTCTTTTTTCGACTTTTATTTTATGTTTTGTGTTTGATTTGAATTAGCAGTCAGGCTTTAATAGGAGAGGCCTTTATGAGGAATGATGTGCTAAGATATTGAATAACAGTTGTGTGTGCAGATGTTTGTGCTGACCCGAATTGATGATGGCCAGAAAATTTGCTTGTATCGAAATATAGTTTACTTTTGCCGCTCAAAACATTAACAATCAGGTGTAAAAGGTTATACGGGTATTCACAGGCTGCGTAGCCACTCCTTTCGCACCCGTATTTTTTTAATCACCGGATTTTAACACCTTATTGGACTTTCCGGCAAAATATTTTTTATGACAACATTTGAAGATCATGGCCTTCGTGGTGAATTAATCATGGCCATATCAGAAATGGGATTTGTAAATCCAACTCCCATTCAGGAAAAAACTATTCCGGCTTTGCTGGAAACGAAAAACGATTTAATAGCACTGGCACAAACAGGCACAGGTAAAACGGCAGCTTTCGGTTTACCTATAATCCAGCAACTCGACGAGAGCTCAAAGCAGATACAGTCGATTATCCTGAGTCCTACCAGGGAGTTATGCATACAAATAGCAAAGGACCTCGAAACTTATACCAAGTTCATGGACCAAGTGAGGATACTGGCAGTTTATGGTGGGTCCAGCGTTGAAAACCAAGTTCGCGCCCTTAAAAAAGGAGTGAACATTGTTGTTGGCACACCCGGAAGAACCCTCGACTTGATTAAGCGTAAAACCTTAAAGATCAACAATATAAAATGGCTGGTACTGGACGAGGCCGATGAAATGCTGAATATGGGCTTTAAAGACGAGCTTGACGGCATACTAGAAAACACGCCTGAACAAAAACAGACCCTTCTTTTTTCGGCCACAATGCCAAAAGAGGTGAGGCGGATAGCCAACAACTATATGAACGACCCCAAGGAAATATCGGTCGGGAAAAAGAACTCCGGGGCAGAGAACGTAACGCATTTTGTTTATATGGTCCGTGCGTCCGACAGATATTCTGCGCTCAAGCGCATAGCAGACTTCAACTATAATATCTATGGTATCGTTTTCTGCCGTACGCGCAGGGAAACCAAGGAAGTGGCAGCAAAGCTTATTAACGACGGCTACAATGCCGATGCGCTTCATGGCGACCTCTCCCAGGCCCAGCGGGAAATGGTCATGGATAAATTCCGCAAGCATCACCTGCAATTGCTGATAGCCACCGATGTGGCAGCCAGAGGCCTCGACATCAGCGAATTAACGCATATTATTAATTATAACCTGCCCGATGACCCCGAGGTTTATATTCACAGGAGCGGAAGGACCGGAAGGGCCGGCAAGCATGGAATATCGATCTTGATTGCACATTCAAGAGAGGGGAGGAGAATAAAGGAACTCGAGAAACTTATCGGTAAAACCTTTGAAATGAAGAAACTTCCCGGAGGCAAGGAAATTTGTGAAAAGCGCCTGTATAACTTAATGGACAATATAGAGAACATAGAAGTTGATGAGGAGCAGATTGAACCCTTTATGCCGGCAATCCTGAAAAAACTCGAATGGCTCGACCGCGACGAACTTCTTAAAAGATATGTCTCTGTTGAGTTTAACCGTTTCCTTGAATACTATAAAAACGCTCCTGACCTGGACGTGAAGTCCGAGAAAGGGGATTTTAAAGGGGGGAAACGCTCCGCCAAAGGCTTCACACGATTCTTTATCAATGTAGGTTCCAAGCAACGTATTAAACCACAGCAGCTTATCGGCCTTATTAACGATGAGACAAAATCTAAGGAGATTGAAATAGGCAAGATCGAGATACTTAGGAACTTCTCCTTCTTCGAGGTTGATAAAGCCTTTGAGAAAACTATTGTGTCCTCATTCGAGGATTCTGAATATGGTGATATAAAACTGGCCGTGGAAATCGCGAAACCATCGTCGAATGACCGCAGGTCGGAACGCGCTTGGTCGGAGCGGGGACGCTCAGGACGCGGAAAGTTTGGCCACGCAAAGTCATACCGCGGTAAATCGGAAGGAGGGAAAGGAAAGCGCAAGAAGTTCAGGAATCCTCGATAAGGGTGAAAACAATATTAATAACAGGATCAACAGATGGGATTGGACGCCAAACGGCACTCGAACTAGCAAGGAAAGGCCATGAAATAATTGTTCATGGCCGTAACCCATCAAAAGGCCAGGAAGTTGCCGGCGAAATTTCCCGCATAAGCGGAAACAAAAATATCCATTACCTGAATGCCGATTTTACCAGCTTCAAGGATGTAGTGGAAATGGCAAATTTCGTTAAACGTAAGTTTCAAGGCATTAACGTCCTGATAAATAATGCTGCTGTGTTCGAGAACCATAAAGTTATACTTGAAAATGGTTTTGAGAAGACTTTTATGATAAACCATATAGCAGCCTTTGTGCTTACGCTACAGTTGCTCGATATGTTGAAAGAGACCGCCGCATCCAGAGTAGTAAACCTTAGCTCGATGGCGCAGGCCACAAGCATAGACTTTAATAATATGAATGCCGAGAAATATTTCGACCCATATAATGCCTATGCCGTGTCAAAATTATG
The DNA here is from genome assembly GCA_013151215.1 of Chlorobiota bacterium. Lineage (GTDB taxonomy): Bacteria > Bacteroidota > Bacteroidia > Bacteroidales > F082 > BM524. Next base: position 1,051 of record JAADIS010000024.1, on the reverse strand, counting down.
CAATATTCTTTTTACTTATAAACTAAACAATATCCTCGGTTCGGGGAGCCCTACTGTAAACTCCTTGCATCCCGGGGTTATCAGCACTAAGCTTCTGCATGCCGGGTGGGGAATAGGGGGCGCCGGTGTGGAAAAAGGCGCAAGCTGCTCCGTGTATCTGGCACTAAGTGATGAAGTTGAAAATGTGAGCGGGAAATATTTTGTTGATTCCTGCCAAAAAAAGTCAGTGGCCATTTCCTACGACCCTAAAGTTCAAGACAAATTATGGGAGATTAGTGAAAAGATTATGATGGGGAATATTTGAGAGAGTACTTAATATCAGTTGTATGCAAGTGTAAAGAGCCCAATAACAGATAGATAACTGCAAGATTGAAAGGATTTATTTTGGTTTTTTTCCTCTCTCAAAAAAGAAAACCCAACCCACAGACCAAAATTTGCAAATGAGTGCAATTTTCCCAACCCACTGAATACGGACATAATATTCATGATTTATATATTTTGTAGAACGCATACTTAATATTATATGTAATTTATTTGGTTGTTCGAAATATTTGATTTACTTTTGTAGCCGGATTACTTAATAATAAATATTGAAAACAGCATTAAAACATATCGCAAGTATTCAAACAGGTGTTTTTGCAAAGCCAATTCAGAAAGGTGAAATTGTTTATTTGCAATCAAAGCACTTCGATGAAAATGGCGAACTAACAGAAATTTTGTATCCTGATTTAAATGTTGACAGCAAAATTAATAAACAAATTAATAAACATTTACTTGAAAAAGGAGATGTGTTATTTGCTGCCAAAGGGACAAAGAATTTTGCTGCTTGGTATGAGGATGATGAAATACCTGCGGTAGCTTCTACATCTTTTTTTGTTATCCGCCTGAATGATAAAAATGTATTGCCCGGATATCTGACTTGGTTTCTAAATCATCCGAGTACACAGCAATTATTAAAAACACATGCAAGGGGGACTTCAATTGCTTCAATTTCGAAAGCTGTATTGTCTGAATTGGAAATACCAATCCCAAATATTCGAAAACAACAATT
>JAADIS010000154.1 GCA_013151215.1 Chlorobiota bacterium | reverse complement strand
CAATATTGTACTCACCTTGGATAACGGGGTTTTTCCAAACAATATCACCGCTTATCCCGTCAATAGCAAACGACTCGCTAGCCATGGGGAAAGTATAGCCTGGGATATCGTAACCCCCTGCGCCTTTGCAGTTTACAAGTTTATACGACAGGCTGTCGCCGTCAGGGTCGTAAGCAGCAGGATTATGTATGAACATGATGCCCACGCAGCCCATGTCGATGGGCGGGTTTAGTAATTGAACAGAATTGTTGTTCCCGATAAACGGGTTTATTATGAGTTCCGATTCGATAAACATAGGTACGTCAACGGAGTTCGGTATATTTATGATGCCACTGTTTCTATTTGGATCCTCAACTGTTATTTTATAATCCCCGGGACCCGGGAAGGTGTGTGAACCGGTATAAATATTCAATGTCATATCGTAAACATCGGGTATGGGCTGAAAATATATACGCTTCAGCTCGTCACTCGTGTCGTCGCCCCAAAAAATCGGCATTTTAGGACTAGCATCGTCTGCAGGACTCGAAGTCAGCGTGTACATAGTGATGGTGAAGTCGTATGTCAACCCACTAACATGCTTATATGTTATTTCGGCTGCGCGCTGGTGTGTAGCATGCAAGCTGCCCAATCCAAGCAATAAAAAAGTCAGTAATAGTATTAAGGATGTAAATCTGTATCTCAATCCTGATTTTATTTAAAATTAAGAGTTTCAAAACTACAAAACTTATGCCTAATCGAATCATAATTTTATCTAATAATTTTTTCAATCATCCGAACCCGCTGGTAGAGCATGCGAAATTGTTGCTCAAAATTATTTTATACATGTAAAACAGATGCCTATTCTTCTTAATTTTGTAAATTCATCCAGCATCGTATGCCAACAAAAAAAAATAAAGCAGAAACGGAACGGCTTGAAATACTTCGTAAGTATAGGCGTTTGATCGAAGTATGGCATACGAGAAAAGAAACCAGCGACCGCTGGATGGTCCGCAAAGCTTTTAAAGTTGCTGCCGATGCGCATCGCGACATGAGGCGCAAAACCGGCGAGCCTTTTATTTATCATCCATTGGAAGTGGCGACTATTGCGGCAGGTGAAATCGGATTGGGCAGGACATCTATAATCTCGGCCTTGCTACACGATACCGTCGAGGACACCGACATGACAGTGAAGGATATCGAGCTTATGTTTGATGCCGACGTTGCCAGGATTATTGACGGCCTTACAAAAATCGAAGAAATATCGGATAGCAACACAACAGCCCAGGCCGAGACTTTAAAGAAGGTCATACTTACGCTCTCGGACGATGTGAGGGTAATCCTCATCAAGCTTTCCGACAGGCTGCACAATATGCGCACTATGGAAATCATGCCGCGCGAGAAGCAGATGAAGATAGCCTCCGAGACACAATATATTTATGCCCCCTTAGCAAACAGATTGGGCCTTTATAAAATAAAAAGCGAGCTGGAAGACTTGTCGTTCAGGTATCTGCAATCTTCTCTGTATAACGAAATCAAAGGACAAATCGATAAAGTCTCAGAGGACAAATCTGTATTGTTCAATGAGTTCACCCAACCTTTGAAAGAAGGTTTCGATAGTATCGGACTTAAATATATGATAAGGCGCAACATCCACTCTGTTTATTCGATGTGGAAGAAGATGGAGAGAAGCGAGCTCACTATAGACGATATCAGCGATACCGAAGGAATAGACATAATAATCGATTCCGACCCGCAGACAGAAAAAATGAATTGTTGGGCGGCCTATTCCATAATCACGTCTATTTACCGCCCGAACTCAAAACGTTTGCGCGATTGGATAAGTACGCCAAAGGCAAATGGTTACGAAGCCATCCATACGACAGTGATGAGCAAGCAAGGGCAATGGGTCGATTTGCACATACGCAGCAAGCGGATGGATGAAATAGCCAGCAAGGGTTATGCCGCCCATTGGAAATATAAAGACGGGAAGCCGGCCGAGCTTGGCTTGGACGATTGGCTGAAACGGACGCGTGAGCTGCTCAGCGAAGATAATGAAGAAACGATAAGCTTTATCAATGACTTCCAGAGCAACCTTTTCTCTGATGAGATTTTGGTTTTTACGCCTACCGGCGAGCTGAAATCGCTTCCAATGGGCTCGACGGTTCTGGACTTTGCTTATTCAATACATTCCGACCTGGGGAATCATTGCCTTGGCGCAACTATAAACCACAAGCTGTACCCTTTGCACTATGTCCTAAAAACCGGCGACCAGGTTAAGATCCTAAACTCTAAAAAGGTAAGCCCCAGCCCCGATTGGTATAAATATGTTCATACCGCCCGCTCGAAATCCAAGATAAAGCAGGCCATTAAAAACGAGCGCAAGAAATACAGGGCGGAGGGGGAAGAAAAGCTAAGGGAAATTTTCAGCCAGCTTAACATCCAGTACTCAAAAGCTAATTTGGCTTTACTAATGCAGGTTCAAAGATTGAACAGCCCCCTGGATTTATTTTATTTTGTATTCCACGATAAAATAAACATTAAAGACGTCAAGGATTCGTTTTCCAGCGGGGAAGGATGGAGCGGCTGGCTTCGCAAAAACATAAAAATCCCTTATTTAAACCTTAAACCTGCCGTTGAAAAAGAAAGCCCTGAAAGGTCAGGCGGCGGCGACCAAAACGATAAGAAAAACGATGATTCACCCGACAAGCTGCAAAGCCCCGACTATACTGTCGAGAAATGTTGCAACCCCATACCCGGCGATGATGTCATAGGCCTGTTTTTCCCTGGGGAACCTATACAAATCCATCGTACAGGCTGTGGCAGGGCAACCCAGCTAATGACGCATTATGGGAAAAACATCGTTAAAACAAAATGGAAACAAAAGGAAGGCATCACCTTTTTGGCAAGCCTTAAGATAAAGGCAGTAGATAAGATAGGGCTGCTTTCGAAACTGACGGTTGTTGCCAGCAACGAGATGAAAGTGAATATTAGAAATATGTACCTGAGGAGCTCAGAAGGCTTGACAGACATAAGTTTATCGTTATATGTTCCTGATACCCAGTCTCTTAAAAGACTTATCAAAAAATTAAAAAAAATAAAGGAAGTCGTAAAAGTTGTTAGGGTCGATAATTTGGACGATCTGGTTTAAAACGTTTGCAGCTTTTTTATTTATATTTAAACCATTTAAATATAATTTGTATTTTTACAGCCTTAAAGCGTAGAATATGAAGTCAAATTCTAAAAAAGATACTTACGAATCGGTAAAAGAGATTTTTACGGAATACCTTGAATCACGAGGTCATCGAAAGACCCCCGAGAGATATACCATACTAAAGGAGATTTATGCTACCGAGGGTCATTTTGACATAGAAACCCTGTATATCAAGATGAAGAACAACAAATACCGCGTCAGCCGTGCCACTCTATATAACACCATCGAATTACTGCTGGATTGCAACCTTGTAACTAAACATCAGTTCGGGAACAACTGCGCACAATTTGAGCGATCCTTCAAATTCAAGCAACATGATCATTTCGTTTGTCTCGACGACGGGACAGTCCTTGAGTTTTGCGACCCGAGGCTCCAGGAGATCCAAAAATCGGTGGAGCAGTTATTGGGCGTGGAGGTACAATACCACTCGCTTACTTTTTATGGTAAATGCAAGTTGGGCAATTCAAAAAAAACCCGGAAAAAGAGCTAATTGTTATTAACAATGCTGTTTGATGCCTTCTCATTTTAGTACTTTTGTCAGATAATATCCGTAACCCTGTGCAACAGGGTTTTTTAATGCATAAACCTTTTTGAAATGAAAGTTGACGTTTTATTAGGCCTCCAGTGGGGCGACGAGGGCAAAGGGAAAATTGTTGATGTCTTGACTCCCCGTTACGATATCGTTGCCCGTTTTCAAGGTGGCCCTAATGCAGGGCATACCATTGAGTTCGAGGGAAAAAAGTTTGTCCTGCACACTATACCCTCTGGTATCTTCATCAAGAAATCCATAAACGTAATCGGGAACGGTGTCATTATCGATCCCTTTATTTTAAGATCGGAAATCAAGAAGCTCACTGACGGAGGGGTCGAAGTAGGTAAAAATCTTTTGGTGTCGCGCAAAGCACACCTGATCATGCCTACACATCGCCTGCTCGATGCCGTTTATGAGCAAGCAAAGGGCAAGGATAAAATCGGCTCCACGCTCAAGGGCATCGGGCCTACTTATACCGACAAGGTTTCCAGGAGCGGACTAAGGGTCGGTGATATCGAATCGGAAGAATTCGAGGGTCGCTATCAAAAAGCCCGGAAACGGCATCTTGATATTATACGCCAGTTCGATGCCGATATAAACGACTTTGTATTCGAAGGCTTTAAATTCGAGGAATATGAACAACAATGGATGAACGCCCTCGGGACATTGAAAAGCCTTGATAAAATCAATAGTGAGTACTTCCTTAACAATGCTCTTGCCGAAGGCAAAAAAATACTTGCCGAAGGAGCCCAGGGAACCATGCTCGATATAGATTTCGGCTCTTACCCTTTCGTAACTTCCTCAAATACTACATCTGCCGGGGTTTGCAACGGCTTAGGAATTCCCCCTTCGAAAATAGGGAAGGTCTTCGGCATTTTCAAAGCTTATTGCACACGCGTCGGAAGCGGCCCCTTCCCTACCGAGCTTTTTGATGCCGACGGTGCGGAGCTCAGGAAAACAGGCAATGAATTCGGGGCTACCACAGGGCGCCCGAGAAGGTGCGGGTGGCTCGACCTGCCTGCCCTAAAATATGCAATTATGCTCAACGGCGTTACCGACCTGATAATGATGAAAGCCGATGTGCTTAACGCTTTCGACAAGATAAATATCGGTGTTAATTATAAGGCCAATGGCGAGGCAACAACAGAAGTCCCATTTGAATTCAGCATGGAAGATACCGATTTCAAGCCTGTTTATAAATCCTTCAATGGCTGGAAGCAAGAATTGTCGGAAATCAAGGAGTATTCGCAGTTCCCAAAAGCACTTGCCGAGTATGTAAAATTTGTTGAAACCGAAACCAATGTACCGGTAAACATTATCTCAATCGGCCCCGACAGGAGCGAGACCATAGTAGCGCCATCAAAACAAAAAGGCCGTTAAGCTTGTTGGGTTAAAGGTAATAAAAGCATTTGCGAAGAAATTCCATATGGTAACGATTCCGATCGCAAATACCTTAGACAAGTAAAAATTCCATTTAAACTTGCTTACCAGAATGTATAAAATCAGTGTGTTTACAGCTAGGCCTATCATCGATATCATGAAAAACTCGCTGTATTCTACCATTACTTCCGGGTTGGTGCTTTCAAACGTCCATGTCCTGTTCAAAAAATAATTGGTTGTGGCTGCCGAAGAAAACCCAATGGCATTGGCAAGATATTTTGGTACCCCAATCTTTTCCTTGCTAAGCCAGGTTATTCCGAAATCGACAAACAGACCCGAGAACCCTACTAGGCCAAACTTTATGAATTTTTGAATTAACTCCCGTGTGAAGAAATCTGTCATAAGTAATTTGAATTTGAAAAAGAAACATCCTTAGTTCCTATTGCCTTGTGGTAAAAAATCCACGGCTGCAAATTTATAAAAACTTAGGCACGCTAATAATATTGTCCTTAAGCTTCCATTTCCCGATTTCCCCTATCCCATTCCCTACAACAAAAAAGCCGTCTTGCCTGAGGCAAGACGGCTTTTTAACTCTATTTGAATATTATTTATTCAACGATCATTTTCTTGGTAACTTTATTTTCACCTGCGGTTACAGTATAAAAATAAACTCCCGAAGTAAGGTTGGCGGCATTAATGGTCAATGTATGCGTGCCATTGGTAGTATAACCATAATCCTTGGCAACCACCCTTTGTCCTGTTAAAGTATAAACCTCAAGGCTAAGGTTTGTGCCTTTGGTGAGGTTAACAGTAACATAAGATTCTTTGTTGAAAGGATTAGGGAAGTTTTGCGAAACGCTTCCTATATTATTTGTCTCGGCAAGGTCATTAACACTTTGTACGGTAAAATCAGCATCTGAGAAAGCAAAGTCCTGAATATACTGGAAAGTAACCGGTTGAACTGGATCAGTAGGATCCATGCCTTCATAAACAAAAGGAATAGTATAAGTATCGCCATTTACAAAGCAGTATTTTGATGCCTGACCAAAATAGGCCTGCCACATACCTGCCGAGAACAATGTTACATTAGTCGGTGCGTCATTTCCTGAGGCATCTTGTGTTTTCATATATGAAGAGAAGTCGAATCCGCGACACCATAAGTTTGGTTTGTCGTTGTCCGTTGCATCTTCAATGTCGGTGTCCAACCAAGAAATGAACATCTTATCTCCTGAGGGAGTTGAAGTGATCCTGATTCTGTTATCTTCGGTTAAATCGCCAAAAGTACCGCGGAAAGTTGCCGGACGGCCCATTTCCTCGACATACCAGGTAGTGCCACCGTCATCGGTAAACAGGTCAACTGCTGCAAGATAACCATTTGCCGTAATAATTGACTGAGGGTCGGAGCCTGTTGGCCCGATAATAACGCCAATGTGCAGGTTTCCGTTATTGTCAACGGCAATATCGTGGTCGAAGGCAGTTGTATAGGAAATCTCCTCGCGCGTTGGTACCGGCGGCTCGAATAAATCCGCAATTAACTGGTCAGTGAGATGGTGGTAAACAATGCCGCCAATGCCGTCAGGGCCGTCAAGCTGGATAAAGAATGGGCCGTCCCATGACTCACCTGCATCGGTCGATTTCCAATAAACAGGATACCAGTTGCTATATCCACTTTGTTGTGTGGCTTGACCGTCGTTGGCAAGAGTACAGATATATCCGATTTGCCCGTCAGCAGAAAACGCAACTTTTTCATCAGCTGAAGTTACGGAAACATCAAATGTTGCGTCCAAGCCTTCCTGTGAGAAAACGAAATCCTGTGCGCCATCGTCCCAATAACCTTTTGTCAAGATTAGCTGGTCGTTATAGGTTGTGCCGTCGATATCATAATCTAAATCCACGCCAAGTGATAATCCCTGGCCGGACAAAGCATAACCGGAAGGAACACCCATCCAGAAATCTGAATTTTCGGGATATGTGAACATATTCCTGGTATGATCCGAAGTGTCAACTGTATTGACAACACCAAGGCCATAACCGCCCCAGCCTCCATTGGAACCCCAGAGTATGGGCATATCGTACACCAGGCGGAGGTCGCCACCTTCAGGCTTATATAATCCGGCATTCGGATAACGTGCAGCATCTTTAAAATATGTTCCGCCGTCATTTTCAACAGCAATCCAAAATTCGGTTTGGGTTATCCAGGTCATTCCTCCATCGGTTGAAATATCATAACCCATATCCCCGGAATAGCCACCGGGATCCTGGTCGCCGCCCATGCGGTGAATAATGGCAATTGTGTTAAGGTCGTTCCTGACTGGAGTAAGGGATTGCTGTCCTCCGCCATAACCCCAGCCGTATGCGTTTGCTGCGGTTCCCGTAGGGATAATAGTTACAATGTTTACATCACGATCGGTAGGTGCGATCATTGCTGATTGGACATCGGATCTAGTAATCGCCAAAGTTTTAATTGGCTCAATGCCAATTTTAGGGGCATCAATCCGTTTTTGCTCTTTGGTGTCGATTTTGAACTTGTAGGCTTGTTGTGCCATGGTGCTCGCGCCCATGCCCAAAGCCAAAACAATTAGTAAGATTTTTTTCATTTTAAATAACATTTAATTAAACAAAGGTTTACTTTCTATTTTTTTTGAAGCAACAAATATACTATTATTCCGAAACTTACAATTAATAATCCAATTAATTTTAAGTGTCAAAATATATTTGTGCTTACAAATACTAAGACATCAACGCAATAATATGGTTGCAAGCAGCTTTGTTAAGAAAAATGTTAAATAACGTGCTTGATTATAAATAATCGCGGCAAGTAAGATATTAGGTAGTAAGCATGTGATTGATTGGTTTAGTTTTAAGGGCCTTGCCAGATTTTATGTTAAAGGCTTATATATCGATATAAACAGTAGATTTACAATTAGTTTGCCCCAAGCACAAAGTGTTGGGGCAAACTAAATTGAAAAAAGCATTATTCAACAATCATTTTTCGTGTAACTTTGTCATATCCTGAGATGACCGTGTAAAAATACACTCCAGGTACAAGGTTGGCGCCATCGATGGTCAAGGTATGGCTGCCATTGGTCATATAGCCATAATTCCTTGTTGCTACCCTCTGTCCGGTAAGCGTAAAGACCTCAAGGCTCAAGTCAGCACCTTCAGTCAAGCTGACGTTGACATAAGTTTGCTTGCCGAAGGGATTGGGGTAGTTTTGCGAGACGCTGCCTATATTGCTTTCGCTCATGGATTCGTCAACGCCCTGAATGGTGAAATCAGCATCGGAGAAAGAAAAATCCGTAATATACTGGAACCTGACGGCAGCAACAGGGTCGGTGGGGTCCATGTCTTCGTAAACAAAAGGAATAGTATAAGTGTCGCCACTTGTAAAACAAACTTTTGAGGCTTGTCCCATGTAAGCCTGCCACATTCCTGCCGAGAACAATGTTACGTTCGTAGGGCCGTCAACTCCTGAGCCGTCTTTGGTTTTCAGATAAGTGGCCGGCTCGAAACCGCGGCACCACAAATTGGGCTTGTCGTTGTCAACAGCATCTTCAACATCGGTATCCAGCCATGAAATAAATATTTTATCAGCAGATTCGTTTGATGTGATCCTAATTCTATTGTCTTCCGAGATGTCGCCGAACGTGCCGCGGAAGGTAGCAGGGCGCCCCATTTCCTCAACATACCAGGAAGTGCCGCCATCAGTAGTAAATAAATCAACAGCTGCTATATAACCTTTTGCTGAAACGATAGACTGTGGGTCGGTGCCTGTTGGCCCTATTATTACGGCAATATGCAGATTCCCGTTTGCGTCAACAACAATATCATGATCAAAAGAAGTAGTATAAGAAATATCTTCGCGGGCAGGGACAGGGGCTTCAAAAAGATCTGCGATCAACTGGTCGGTAAGGTGGTCATAAACGATGCCCTCGATACCGTTGGATCCGTCAAGCTGGATGAAGAATGGGCCTTCCCAGCTTTGACCGGCATCTGTAGTCTTCCAATAAATCGGATAATAGTTGCTGTAACCGCTTTGCTGAGTGGCTTCCCCGTCATTGCCCAAGGTAGAAATATATCCTGTTTGTCCGTCGGGGGAAAAAGCAACTTTGATATCGGCCGGGCCGTCCGAGATATCCATAGGTGCATCAAGGCTTTCTAAAGCATAGTCGAAATCCTGAGTGTCGGCGTTCCAATATCCTTTAGTGATAATTAAATTACCATTGTACGAAGTAGCGTCAATATCCTGATCATCGTCAACGGCAATAGAAAGTCCTTGACTAGTAAGGAAGTAGCCTCCGGGAATGGCAAGCATCATATCTGTCTGGTCAGGATATACAAGCATGTTCTTAGTGTGTTTTGAGGTATCGACCGTATTGGCAACGCCAAAGCCATATCCTCCCCAACCACCGTTGGAGCCCCATAAGATGGGGGCAAAAAAAGTAAGATAGGTATCGCCGCCCTCAGGTTTGAACAGGCCTGCGTTCGGGTATCTTGCAGCATCTTTATAATAATCGCCACCATCGTTTTCTGTCGCAATCCAGAATTCGGTTTGAGTTTTCCAGGTCAGGCCACCATCGGTTGAAATATCATACCCCAGGTCACCTGAGTATCCGCCCGGGTCCTCGTCCCCGCCCATGCGGTGTATTACCGCAATTGTGTTTAGATCGGGCCTAACAGGTATCAACGACTCTTGTCCGCCCGCAAATCCCCAGCCATAAGCGTTGGCCGCAGTTCCTATGGGAACTATGTTTACAACCTGTGCATCCCTGTCGGAAGGAGTGATAATCCTCGATTTTACCTCTGATTTGGTTACGGCAGCCGAACTTACAGGTTCAATGCCGTTGGCAGGAGCCTCGATTCTTTTCTGCTCTCTCGTGTCAATCTTAAATTTGTAGGCTTTTTGGGCTATGGTGCTAAACCCCATACCCAAGGCCAAAGCAAAAAGTAATATTTTTTTCATGCTAAAAAATTATTTAATGGTTATTAATAATGTTCACTATCAATTCAACTAAAAATAGTTGGACAGCAATTGTTATATTAAGACATAGGATGCTATTATTGGTTGCACTTGAAAAGTAAATAAACGTTATTTTTATTACTTTTGTTAAAAATCAACCAAGCCCCTGTTTTTATGGGTTTAACGAAGAATTTTAATTTGAGCGGTTATATGAAAATGATGGTGATATCCACTGTTGCCGTATTGTTTTCTTATTTGCTTATTTTCTTTGTCGGGAACTATGCCGTCTTGTATTTCTCCTACGATTTCGATATAGGGGCATGGTTCGACATATCGGGGGTTTATTTCGAGCAACTTAGGGGAAGCGCCCTCTGGACTTATGACGCGGAGGTTACGATCTTCCTTTCAAAGCCCTTGATCGCCTTGACCATAGCCGTAATAAGCCTCTCTCTTCTATTATTGATCAATAATCTGAAAATATCGTTTTTTCTGTTGTTGCTCTGGATGAACATAGTCTCGTTCAATGCATGCTTCGGGCTTTTTGTCGATGATTTTATTGCCCAAAGCGGTTTGGTATATGTCGCCGAGCGGATGAAGATCAATATGCTTGCCATGATTTTCTCTCTTGCGATTACCACATTTATTATGATAAGGCTGGGCATGGTAAATTCAACCATTTTCTCCCTTCTCTTACCCGAAAAGAAAAAAACCGGACTGTATATCAGGGGAGTGGCAGTTCTTGTTGTGATAATTTTGCCATGGCTTTTTTCTTTGCTGCTGATCGTTGCCTTCGCACATTCATCATTCGATTTACGAATACATATAAACACTGTCCCCACTTTCCTGATCCTGCTTCCTTTTTTTTATGATAAGGGGAAAGATATTAAGAACATGGAAGCAAAAAAGATAGAGATCACAATTTGCGACTGGGTGATATCGGGCATTTTGCTCGCTTTGTCTGTCGTATTATATCTAAGCATGCTGAGCCCCATTAGAATTTGGGGCGCATAGCCGGGAACAATAGACTTATGGACGAATAGAATTTAATATGTTTTTCATTTCACATTAAAAATCAACATCATGATCAAAACTCAATACATTAAAGTAACATTGCTCAGCTTAATCCTTCTTTTGGCGATAAATGCCTCTTACGCAAAAAAGAAAAAGGACAATGGCAAAAAAGAACCCAAGGTGGAATCCTCGCTTTTCAGCGGGCTCAAATGGAGGAGCATAGGGCCGGCCTTCACCTCGGGCAGGATAGCCGACTTTGCCGTTAATCCCGATAACCACAGTGTGTATTATGTTGCAGCTGCGTCCGGGCATATATGGAAAACCACAAATAACGGCACAACATTCAAACCTGTTTTTGATAATTATGGAGTCTATTCCATTGGATGCCTTGCCATGGACCCAACTAATAGTGAGGTAATTTGGGCCGGAACAGGAGAAAACAACCATCAGCGCGCCCTGGGCTATGGCAACGGGGTTTACAAATCGGTTGACGGAGGGGCTTCGTGGGAAAACATGGGCTTGAAGGAATCCCGCCAAATTGGGGAGATAATTATAGATCCCAGGAATTCTGATGTGGTTTTCGTTGCTGCGGAGGGATCGGCCTGGGGCCCAGGGGGCGACAGAGGGTTGTATAAAACCTCCGATGGCGGGAAGACATGGGATAAAGTGCTGGATATCAGCGAGAACACTGGCGTTGCAAATATCAGTTTCGAGCCGGGGAACCCCGATGTTATTTATGCCGGGGCCGAACAAAGGCGTCGCCGGCAGTTTACAAAAATAGGCGGCGGCCCCGAATCGGCATTTTATAAGTCGAGAGATGGCGGAAAAACATGGGATAAGCTGAAAAACGGCATCCCCGGAGTTGACAAGGGCGGAATGGAGATAGTCGTTTCGCCGGCAAACCCTGATATCGTTTATGTTATGTTTGAGGCATCTAACGACAAGGGTGGATTTTACCGTTCTACAAACAGGGGGGGATCATTCGAGAAAATGAGCTCGCACAATAGTAGCGGCCAATATTATAGCGAGCTGGTTTGCGACCCCAAAGACGAGAACAAAGTTTATAGCCTTGAAACCATATCGCAATATACAACTGATGCCGGAAAAACCTGGAAAAAAGTCGGGAACAACAAACGCCATGTTGACGACCATGCAATGTGGATAGACCCGGAACATACCACCCACTTTTTTATAGGTGGCGACGGAGGAGTATATGAATCATGGGACGGGGGCAAAACCTATCTATATAAAAACAATCTGCCTGTTACCCAATTTTATCGGGTAGGCCTTGACAATACCGAACCCTTTTATTGGGTTTACGGGGGAACACAGGACAACAATAGTCTGGGCGGACCTTCCAGAAATCTTAAATCAGGTGGCGTTGGCAGCGACGAATGGGTGGTAACCCTTGGTGGCGACGGCTTTTGGCAAGCTAGTGAGGAATCAAATCCCGATATCGTTTATTCGGCGTATCAGTATGGGAACATCTATCGCTACGACAGAAGATCAGGTGAGAAAATAAAAGTTAAACCAACGCCGCGAAAAGGTGAATTAACATATCGCTGGAACTGGGATGCTCCTTTTATCCTGAGCCCGTTTAAAGATACAAGGCTCTATATGGGAGCCAACAAGCTCTTCAAAAGCGACGACAGGGGAAATTCCTGGGAAGTAATAAGCGGGGACCTGACACGAAACGAGGACAGGAACCAGTTTAAGGTGATGGGAAAATATTGGCCATCTGACGCCGTTGCCAAAGATATTTCAACATCGCAATGGGGGACGATAGTGTCGCTTGCCGAATCCAAGCTTAAAGAAGGCCTGATCTATGTCGGCACCGACGACGGACTTATTCAAATAACAGGGGATAGCGGAAAAACATGGGCAAAGGTCTCTTCCTTCCCGGGCATTCCCGAATACACCTATGTGTCTGATATTTACCCTTCTACCTTCGATGAGAACCTTGTTTTCGCAAGTTTTAACAATACAAAAAGCGACGATTTTAAACCTTACGTACTAAAGAGTGCCGACAAGGGCAGGACATGGAGCTCCATTAGTTCCAACCTGCCGGAGAATGGCAGCGTACATACTATTATGCAAGACCCCGTCAATCCGGACCTGCTGTTTGCAGGAACGGAATTCTCGTTTTATTTCAGCCTTGACGGCGGAAAGGAATGGACAAAGTTCGCAAACGGCCTCCCTGATGTTGCTGTAAGGGACATTGCCGTCCAGCAAAGGGAAAAAGACTTGGTAATTGCCACTTTCGGCAGGGGTTTTTATGTCCTCGACGACTATTCATCACTCCGTGAGCTAAACGCGGATAAATTGAAAAGCGAGGATGCAATATTGTTTCCTGTCAAAGATGCCTTGATGTATGTTCAGGAGGGAAGCAGATATGGAACAGGATCGGGGATTTACCAGGCCAAAAACCCAAAGTTCGGGGCCGTGTTCACTTATTTTATCAAAGATGTCCCTAAGAGCTTGAAGTCGGAAAGGCTGAAAAAGGAAAAGGAGTTATTTAAAAAGGGCGACCCCATTCCGCAGCCCACTAAGGAAATCCTTGATAAGGAAAAAGCGGAAAGGGGACCATGGCTTAAATTCGAGATTAAAAATTCAACGGGCGATATAGTTAGGAGTTTTTATAAAAAAGCATCGAAAGGGATTAACAGGGCCTATTGGGACTTGAGGTATCAGAACCCCGGCCCTGTACATTTAAAGGACGATAAGTTCAACCCTACAAAAAACGCGGGGAGCAGCTTCAGGGCCCTGCCGGGGAAATATAGTGTTGAAATGTCGGTTTTCCATAATGGGGAAGAAAAACATCTTGCTGGCCCTGTTGAATTCAATGCCGTTGTGCTGGACAATACCACACTTCCGGCCAAGGACAGGGCTGCGCTTGATAGTTTTTACAAAAAAGTCATCGACTTATGGCGGGTAACCAATGGGGCACAGGAGTATTTTCAGTCCCTGCAAAAGAAAACCGCCTTTATACAGCAAGCATTGCAGCAATCGCCACAGGCAGGCCTTGAACTGAAGAACACCGCCAACGGACTGAGCCATCAACTTGAGGATATAAAGTTTTTGTTCGACGGGACACCTGCCGTGGCCAGCTGGGAAGAAGTGCCGCCCGAACAAATGCCCTTGAGCAACAGGTTCGACAATATTGCTTTCGTCGCCTGGCAATCAACATCGGAGCCTACCAAGACCCAACTTCAGAATTATAAAATCCTGATGGAGGAGTTCCCCCCGGTTTTGGAAAAGCTGAAAGCCATTGATGCTTCCTTGAAAGGGCTTGAAACCGAGCTTGATAAATTAAAAGCACCTTATACGCCGGGCAGGGTCCCGAAATTTTGACACTTGATTGACCAAGGTTTAAAAATATCGCATCTTAAAAAGCAATATGGCCCATGTGTTTTTGGACCATATTGCTTTTTTGAAATTGGAATAAAAACCGGGTTTTGACTGTCAAATATCTCAAAAAGCCGTTGGGAAAAGACTTTTCGACATACAGCGACGAGAAATTGGTTAAGCTTAGTGCCGCGGCAAATGCCAAAGCCTTTGCGGTTTTGGTCAACAAGTACAAAGACGATGTTGCCGCAGTCGTAAAAGGCATGCTCGGCGATGTGCCTGAAGCCGACGACGTTGGCCTGGAAGTTTTTATCAGGTTTTATAATTCGGCTTCTAAATTCCGGGGCGATTCGCACTTAAAAACATATCTCACGCGCATTGCCATCAATTTGTCGCTCAATGAGCTGAAGAGCCGCAAAAAGAAATATATGTCCAGCATAGACGACACGATAAGGGAAAGCGCGAGTATCTCCGACGAATTTTCGGATAAGGAAATAAAGGATGTCGTGGATATGGGCATGGAACGGCTGGAGGCTAAATTTAAAAGCGTATTGGTATTGCGCCTGATACAAGGTTATTCAACAAAAGAAGTTGCGGAAACCCTAAATCTCCCCCTTGGGACGGTTCTTTCGCGGCTTTCGAGGGCACAGCAAAAATTAAGGGATGTAATTCTTTCTTTCGATAAAACATATAGTCATGGATAAAATTAGGGAAATAATGCTCAAGTCTCTTGAAGGCGATCTTTCAAAAGAGGAAAAAACATTTTTGGATGATAAAATTAAAGCATCCGAAGGACTGAGGAATGAGCTGAAAGATTATGAAACCCTGCGCAAAGGTCTAGCGCGCCTGGAATATAGATTCGGTGATGATTTTACCGGAAAACTGCTTGGCCGGATTCAAAACCCGTCGGACCTTTTCGGTAGCTTCAAGAGGATAGCCTTTGCCTCGGCAGCAGCCATTGCGATTTTAATAGGGAGCGTTTACCTGATGGACGGGAGTTTGAGCCTGGATTCGCTATTTGGCCTGCATGCCTATCCCATTGAGGAGGAATTCTACTCAATGCTTAACTTTTAATATTGGGAATCATGAATTTACGTCTGAAAAACACATTGGTAATTGTAGGGACACTCCTTTTGGGAGTGGTAATAGGGTTTTTGGTCAGCGGCAGATTGACCAGGATGCGCATTGAAAATATGCGACAGGATTTTGCCCGTCAGGGGATGGACTACCGTTTTATGCGCGCTTTGAAGCCCAGCCCGGAACAATTGGAGGATATAAGGCCGATATTTGATAAGTACAATGAAATACGCCGCGAGCAATTTGAAGAACACCTTGAAAAGCAAAGGCAGATATTCGGCGAGTTCGAATCGGAACTGCGTCCTTATCTCTCACCGCGCCAATTGGACAAAATGGAAAGGATAAAACGAAACTTCGGTAACGAATTCCCCGGCTTCAGGAGGCATAAGGACAGATGGGGCAACAAACACAGGAGAGGAATGGGAAACAGGAACTAACCAACAGCGCCCGTATCATAAACCCGCTCAAAGCATACCGTCACACTGATGCGCTGCTAACGTTGAACTTGCGGTCTATCTTCTTGAACAATCCCTGTAAAACTTTTCCCGGGCCAACTTCAACAAGCTCGTTGGCACCGCTGGCAATCATGTTCTGCATGATTTTAGTCCACATAACCGGGGCGGTCAACTGAGAAATAAGGTTCGACTTAATAATTTCGGGATCGTTAACCGACTGACCTGTAACATTTTGATAGATAGGACATATACCTTTTTGGAATTTTGTCGAGTTTATTGCCTCTGCGAGCTCAACTCTTGCCGGCTCCATAAGGGGAGAGTGGAAGGCACCGCCCACGTTTAGCCGCAAGGCTCTTTTCGCACCGGCTTCGTTGCATTTGGCAATGGCTCTTTCGATGCCTTTTATCGAGCCCGAGATGACCAGTTGGCCAGGGCTGTTATAATTTGCCGGGACAACAACATCATCAATGCGGTGGCAGATACTCTCAACTACCTCATCTTCCAGGCCGAGTATGGCTGCCATAGTGGAAGGCTCAACCAAACAGGCTTTCTGCATGGCATGGGCGCGCTTGGCAACCAGTTTCAGGCCATCTTCAAAACTCAGCGTCCTGTTGGCGACAAGGGCGGAAAATTCCCCCAGGGAATGCCCTGCGACCATATCGGGTTTAAAATCCTCGCCCAAGGCATGGGCCAGAATTGCCGAATGTATAAAGATAGCAGGTTGTGTTACATTTGTTTGTCGTAAATCATCTTCGCTACCATCAAACATGATATCAGTGATCTTAAACTTCAGGATGCTGTTCGCTTTATGGAACATATCCCTTAATTTAGAAGACGATTCATACAAATCTTTGCCCATTCCAATATATTGGGCTCCCTGACCGGGAAAAACGTAGGCTTTCATATTTTATGTTTAAATCTACTTTAATTTAATTATTACGGTTGGTTGATTTCTTATTTTCTGTTTCCAAAAAGTCGCAGCAAAAATAGGAATAAATTTATAAAGTCGAGATATAAAGTCAAGGCTCCCATTATTGTCATTTTTCTAGTTGTATCGTTTTCCGTATTTATTTGAGAACCAATACGTTTAAGTTTCTGGACATCATAGGCCGTAAGACCTGTGAACACCAATACCCCGCCAATGCTAATAATGAGGTCGAGGGTCGAACTTCCCATAAACATGTTTACCACGCTGGCAATGATAATTCCAAACACGCCCATTATCATTATGCTTCCGAACTTCGTAAGATCGGTTTTGGTGGTATAACCCAGAATGGCCATAGACCCGAACATGCCCGACGTTATTAAAAAAGTTGTTGCTATGGAGGCCCCGGTGTATGCTAAAAATATAAAGCTTAGGCTAATCCCCATTAAAACGGAATAGGCAATAAAAACCAATACCATTGTTGAGGCCGACATCCGCTGAAACCCGGCCGACATCCAAATTACAAGGCCAAATGGGGCCAGCATGGCTATCCACCCCATTATCGACATCGATCCTGTTTCGGGGTTTATCAATATGGACATAAGGTTCGGGGAGCCGGCAAAAAGCCATGATGTTGCAGCTGTTATCCCCAGGGCCAGGAACATCCATGAGAAAACGTTTGCCAGATATGTCCTGGCTATCGGCATTGCCAGCCCGCGTTGTTGATAACCTAAATTCTTATTAAAAGTGTTCATTGTCTTATTTTATTGTTAACGTTTATTTGCTATTTGTATTTTGTGGTTATGATAAATTGGAAGAAATAAGGTTTATAAACTCGTTTCGCGTCTCAACTCTTTTAAAAGCACCGGTAAAATCGGAGGTGGTTGTCACTGAATTCTGTTTTTGCACCCCCCGCATAGCCATGCAGAGGTGCTTAGCCTCGATGACAACCGCCACGCCCAAAGGGTTTAAAGTGTTCTGGATGGCATCTTTTATTTGTGTGGTAAGCCTTTCCTGCACTTGTAGCCTGCGTGCATAAGCTTCCACAACCCTTGCTATTTTGCTCAATCCGGTGATATAGCCGTTCGGGATATAGGCAACATGTGCCTTGCCGATAAACGGAATCATGTGATGCTCGCACATCGAGAATATTTCAATGTCCTTAACTATTACCATCTCGCGGTAATTTTCTTTGAACTTGGCCGAAAGCAATATTTCCTCCGGGTTGTGGTCGTATCCCTGAGTAAGGAACTGTATTGATTTCGCTACCCTCAGCGGTGTTTCCAACAAACCTTCCCTTTGCGCATCCTCACCTATAAGGTTCAGTATTTCCGAATAATGGTATTTCAGTTGTTCCAGTTTGTCGGGAGCAAAAGAGTCTATCCTTTCATATCCAATTAATTCTTTTTTCTTTTCCATCTTATTGAAATAATGAATTTGCCTTAGTCAAATAAAGTGCCAGTATGCTTATTTGAACATCAGCCATAATATTCTGCCGAGTTGTTCTCCGACTCGCTTACCTTAACACAGTGGAGATCAGCACCTAATAATCTGATTTCTTCCTCAATTTCGTTCCAGATGCCTACTGCCAGATTTTCCGTTGAGGCAAGCTTGCCCTGCATAAAATCCACTTCCACGTTTATGTTTTTATGATCAAGCTTAACTATTACCGTTTCCCTTATCAGCTTGCTCAGGGTTTTTAAGTTCACCAGGAAACCTGTTTCGGGATTAGTCTCCCCCTTTACCGTAACGAAAAGCTCGTAATTATGCCCGTGCCAGTTGGGGTTTGAGCATTTGCCGAATACTTCGAGGTTTTTCTCGTCAGAGAAATCATTTCTATACAAACGATGTGCTGCATTAAAACGCTCCCTGCGGGTGATATAAATCATGTTATTATTTTTTGCAAAGGTTGGAAAAAAATTAATGCAGCTGTTTTAATTTTTCTTAATTGATATAGTAAAAAGCCGGTATTCTTGGAACAAGCACATTGCATCTGATCGTGTTACAGACTTTTTCAGCAGACCCTATTTAGAAAGAAGGCTCTAGCGGGTCCGGCATATACTTTTTTGTTTTCCCGCTATGCACTGCCCGAATCGCATAGCTTGTTATTCGTCGCTAAACTCTTTGAGCAGCCTCCTGTAGTTCGAGAAAATCCTGGCCCTGGAAACAAAGCCGATATATTTTCCGTCATCGATGACGGGTATGTTGAAGTTGCCGCTTTCCTGAAATCTTTGGGCTACGGATTCCATGCTGTCATCCGGGCTTACAAATGTTTCGGGCATAAACATAACATCCTCCACCAGTGTTTTCTCATAAAGCTCGGGCTTGAAGATGATGTTTCTGATATCGTTCACGAATACTACGCCGTAAAAATTGTTTTCCTCGTCAACAACGGCAATAACGTTACGCTCCGATTCCGAGATTATCCTTACCAAATCACCCAGGTTACCTTCCCGGTTAACGGTCTTGAAATTTCTCTCTATTAGTTTTTCAACGCTCATCATCTGCAAAACGTTCCTGTCCTTATGATGAGTCATCAGCTCGCCCCTTTTGGCCAGGCGCTTGGTATAAATGCCATGAGGCTCAAAAATCATTATTGTTAGATATGATATCACGGAAGTTATTATCAATGGGGTAAACAGTTCGTAACCGCCTGTAAACTCGGCTATTAAGAACACTCCTGTGAGCGGGGCATGCATTACCCCCGCCATAACCCCCGCCATGCCCACCAGGGCAAGGCTTTTTTCGGGAACGTTGTGAAGGAAAGGGAAAGTCTCTAGTATTTTGCTGTATAACACTCCTGAGACCGCGCCCATGAACAATGAAGGCGCAAAAATGCCGCCAACGCCGCCGCTACCTCCTGTAACAGCCATGGCAACGACTTTGAAAACCAAAATCAGCAATAGGAACAACGAAAGCCAATAGATGCTGTTGATGTCACCAAAAAGGGATTCGTTTATCAAGCCATCGGTGCGCTGGTTTATCAACTGATGCATAAACTCGTATCCCTCGCCGTATAGCGAAGGGAAAACGTAAATCAGCAAACCCAGCAACAGCCCGCCCAGCAACCATCGTTGCCACTTTTTGTGGAGCAGGCCCATTTTGGTCTCTACCAGCAAAGTCGTCTTTGTAAAATATATGGAGATCATGCCCGTAAAAACACCCAGGCCTGCATAATACACCAAATGGCCCACCTTGAACTGTTGAACGAAGTCGAAGGAGAACAAAACGCCGTTTCCCAGAAAAAGATATGAGACCGTTGCTGCCGTTGCTGCCGAGATCAGCAATGGTATCAGCGTTACCATCGTCAAGTCGAGCATCAACACTTCCAGCGAGAAAACCACCGCCGCGATGGGCGCCTTGAAAATTCCGGCGATGGCCCCCGTGGCACCTGCTCCAACAAGAATCATTATTGTTTTATAGCTCAAATGAAACCTGCGTCCAAGATAAGAGCCTATGGAACTGCCCGTTAACACAATAGGAGCCTCCAAGCCCATAGATCCCCCGAATGCGATTGTAAAGGTGCTGCCTATCATCGACGAGTACATATTGTGAGGTTCCAGCCTTCCTTTTTTTCTGGACAAGGCATATAGAATCCTGCTTACGCCATGGCCGATGTCGTCGCGGGCAATGTATTTGGAAAAGAGTATCGTCAGTCCTATGCCAACCAAGGGAAAAGCAAGATAAAGATAGTTCCCCTGAGTGAAATCGAAGCCGTGCGTAATAAGGTAGTTGGTATAGTGAACGGTGTTTTTAAGCAATACTGCCGCCAAGCCGCTGACCAGGCCGATGAATAAGCTCAAAATCAGTACCAGTCGTTTTTGGTTGGCTTTTGTGCGCACTATTCTATAATACTTGCGGTTCACGTCTTATGATCTTTTGCACCTCCGAAATTAAGAAAAAATCCCTTTTGTGAATTTTTGCAAAAGTAATCTTTAATGCAAAGGATTAATCAATTTGCCGCGAAATATTCCCCAACCCTATTAGGTTCTGATGCTATCGGTACGGCATAGTTCCTGTTCGCAAGTTTTGTCCGTCTGATCTAGCCAGTATAAAGAAGTGCGCCCTGCGGCTAATTTCGTTTGGCATCCGTGATATAGGCACAACCCACAAGCAGGTTCCAAGGCCTCGGCATTTAATGGTGCAATGGGATAATGGTTTAGAGGTTTTGGGCAAATTGGCACTTCCCCCTCAATAACCTTGATGCGACCCGATTGTCTTGTTTCCATATATGACAGGGAGCGGTGCGCTGCGCCTTTTTGTTCAGGCTTGTCAACCACTTCCAAAATCTAAAATCGTTGATCAGCGTTCGGTGTTCAAAAAAAATACTTGAGCATAATAATAACAGCCTCTTTCATATCAAGCAAAATGGCAATCGCCGCACAGAACAAATCGCCATCAATACTAATAAAAGGAGTATTATAGTCGTGTCAATATGAATCCCGGAAAAGCAGCTTGAATGCATTAGAACACCTGCTGATTTGATGCCCTAGTTGACACCAATGAACCTATACCGGGAGAGAAAACTGTCTGCCCGAGGCTAATCCCCCGGCAGCCCCCCTGTCGTCTCGAACCGCAGCCCAAATGTTATTGCCATAAGCAAGAGTAATGGTCGTGCGGAATCCAATGCGTTTTCAGCTGATTACTACCTCGTTTTGGTCATATCATCGTCAACGGCGATAATAAAGTCGGCAAGATTATCGTATTCCTCTTCAAGTTGTTCAACATCGCTTTGTTCAACGGAAGTTATAGTGATTATCCTCAGGCCGGGTTTGTATTTATTTAAATACCAGATTATTCCCTCATGATTATTTGAATGATAAGCCCCGTTATAATGAATTAGTGTTTTCCCGTTTCCTGCAAATTCGGCAATTGAATAACCCATAGTGGCATCTTTTATCGCCTGAGCCTTAGGCAGGTTCGGGTTTGCATGCCCCATCGATTCCATTTGCTTCATCATATCGGAATAGCCTTTTAGTTCAGCATCGTATTCAATTGGCAAGGGGGCAATATACGATTTGGCCTCAGCCGATAGCGAATCCAGGGCCTCGAAACCTTTTTTATAGGCAATGGACGCATAACGGCGCGGGATATTCGAAGCCACGAATATCAGGTTGCTATCCTTGGCAAACTCTACCAGCGGCCTATAATCGGTTTTATAATTCGGCCAGAGGCGCGCTTCCGCCTCAAAGCTTTTCTTGGATATCTTGCCTTCTAGATATTCGTTTAGAATTAGTTGGTTATCAGCTTCGAACATCTCGGCGGCAAGAATTACAGCCCCTTTTTTTGTATTGTACAAATCCTTTGTGAGCTCAATCTGAAGCCAATGGCAGATCGGGTTGTCGTGCAGTTCTCCAAAAAAAACAACATCGGCATCTTTGGCAGCCTCCAACAACTTTTTATACTTAACGTTCTTGCCATGGCTGTTATAAATTCTATAGGCAGGCTTATCGCCTGTAAATGAACTCAGTCCGAGGACTATGAGAAGGGAAACAACAATCTTATTCATATTTTAATTTTTATTGGTTTATTTCTTCAATTTTTCTTCATGAAACATGAGCGGAAGAAGGTTCTCTATTCCTTCAACGCTTAGTACGGGCCCTTTTTGCCCTTTCATTAATATCTTTATCTTGCTTTGCTGACGTTTTTCGGTCTCGGCTATAACCTGGCGACAAGCACCGCAAGGTGTGATCGGCGTATCAACGCTAAAGTTCTTGGTTTTTGCCGTAACGGCAACTGCTTTTATTTTCAGCTTGGGGAAATTGGCTTTAGCGGTAAATACGGCAACCCTCTCGGCACACAAACCTGAAGGGTAGGCAGTGTTCTCCTGATTGCTGCCCATAATGATTTCGCCGTTCTCCAGCAAGACCGCAGCACCTACCTTAAACTGGGAATAAGGCGCATAAGAAGTATCCGTCGCCTTTGTGGCCGACTTAATTAACTCTTGTTCCGCCAAAGACAAGTCGTCGGGACTGTCGAACTCGGTAAAATGTATTGTTAGTGTTTTTTCCTTCACTTTGTTTTTTTTGCTAAAATATAAATTTCCAGGCATTTGCCCGGTTTTTCCCAAACATTAAAAAAGAATAAAAGAATGCAAACAGTGTAACGCCCGCCTGTGTTTCCAAAGTATCGTCGGAGAGCATCGATATGGTCATTATCATAAAAAACACGCTGAAAAAATAATCGGTGAAGCTATTTGTTTTAAAGGCCGGGTATAATAGTGCCGTGATAAAAATGGCAAACCCTATGACCCCGAAAGCAATAAATATAGCAAAGTACTGATTATGCGCATGATACCTAAACTCATTCTTAAGCTGGGATTTCATTTTGTCGTACTGCTTATAGAGTGCTTTTTCCAAGTCCCCCGTACCGACGCCAAAGGCCCAGTTTTCTTTTATCACTGCCAGCGATGCTTTTAAATACTCTAGGCGCTGCATAACTGAGCTTCCGCTCGGGTTTCCTGTTAATTTATAAACCTCGTATCCTTTAATGATTTTCAGGATCCTTGTCTTAAAGCCGGGATTTTTGATATAATTGACATTGGCACAGCCGTTTTCAATCATCTTGATGTCCCATTCGCTTAGTTTGTAAACACCCTCATAATCCTTTCTCAGGTCCCTGGAGGTCATATATCTTATCAGTCCTTCCTTGATGCTGTTCCCATCCTGGTCCAGCTCATTGAATTTCTTCTTGCTTCTCTCGTTCCATGCCTTCTTGAGTTCCGGTTCGCAGATATAAATACCAACATAGCGCCCATCCTCGATTTTGCGCGAAATAGTATCGTGCATATATTTATTTCCGTTTGCCGTAACCTTGTCCAATTGTGAGACAACAATCGACGGAGCAGTGGTGGCCTTTTTCACGGTATCGCTGATTTTATAGACCAATGTTGCAGGAATAAGGGCTATTAATAACAGTATCAATACTTTATACATCAGTCTCCGCGACCGGATCATATTCCAGATCAGCAAGCCTAAGCTCATAAAGAGTATGATGGTAAAGCTAGTTACCGACTCGATTAATACGATAAACACCAAAAGCCATAGGCTCAGGGCAACAAAAAATACCTTTACCCATAGGCTGAATTTATGGTCGGCCAGAATAAAATACAGCAAAACAAAGAACGCAAAACTAATGTTCAGCCCAAACCTAATGGAAGAAATGAACGGGGATATCTCCCTGATATCCATGAAATCCTTGCTTATAAGCAGATATAAGCTTACCAATGTGCCGGCAAACACCGCCATGACATAAAACAACATCAAAATCCGGAACTGCCTGTACTTCATTCTTTGCGTTGTGGAAAAAACTACCGGAAAAAGCAATAGCGGAAGCTTGACCCGCAGCTCTTTTAGGGTATAATCCATATCGCTCGACATTGCTGACCCGAGAACGTGCATTAAATAGATCAAGGCAAAAACAACTGCTGCCTTATTCTGGAAAAACAACTTGAACTTATCAATGAGGTTGGTATAGGCCAGGTTGAGAAAGTATTTGACAAAATGCACAGAGCCTTTTATAAATCCGCCAAGCTTAAAGAACCTTTTCGCCAAGCTGAACGAAAACCCCGACCATACCCACAGGAAAAGTATCATGAACTCGCTGACACTCATCATGAACTTCGATAATGGGATACTTATCACAAGTAATACCAGAGCGAAAAAATAAGCTGCAGAGTGTATATTTGAATTTGGCTTTAACAAACGTATCTATTCTTTAGTTTCGGTTTCTTTATAAGTGCCTTTGAGGATAGAATGGTATAGTTCGGTATCGTTAAGTACATCTATGGCTTTTTTAACTTCTTTATCATTTTGCAAAGAGGCAATGATTTTCCCTTTTTGATAGTAGTATCTCGATATAATCTCGATTCTGAGCATTTCCTCGATTTCTGTCCTGAACTTATCAATATCTTTTTTCTTCTCCATTTTGATCGATTCCTTTAGTTGGTCGATCTCGGCACTAATTGCATCAAGGTAATGCTCTCTTTCTGCGCTTTTCTGCATTCTGTCAAGTATGGTTTCCGTTTCGGTCAGATAATCAAACCCTTGTTCTTCAACACTTTCCTTGAATTTATTGTAGGTTTCGTCATCTATTGAAAAGTCTTTGGCCTTGCTGATGCTATCATGCCCTGCAAAAAAGGCGTTAGCAAAATTGAAGATATAATTACCTGCATAAAGGTCAGCGCTTATCTGCGAGAAGAGTTCTGGCCGGATGCTTATATCGGGGAAAATGCCAGCCCCGTCAAAAACTTCCCTGCCGCCCCTTGTTTTAAAAACACTAAGCACGGAATCAGGGATCTTGCCGTCATCGCCATTGTTCCCAGGCTCAAAATAGTCGATCGCCTGTATGCATCTTCCGCTGGGAATATAATATTTCGCCACCGTGATTTTAAGCTTGGAATTGTAAGGGAGCATTAATATGTTCTGGACCAAGCCTTTGCCGAATGTTTTCTGGCCAATTATAACTGCCCTGTCAAGATCCTGCAGTGATCCCGAAACAATTTCTGATGCCGAGGCGGTATTCTCGTTCACGAGAACGACAACCGGGATTTTTTTGTCAAGCGCGGCCGACTTTGTCTTGTGTATCATTGTGCTCTTCTTGAGCTTTCCTTTAGTGATGACGATAGTTTCGCCCTTTGGCACAAAAGTGTTTACGATATCGACGGCCTCGTTGAGCAGTCCGCCCCCATTGTTTCGCAGATCCAGGATCAGCCCTTTCAAGTCCTTGTTTTTTTTAAGCTCAAGAAAGGCATTTTTCACATCGGCGGCAGAATTAGGGTTAAACTGCGACAAACTGATATACCCAATCTGCTTATCAAGCATTCCCGAATAAGGAATGTTGGGGAACTTTATCTTTTCGCGAACCAGCTCATGCTCGGTAACAAGCGTATCGTTAAAAGGAATTGTTTTTATCTTCAACACGGAACCCGGGACGCCCTTGAGTTTTTCACTGATCTGCGAAGATGTTTTGCCAATTGCCGACTCGCCACCGATTTCAACTATCCTGTCGCCGGGTTTCAAGCCTGACTTCTGTGCCGGAAAACCTTCGTAGGGTTCGGTGATAACGACATAATCCCCCTGTTTTTGTATCAAGGCCCCTATTCCGCCATATTCGCCCTTTGTCATCAGCTCAAAGTCCTCCAGCTTCGATTCGGGAACATAAACAGTATAAGGGTCAAGTTGCTGGAGCATTGCGTCGATGGCTGTTTTTGTCAAATCGCCGGGGTTTATATCATCGGCATATTGCAGGTTCAGCTTGCGCATTATGTCGCCATAGATCTCCAGGTTTTTTGAAAGCTCGAAATTATTATTGTTTTGTGCTATTATTATACTGCTTAACAACAGTGCGACGAACAAGAGTTTTATCTTCATATTTTTTAATATCAAATTTAGATCAAGGAACCGGGTCGTAACCGCTGCCACCCCAGGGATTGCACGACCCGATACGCTTTAATGACATCCAACCGCCTTTGAACGGCCCATGTTTTTGAATTGCTTCCACGCTATAATGCGAGCAAGTTGGAGTATATCTGCACGAACGGCCTATAAAAGGCGAAAGGGTATATTGATATACCCTAATGAGTAAAATAAACAATTTAGACAGCAGAAACTTCATCCTGTTTTTTTATGGATTGCAAAATTAAGATTATTTTCCGTTCTATCTCCTTAAAAGAAAGTATTGATCGCCCGGTATAAATAAACGCGACTAAAAAATACCTTTGCGCCTCTGCTCCCCCAACACCTAAAATATGCTTGTTCAACCTATATGCCTCACGTATCAACCTCTTTATCCTGTTCCTGTCAACAGCTTTCCTGAAATTTCGTTTAGATACCGAAACCAATATCGCGTTATTGCGGATCTTATCATCGCCAACGCATAAAAACATTACTTTGAAAGGATACTTATAAAATGCACTACCCCCGCTAAACAAGCGGCCAATCATCATTTTGGAATTCAACCTTTCTTTTTTTCCTAGCGAATAATCCATATAAGACATTTAGTGGAACGAATAGCTTATGGTTGTCGAGACTCCCCAGTCCTGATGTGCAGCATCTGAATTAAGAGGCTTTATTTTATCCGTTTCGAAGTTAACGGTTCCCATACCGTCAATCTTATAAGTAACTATGCCATAGTCGAGGCGCTTGATCTCGCCCGTAAGCACATTGCCGTTTATATGTATTATGGTGTCGGTTTTCTGGCTAAAAGCCGAAAGGCCGATAAAAACAAACATTGCAGATAAGATAAGTTTCAAAAACGTAATTATTTTTATGCAAATTTATAAAATTACTCCCAATGGCATTAATTCTTAATTTTGCAAATGCTTATTTTAAATGAAAGATACTAATAGAAAGTCGTCAAAGTTATGTTAGGCAGTGGAATTTAGAGCCCCGCAAATTTGGTATTTCAAAAATTTAAATGACAACAGTTTTTAAATGAAGAAGTTACAGACATATATGTTAAAGTCGTTCCTGGGGCCGTTTGTGTTTACCTTTTTCATTGCTTTGTTTATCCTGCTTTTGCAGTTTTTGTGGAAATACATCGACGACCTGGTTGGGAAAGGCCTGGAATGGCATATTATCGCCCGCTTGTTATTCTATGCGTCGTCAACATTCGTGCCTCTTGCCCTGCCCTTGGCAATATTGTTGTCGTCGTTGATGACATTTGGCAACCTTGGCGAAAACTATGAGCTTGTTTCGATAAAGGCTGCCGGCATATCCCTTCGCAAGGCCATGAAACCACTTGCCATCCTGGCGGTCTTCATCAGCATAGCCGCTTTTTTGTTCTCGAATTACGTTCTTCCCGTCGCCAATTTAAAATTCGGCTCCTTGCTTTACGATGTCCGCCAACAGAAACTGGCTTTTAATATCAACGAAGGCATTTTTTATAACGGCCTTGATAATGTCGTAATTCAGGTAGGCCGTAAAGACAAAGACAATAAAACCATTTATGACGTAAAAATCTACGACCATACCCAGAGGATGGGGAACACACAAATCACACTGGCTAAAAAAGGGGTTATGGAACTCTCGCCCGACAAGCAACGGTTGGTTTTCACGCTTTACGACGGTAATTCATATTCAGAAATAAATGAGCGGGCTTATAGGAAGAACAGGCCGTTTCAAAGTACGGGATTCGAGAAACAAATACTGGTTTTCGACCTTGGCGACTTTCAGCTGAACAGGACAAACGAAGATTTATTCCGCTCGCATTATTCCATGTTGAATATCCAGCAGCTTAACCATTCCATCGACAGCCTAAGCGAGAACAAAGTTGAGAGGGTCGAGTTTTACAAAAAGAAATACCTTAAGCGATATTCTTATATCGACAAGCTTGACAGCACGCTCATGGATACCGTTGTGGTTAAGGACAGCGTTTTGCAAGCCGGCTTAAAATATCCGCTCATCAACAATTTCGACCATTCAAAAGCAACAGAGATACTGGCAACTACACTCAAAACCGTACGTACGCTAAAGGAGAATGTGATTTACTACAAAAAAGAGGTGGACAACAGGGAACTAATACTGAAAAAGCATGAAGTTGTCTGGCATCAAAAGTTTAAATTATCGCTGGCTTGCCTAATATTCTTTTTTATAGGGGCGCCTTTGGGGGCAATAATAAGAAAAGGCGGACTGGGGTTTCCCGTAGTGATTTCGGTACTGTTTTTTGTGGTTTACCACGTTACTTCAATAACGGGCGAAAAGGCAGCCCTAACCGGCGAATGGAATGTTGTTTTCGGCGTTTGGCTGTCAACCCTTGTAATATTGCCCATGGGCTTGTTCCTCACATGGAAAGCAACCACCGACGCACCTTTGCTCGATTCCGAAAGCTGGGGTAGGTTCTTCGCCCGCTTCGGTAAAATATTGATGATTTTTAAAAAGAAATAATATAACATCCTGATTTAAGTTTAAAATAGGGAAAACGCTCAACAGATGGCCAAAAAACTAAGTATTGATATCGACTACTTCGAGGGCTACCAAATGCTTGGGATAGTTAGCCCGTTAAAAGACTATGCCCTGGCATTTCATATTAATACCAAGCTTGATATTGAACTTAAAAAATATAACGATATTAGGTTTAGCGATAAATCCGATAATATTTATGGCTTTTCCTGGTATTATTTCTTCAATCATCTTTTGTCGGCTAAAATATATCTGATATCAAATAAATCGGCTACCGCAAGACTGATCCCTTCCAAAAAGCAAATGGATTATTTTATGCTCTTCAAGGACTTTTCCAATGTTGATCTTGCAACATCATCAATACAAAATATTCGGAAAATCAATAATGTTATGGCTGTCTTTAATTTGGACCTAAACAGTATAAAAGATGCGGATCTATTCATCGAGAATATAGAGCTCCACGAGATAGAGGAAATACTAAAACCGGCAAAACAAGCAAGTAAAAAATACATAAAACCAAATATATAAATCTAATTATCAATCAACTGCAACATGGATCCTATTGAACTGAAAAGTGAATACTCGAATCATTTCAGCGAAGATAAATTTTTAATAAAGATTTATCGACTTGCAAGAAAACTAGGTGTCAACATCTTGTTCAACGCTTTGATTTTATACTTTTTGATAAGCGATAAAGAAATCCCTATGCACACCCGCCTGGTTTTTATGGCCGCCTTGGGTTATTTTATTCTCCCTATGGATATTATTTCCGACCTTATACCGGGGCTTGGATTTACCGATGACCTGGCATTTATTACTTATGCGATTACTGTTGGCCGCGATCATATCACAAAAGAAGTGAGCGAAAAAGCCAAAGAACGTTTAGATAATATTTTTAACGGCAAAAAAGAGGGCAAGACTAGAAAAGTATAAGTTTTTGCCCGCCCACCAACGAACAAAAACTGTACAAAAACGGACAAGACAAAAATAAATATTTAGATTATTTCTCGTATTTGTTTGATTTATTGGATTTTATATTATATTGCATGATTTTTGAAATCAATCTGTTTTTAATAACCAAAAAACGTAATATAAAATGAAGAAGATCTCAACATTAATTTTTGCAATAATTTTTGCAAGCATACCGACCTATGCACAGGATTTAAGCCTCGACCAAATACTGAAGAATTACTATGAGGTAATGGGCATAGACAACCTAAAAGACGTAAGCAATATGGTGATGACAGGCAAATCAGTAAATGGCGGAATGGAAACACCATTCACCATTTATAACGTCAGGCCCGACAAATATCGTCTTGAAGTTCCAATTCAAGGCCAGTTGATGCTTCAGGTTTATAATTCGGGCACGGGCTGGATGGTTGCCCCGTGGAGCGGAAGCCTCGACGCACAGGATATTCCAGCCGAACAGCTAAAGTCAATGAAACGGCAGGCCGATATGGAAGGGCCTCTTTATAATTATAAAGAAAAAGGAAATACGGTTGAGCTAATCGGGAAAGAGGATATGGAAGGAAGCGATGTTTATAAGGTTAAGCTAACTTATCCCGATGGCGATAACGAACTGTATTTTATCGATAGTGAAAATTTTGTCATTCTTAAGGTAGAAAGCACTACAAACATGCGTGGCCAGGAAGTGAAGTCCGAAATGTATTTTAGCGATTTCAAACCCGAGGGCAATATGCTGATGGCTCATAGCTTTCAGGTAAAAATGGGCGGGCAAATCTCACAATCAGTAGTCATTGAGGCTGTTAAGTACAATACCGAAATTGATTCGGGCATTTTCAACAAACCGGAGCCCAAGCCTGTACCGGAAGCAAAATAAACTTTTATAATTTAGCCTATCATGAGGCGACCCTTTTTTATATGGCCGTCTCATGATATATTTTCATGCCCCATACCTGAGAAACTTACAATTGATTAAATTATGCAATAAAAAACTAATCCCATGAAGAAAATTTATTTCCTTTTAATATCAGCGATGATCATAAACCTCGGTGTTTTGGCCCAAATCAAGATAGACAAGAACACTTTTGGTGATGTAACGGTAAGAAGCATAGGCCCTGCAAGCATGAGTGGTCGAATAGCAGCCGTTGAGGCAGTAAATTCCGACCCTCGTATCGTATATGTAGGTACTGCCGGAGGTGGGGTCTGGAAATCAAAAAACGGGGGAACTACCTTCGAGCAAGTTTTTAAAAAAAACATACAAGCCATAGGCGCCATAAGTATCGACCAGCAGCATCCCGACACTGTATGGGTTGGCACCGGCGAACCATGGACAAGAAATAGCACCTCGGTAGGCGACGGGGTTTATGTAACCCACGACGGTGGAAAAACCTGGGAAAATAAAGGGCTGAGGAAAACCGAGCGTTTTTCATATATCGCCATTAACCCAAAAAATCCTAATGTTGTTTATGCCGCCGCCCTGGGCCCGCTATGGAGCGACAGCCCGGAAAGAGGCCTGTTTAAGACCAGCGACGGAGGCGCAAATTGGGACAAAGTGCTTTATATTGATGAAAAAACTGGTTGCTCGAGCATAGCCATCGACCCGGATAACCCGGAAAGATTATATGCAGGATTTTGGGATTTCCGCCGCAAGCCATGGTTCTTCCGCTCAGGCGGAGATGGCAGTAGCTTTTTCATTTCCGACGATGGTGGGAAATCATGGAATAAAATTACCGAAGGCCTTCCTAAGGGAATCTGGGGCAGGGTTCATGTTGAGATAAACCCTCTGGACAATAATATCGTTTACCTCCTGATAGAAGCAAAAAAAACTTCTTTTTACCGCTCAAAAGACAAAGGGAAAACATGGGAACTGATGAACAACAACAGCAATATGGTTGGGGAACGCCCGTTTTATTTTGGTTTTTTCGTCCCTGACCCCATCGACACAAACAGGGTTTACAAACCGGGGTTCGCATTGCAGGTCAGTGATGACGGAGGCAAAACTTTCATGAGCCCATCGATAAAAGGAGGGAACTTCCATAGCGATGTCCATGGCCTCTGGATATCACCCTCCGATAATGGTTTTATGTATATGGCCACTGACGGGGGCCTGTTTATCTCCCGCGATGCGGCAAACAGCTGGGAGTTTTGTCGCAACATTCCTGTTTCTCAATTCTATCATGTAAGTGTTGACAACGCAAAACCATATAATGTTTTTGGAGGTTTACAAGACAACGGATCCTGGATAGCCCCCTCCAAATCGGCAGGCGGAATAACAAACAACGACTGGAAGCGTGTTGGGTGGGGCGATGGCTTCAACGTATTGCGCGACCCGGCAGATGACAACATTATGTATTGGCAATGGCAAGGGGGAGGAACACGCCGGGCCTACCTCGACACGCGCGAGCTTAAAGATATAAAACCATATTCCGACGACGGCACCAAGCTCAGGTTCCACTGGAATACTCCTTTGGTAATCGGCTCTAAATCAGGTAATTTATATATGGGCAGCCAATTCCTTTTTACTTCTTCCGACAAAGGGAACTCATGGCGCAAAATCTCGCCCGACCTAACTACCAACGACCCGCAAAAGTTGAATCAAGAGGAAACCGGAGGGCTTACCATCGACAATTCGGCAGCCGAGAACCATTGTACTATTTTTACGATTGCCGAATCGCCCTTCGACGAGAATATTGTGTGGGTCGGCACTGACGACGGCAATGTTCAGCTTACAAGAAACGGCGGTGAATCATGGGAAAAACTAAATGTAAATATTCAGGGAGTCCCGCCCACGACATGGGTTTCGTATATAGAACCGTCGAATCACGACATCGCTACCGCCTATATTACCTTCGACGGGCATCGCTATGGCGACAGGAATGCTTATGTTTATAAAACCACCGATTTTGGCAAAACCTGGCAAAACATTGCCGATGAGAACATTGATGCCTACTGCCATATCATTAAAGAGGACCTGCTAAACCCCAATTTATTGTTTTTAGGAACGGAATATGGCCTTTTTATAAGTATTGACGGTGGTAGCGGCTGGACAAGGTTTAGCGGGGACATGCCAAAAGCGGCCGTTAGGGACATGGCTTTTCAAGCAAGGGAAAACGATTTGGTGATAGCCACCCACGGTAGGGGTATTTTCATACTCGACGACCTAAGCCCGCTTCAGGACCTAACTCTTGAGAAAACGCAAAAAAATATTGCTTTTTTAAATTCACGCCCATATAAAATGGGATTCAACTATGGCATGGGAGGCTCTACCGGGGACGACGGTTTCCGCGGCAGCAACCCCTCCGAATCGTTGATGATCAATTATTATATGAAAAAGCGCCATATTTTCGGCGATATGAGCTTGGAAATCTATAATTCCAATGGGGAGATGATAAAAACTCTCCCGGCCGGAAAGCGCAAAGGTATCAACAGAGTGAAATGGCGGATGCGGATGGAAAAACCAAAGGTTCCTTCCTCTGTTCAGCTGCTTGGAAATGCCATGGTCGGCCCGGAATATCCTCCCGGGGATTATTTTGTTAAAATAATCAAGAACAAAGATACTATACAGGGCAACTTAAAAGTAGAGTATTATGATAACCCTCATCATACCATTGCCGATCGCGACAAGCGGCACGAAGTATTGATGGAAGCGTATAATATGCTCGAAGACCTTGCCTATCTCGACAATAAGATAATCGAAATTAGGGATCAGGCAATGCAAAAGGCTGATTCCGTTCCGGACCCCACATCAAAAAAACTTAAATCATTATCAAAAGAAATGAATGATCTGCGCACAAGAATGCTGGCAACCAAAGAAGGCAGGATAACCGGTGAGGAAAGACTGAGGGAACGCTTGGGCGAGATTTACGGAGGTGTTATGGGCTACAACGGCATGCCGACCAAATCGCAAATCGAAGGCCTGAAGGAACTGAAGCTGCAAAAGAAAAGTTTCGAGCAGCAAGTTGATGACATTATAAAAAACAAATTGCCTTCCTTCGACAAAAAACTCCGAAAAGCACAAATAACTCCGTTTCATATTACCGACAAAAAGAGTTTTATGGAGAAAAAATAATATCTATCATAAGTTACAAGCAAGCTGAAAAAAAAAGACAACTACAATGTAAAATTTGCCGCAAAATGAAAAAACGAATTGGAAACCCACCGCACTTTCAGGCACTTTCGGTTTTTGCCGGCACACAGGCAAATACGAAAAAAACCAAAAGAGCCTTCATTTTGCCGTCACACAAATTAATATATTAACTTTGAGGAATGATATTAAAAACATTAGATGAAATATTCAGACCCATTTAAAATATTGACACCCAACGAAAGATGGGCTCCGACACAAAGCCAAATAGATGCTTTTCAAGATGCTTATGAAAAGCTTTTACCTCCATTGGTGTACAAAATTCGTTTGGCGGTTACAAATTGGAGAGAAAATGACTATCAAGGTGCGTCCGAGACTTCAAAATCACTAATGAATTTTTGGTTTAATCAAGAGCATTTAATTGGACAAACAAAATTCGGTTTTTTCTTTTCGCAACGAGAGGCCATTGAATCAATAATTTATTTGTACGAAATTGCTAATGCAAAAGACAAATACGAATTAATGCGTTTTGATTCTTCCGAGCGTGTAAGTACCGGAATGTTTGACGAAAACTGGACAAGGTATGTTGTAAAAATGGCAACCGGTGCCGGCAAAACAAAAGTTATGGGTTTGGTTTTGGTCTGGAGTTATTTTCACAATCTCTATGAAACTGACAGCCCTCTTTCAAAAAACTTTTTGGTAATTGCTCCAAACATTATTGTCTTGAACCGATTGAGAAAAGACTTTGACGGTTTAAAAATGTTTTTTGAAGAACCATTTTTACCGGAAAATGGCTTTGACGAAAAAGACTGGAAAAATGATTTTCAATTAACCTTACACATTCAGGACGAGCTTAAACCAATTACAGAGACGGGAAATATTTTTCTTACGAATATTCACAGGGTATTTTTTAACGAAGAAACTGAACAAAGTTTCGAAAACACTTTTTTGGGAGTAAAACCAAAACCTGATGCCGACACTTCAAAAGGCCTGGACTTGGGAAAAGTGTTGCGCAGTGACAAAATAAAAGACTTGGTGGTATTGAATGACGAAGCCCATCACATACACGATAGTTCTCTGGCCTGGTTTAAGAGCATTGAAGATATCAGCAATAAATTAAAGCTCAAAAACGGATATGGAATTGGTTTGCAAACCGATTTTTCAGCAACGCCAAAACATAATAACGGGGCAATCTTCGTTCAAACAATTTGCGACTATCCATTAGTTGAAGCCATAAAACAGAATGTTGTAAAATCTCCTGTTTTGCCCGATGAAGCTTCACGACAAAAAATTCAGGAAAAAGATTCTTCGGATTTTATAGAAAGATACAAAGATTTCATTCATTTAGGTTATTTAGAATGGGAACAACAATATGAAGAATTGAAGAATCACAAAACACCAATTCTTTTTATTATGACTATGAGCACCAAAGAAGCAGACAAAGCAGCTGCATTTTTGGAAAGCAATTACACTAAAATGAAAAATTCAGTTTTAACAATTCACACAAATAATTCAGGTGAAATCAAAGAAACTGCAACAACAAAAAAAGCAAAAGAAGAATTAGAAAAGCTTCGAAAAGCCGCTGATGATATTGACAAGGATACTTCGCCTTATAAAGCTGTAGTTTCAGTTTTAATGCTTCGTGAAGGCTGGGACGTTAAAAATGTAACAACCGTTGTAGGGCTTCGCCCTTTCGGTGCTGATTCCAAAATATTGCCCGAACAAACCATCGGGCGTGGTTTGCGAAAAATGTTTCCGTTAGACACTCCTGAAAACCTGGTAGTGGTTGGTACTCCTGCTTTTTTAGAGTTTGTTGAAAGTTTGAAAACCGAAGGTGTTGAATTTCAATACAGCCCGATGGGAAAAGGCTCTAAAGGCAAAACACCTATTATTGTGGAAGTGGACAAAGAAAATCCGAATAAAGATTTAGACGAATTGGATATTCCAATTCCGCAAATGAGCCCAAGAATTTACAGGGAGTTTAAGAATCTTGAATTAATTGATGTAAGTATATTCAGAAACGAAAAAGCATCATTGAAAAAATTCAACAGTAATGAATTGAAGGAAATAGTTTTTAATGACATTGAAGGAGATTTTTCACATAAAACCGTTTTTAAAGATACCGTTCCCGATTACCGCAATGTGATTGGCTTTTTCACTTCTGCAATTTTAAAGGATAGCCGGTTGGTTAGCGGGTTCGATATTTTATATCCCAAGGTTGAGAGCTTTATTAAATACCAGCTGTTTACCAAGGAAGTTGAACTAAGCGACCCTCAAACTCTGCGAAATCTTTCTGAATTACAACCCAAAGAAATCCTAAAAACAACTTTCAAAAAAGCGATTGACGAATTAACCGTAACCGATAAAGGAACCGCTGAAGTAAAGAATTATATTTCACTAAAACTGACCAAACCAAAAATAGCCGAAAACCAGCCTTTCCTTATCCCAAAAAAATCAGTGTTCAATAAAATTATTGGCGATAATCCATTTGAATTGGAACTGGCTTCGTTTTTAGAGAACAAATTTGACGATGTTGTTTCGTACGCAAAAAATACAATGGGGGAAGGTGGTGTAAATTTTAAAATTGAATATCAAGCCAAAGATGGAAATATCAGAGAATATTATCCCGATTTTTTTGTAAAAACCCAGCCCGACACATTTTTTATTTTAGAAACAAAAGGGCGTGAAGATTTAGACGACCTGCTTAAAATAAAACGCCTGGCAACCTGGTGCAAAGACATAAACAAGGTGCAATCCGATTATACTTACACACCAATTTACGTAAAGCAGGAAAAATGGGAAGAGGTAAAGAACGATTTAAAATCCTTCAACGATGTAATTAGAATTTTTAAGGTTGAGAGATGAATAAGCAACTTTTAAATAGTGATAGTATTCAAAATCGAATTTATACAATACGGGGCGTTCAGGTAATGCTCGACAATGACTTAGCCGAAATTTACCAAGTTCAAACTAAGGTTTTCAACCAGGCAGTTAAAAGAAACAGCAATAGGTTTCCTGAGAATTTCCGGTTTCAACTTAGTGAAAATGAGTGGGATCACTTGAGGTCACAATTTGCGACCTCAAATAAGGTTAATCCTTTAAGGTCACAAAATGTGACCATAGAGAGTCAACGTGGGAAGCATAGGAAATACCTTCCTTATGCTTTTACCGAACAAGGTGTAGCCATGCTTTCGGCAGTACTCCGCAGCGATACCGCTGTTAATGTAAGCATACAGATTATGCAGGCCTTCGTTGAAATGAAAAAGTTTATTGCTACCAATGCCCTCTTGTTTAATCGTCTCGAAAAAGTGGAATTGAAACAAATTGAAAACGACCAAAAAT
>JAADIS010000053.1 GCA_013151215.1 Chlorobiota bacterium | reverse complement strand
GGAGTAAATGCCGTCGGGATAAACAGCTGAACATATTCGGTTAAGGCAACAACGGCAAAAGTAGTGTCCCAACAACCATTTGTGGTTTCAACCCTCAAGGATATTTCATAATTCCCCGCGGCAGCGAAAGTGTGGGAGGGGTTTTCGTCGGAGCTTGTATTGCCATCGCCGAAGTCCCATTCAAATCCAGTCAGCGTCGAGTCGCTTTCGCTTTGGTTGATAAAGTCGATCAGGGGGGTGTCCATGGTCGTTATCCACGGGTCGGCATCGAAACCGGCTGTTGGATTCGGATTTGCTTGGATATAGTTGGGTTTGTTGATTTCGGCAAAACATCGCTCCGTATTGTGGATCACAAGCTTGATGCTGAACAATCCCGCCTCGGTATATTGGTGATTGGGATTCTGGATATTATCGGTGCCGCCATCGCCAAAAGTCCAGTCGTAAGTTGCCCCTGGAAGTATTTCCTGCGAATTATCAGTGAAATAAACCATTACCGGGATACATCCTACATCGGCGCTGAAATCAGGCTCGGGCAGCGGATCCACAGTGAGCGGTTTGGTAATCTCGTTGTTGCAGACATGCCCGTTGGGGGCATAAGTATGTTCAACATAAAGGTTTACGTCATAATTGCCGGCTGATGAATATTGATGAGTCATATAAGGCTGATTTCCGGTTTGTGAATCGCCGAAATCCCATGCGAAAGTCCTGTTGTCGGTTGTGTCCGACAAATAATCGAACGCTACATCGGTATTTGTACAAGCATGCTCCGATGGGTCGATGGCAAAATCAGGGCTCGGGTTCTCAAAAACCGTAAACTCCGCGGACGCATTGTTGTCGCATAAATAATACGGCAGATAATCGTGCTGGGTATTTACATAAAATTGATTCAGGCCCAAGACATATTCGCCCAAGGCAACAGTGATTTCCTTATCCGTCTTGCCATTGCTCCATTCGTAGGTAACATTTCCTTCGGCACCGACATAATTACTGGCGGTAAGAGTTATGGTTTCGCCATTGCAAATTTCGCCATCATTCGGGACAAGCGATATTTGTGGGGTATAATCGTCAACAAAAACAGTCATGGTGGCCGCTTGAACTTCCCCGCAATTATCTTCAATCCAAAGTTTATAAATAGAAGTACTTGTCGGGTTGTCATATTCCTGTTGGTTAGTACCAATCAAAATTGAATCGTTGGGTGGCAGCATTTTATACCACTTATACCAGTTTGCTGGTGTACCAGTGAACAAAGAAACCTGGTCGCCAAGGCAAATACCTTCGTTGTTTAATGTCAGGCTTGATTGGTTAACTTCAAAATCGGAGGTCCCGGAGGCTCCGCAAACATCGGTAACAGTATATTGGCAAGTCCATACTGCATCACCGACAAAGTCGTCATAAACAACAGTTATCTGGTCCCCGGGCTGATCTCCTTTCGGCTCAACAGGCGGCGGGGCGCTCCGCTCCCAAACAACATTGTCGATGGAATAATCAGGGGAGTCGGGCTTTATGGTTGTTACAGGAACCGTTGCCTGCTGCCCCGGGCCGCAAAGGAAAATAGATTGTATTTGATTAAAAATTATCGGCAGGTTGTTTATTTGGACCACTGAGCTGGTCTCATTGTCGCAACCATCGACAACCTTTACGTTAACAATCTCAGGCGTGTTGTTTACCTGCTGGCTATAAACCTCAACTGGAGGAATGGGGTTGCCGGGCCAAATATAAGTCAAAGGGCTTACCCCCCCGCTTGTTTCGTCAACAATCGACACGTCAACAATATCCTTGCAATAAGCTTCATAAATTTTAGGGTTTACTGATACTTCGATAGGCGAGTTGTCGCGGATAGTAAATGGGATAAACTCGGAAAAAGTACCCTGTAAGAACGGAGGCCTTGGTTTCTCGCATGGGTCTATCGGCCATGTGAACTTCACATTTGCATGATCTACGCCAATGTTCCCGACCGAGACCCGGATAGTCTTTTCCGTTTCGCCCGGATGGAAGATGACGGAATCGGAATATAAAGGTGAGCCGTCGGCATAGGTAATAATAATGCTGTCCCTAAAAATTTCGCTGTTGATCCTGAATGGTATGTCGTAAGCACTATCAATTGAGGAAACCGGACTGTTCAGAACAAACTTCACGAGCATGTCCCTGCAGCCGCCTTCGATCAGCTGGCCTTCAAAATCAGGGTCGTTGGCACCGGTGCCTTCAAAAGAGTATTCCGTAGTCCAGGTAGGGTTGCTTTTCCCCCCTGTCAGGCTACCTCCCCCAAGGAATATGGCTGAGTTTATGTGTCCGCCGCTACTAAACTGCTCCTCGTCGGGCGAAACAAACCAAAAGTCCTCAATTGCCACCTTAATTCTGTAAATGCCGCAAGGGTTAACTACTTTTCTAATAACCAAGGCATTGGAATTATTTGTCTGCCCGTCAAAAGTGTTACCGGTAGTGGGGCCATCGTCAACACCGTTGCCAATATAAAAACCGCTGTTTTTATTATGGTTTATGGTATATAAGCTTGCCCAGCATGAGGCATCCTGGTCAGGGCACGCTATTGGCGGCAGCAGGGCAAGGTTTTTGAAAGGCTTGCTTTGGTGGTCGATATGAATACCGAATATATCATACATCTGGTCGGGATGTCCGGAATATCCCGTAAAATCGGTATATTGGTCATCGGCCGGGCGTTTAAACTGGTATTCCTCCGATGCATACACATACCTTAATGTAATTGTGTCCCCATAAGGTCTGTAAAGAAATTCCAGGACCGCGGCGTCGGAAGTTGTGTCGAGGGGAACTCCGCCCTGGAGGCCGCTACCATTGTTTTGAAATATTAAATCATACATTTCCTTTAACTCCTCATCGCCGGGAGTCTGGAAATAATCGGACATATAACCGTTCGAGTTCGGGAATTCAGCCCTATAAACCCGGCCGTTCGACAAGATAAGCCCAGTGTCCATACCGCTTCCGACACCATTTAAACCATCTCCTTGCCAATACCAACCGAAGGCGGCGCGGTTTCCGATAAAATGTATGCCGGTGCTTGTGGAATCAGGAAAATCGCCGCCGCCACCGTGCAGTTTGCCCAGCACCCAGTCGATTACTTGTTGTGTCCCTGCCCCAATATCAGTGGTGTCAAGGGTTTCCACCTGAATTGTCGGTGCTGTTTGTGAATATATGAAATTGCTGTAAAGAAATAAAAAGGCAATTATTAAAAATGGCTTCATATTAATCATTATCCGGTATTTTAATGGCAGCACAAATGTAAGAAAAACTGCCAAATCCAATTTATGTGATACGCTCTCGATATATGAATGCCGAGCATCCTTTCGCTCAAGCGATTGCAAGTATTGTTATGACAATTCCGCATTGGCGTTCGTTGCCTGCTCTTGCCGGAAACAAACTTTTTGCACAAATTGTTATCACTTAAATAATAGTTTTATGGTTAAAAAGACAATGAAGCAAATGATGCAACACAATAATTGCTATTTTTGAAACATTAAAATCAATTTATGATGAAAAGAGTTTTTTTCTTGTTTATAATATTCTCCGTTTCCTTGGCGGGCGAATTAAAAGCACAGTTCCCAAGTTATAGCAAACACGATATCTCGGCATCCTACGGATTGTTCGGACCCGACCAGTTTATGAAAGTTGAATCGGCTATGCTGAACAAGCAGTTCGACGATAAACGGTATGTCAGGGATAATTTCTCGGGTATAGGGAATATTTTCCTGACATACAGACGCTTAAACCGTGCGGAGACCATGTTGTGGGGAGTAAGCCTGGGCTATGGGGCCAATAAAAGCAAGATTTATTATGTTGGCCAGTACTCCGGTGAGCTTACGCGAACATTTTATACAC
Source organism: Chlorobiota bacterium (assembly GCA_013151215.1). Lineage (GTDB taxonomy): Bacteria > Bacteroidota > Bacteroidia > Bacteroidales > F082 > BM524. The sequence goes on along the minus strand of JAADIS010000053.1, from coordinate 7,389 downwards.
TGGCCGCTGAGCTTGAGCTGCGATATGTGAACAAAGGGATAATCCAAGTATATTCAGGTGTGGGACTGGGATTCACCTTCGGACAGGAAACTCTTTCCGCCACGGCGGCTCACCCCTCAGAAAGCAGCGGTAACCTTTATCGACCTGCCTTTCAGTTAAATGTTGCCGGAATTAGGATTGGCAATAAAATTGCCGGCTTTGCCGAGTTCGGATATGGTTATAAAGGCTTAATAAACATAGGCCTGTCAGTTCAATTGTTCTGATTTTGATAGAAAAACATAAAACAAGAATTGGCAATATTATAGTTGGCGACGATAATGATGTCATTGTTCAGTCGATGACAAACACCGACACTGGAAATATAAATGCCTCCGTTGAGCAGATCGTTGAACTGGCCGGGGCCGGATGTCAGATTGTCCGGCTAACGTGCAAAAACATCAAAGACGCACAAAGCCTAAAAGAAATAAAAAAATCATTGTCGGAAAAAGGTATCGGAATCCCTTTGGCGGCCGATATCCATTTTATGCCGAAAATTGCCGAACATGCTGCCCTCTACGCAGACAAGATAAGGATAAACCCGGGAAACTATATAGATAAAAGAAAATCGAAAAGCAGTTTTAGCGATGATGAGATTCAATCGCAGAAAAACAATGTCAAGCAAAGCTTAACATCCCTGGCAGAAATCTGCAAACGGAATTCAACCTCCATCCGCATTGGCGTAAACCACGGTTCGTTGTCGGAAAGAATGATGTTTGCTTATGGGAATACCGCCAAAGGAATGCTCGAATCAGCCCTCGAGTTCATAGAAATTTTCAGGGAGCTCAATTTCCACGATCTTGTTATCTCCCTTAAGGCAAGCCATGTTCCAATAATGATAGAGGCTAATCGCCTGATGTATAATGAGTTTCGGAACAGAGGCTTTGTTTATCCAATTCATCTCGGCATTACGGAAGCCGGAAGCGGCATGGAGGCGAGGGTAAAATCTGCTGCAGGTATAGGAAGTCTGCTAGCCGAAAATATTGGCGATACAATTAGGGTGTCCTTAACAGAAGATCCCGTCGAGGAAATACCATTTGCAAAAAAACTGACAGCAAGATATGCAAAGCGCAAAATATTGCCAATGCCGCATTCTACGGAAAACCTGACCGATGATCTTGAGCTGGTATTGAATTATAACAATCTAAACGAAGAAGATTTATTGATCAGCACCTCAGTGGATTTTGCAAGGCTCTGCAATATAAAAGCATATAAGAGGCTAAAGATTTTTCACAACGGAAAAGAACAGGGCGAACTTGCCGATATTATTCTTCAGGCCCTGGGAATAAAGTATAGCAAGGCCGAATTCATCGCATGTCCGTCATGCGGCCGTACGCAATTCGACATCATCGAAGAACTAAAAAAAGTAAAGGAAAAAACATCACATCTAAAGGGGCTTAAAATAGCCGTTATGGGATGCATAGTTAATGGTTTAGGTGAAATGGCCGGGGCCGATTTCGGCTATGTAGGCGCGGGAAAGGGAAAGGTGGACATCTATAAGCAAAAACTGCTCATAGCCAAAAACATAGATGCTGAAGATGCCGTTGACGAACTTGTTAAACTGATAGGGCAAAGCGGCCAAATTCAAGAAAAAGAGAATTAATTAATTGTGTAGATGTACGATTTCGACAAGATTATAAAACGCGAGGGCACTTCCAGCGTAAAATGGGATTTCAGAAAAGAGGTTTTCGGCAAAGCCGATGTGCTGCCGATGTGGGTTGCCGATATGGATTTCGAAACCCCCGGCTTTATAGTCGAGGCTGTCAGCAAAAGGGCCTCGCATCCCGTTTATGGTTATTCGCTTATGGAACAAGCTTATTATGAAGCCTTTATCTCATGGGTAAAACGGCGCCACGATTGGGAATTAAAAAAAGAATGGATAGTGTTTTCACCGGGAATAGTTACAGCGGTAAATGCAGCCGTAAAGGCATTTACAAAAGCCGGCGACGGGGTAATTGTACAGCCTCCCGTTTATTTCCCATTTTTCAATTCCATTAAAAACAACAAACGGAAACAGCTTAACAATCAGTTAATCTATATTGATGAAACTTATAAAATCGATTTTGGTGATTTAAGGAAAAAGGCAAAGGAGGCCAAGCTTATATTGCTTTCGAGCCCCCATAACCCTGTTAGCCGTTGCTGGACGAAAAACGAACTTATAAGCTTAGGCAAGATTTGTCTTGAAAACGATATAATAATAATCTCGGACGAAATTCATGCCGACCTCATACTCCCGGGGCATAAACATATTCCGCTGGCTTCGCTGTCGGAAGAACTTTCACGGGTTTGCGTTACTTGTATGGCACCTAGCAAGACGTTTAATGTGGCAGGGCTTTTCACTTCAATGATAATCATAGAAAACGAGGGGCTTCGCAAGAGATATATTGATGTGATGGAATCCGTCCATCTTGTCCATGCCAACCTCTTCGGGATGGTTGCCGCACAGGCAGGATATTCGGAAGGCGACAGGTGGGTTGACGAAATGATGGCTTATGTAAACCTGAATTTTAAATATGTTGACGAGTTTTTGAAAACCGGGCTCCCTTCCATAAGAATGGCAAAAGCAGAAGCAACATATCTTGCCTGGCTCGATTTCAGCAAGACGGGATTGTCCGGCGACAAGCTCAACAAGAAACTTATTGCCGAAGCCGGTATTGGCTTGAGCCCTGGCAGTATTTTTGGGCCAGGTGGAGAAGGATTCATGCGAATGAACCTAGGCGCACCCAAACATTACGTTATAGAGGCATTGGGGATGATGAAGAAAGTTTTCTGATATTTTTCCCTAATTTAGCCGAATCAATTCAGTGATTTTATGAGCAGGAAAAAAATTCTTTTTGTGTGTTTGGGGAATATTTGCCGATCACCCAGTGCCGAGGCGGTTTTTAAGGCCTTGGTCGGGCAAAAAGGAATGGCGGGGGATTTTGTGATCGACTCTGCCGGAACTTATGCATATCACGAAGGTGAGCGTGCCGACAGGCGTATGCAGCAGCATGCCATAAAGCGCGGCTACGATTTGACATCCATATCCAGGCCCTTCGACCCTTCTTCCGACTGGGATGATTTCGATTTTATAGTGGCCATGGACGACAACAACTTCAACGATCTCAGGGCAATGGCACGCTCGGGAACCGACATTGAAAAACTTTATAAAATAACCGACTTTTCAAATAAATTCAACTGCGACCATGTGCCGGACCCTTATTATGGCGGCCCCGATGGTTTCGACCTTGTTCTGGACATACTAGAAGATGCAGGCGAGGGGTTTTTTAATTTTTTAATAAAATAAATATGATATTACCGGATTATTTCAAAAAAATAGAACCAATAATCTTAAAGGACGAACTGGCAAGGTTTCTTGGCACATCAATGGATGGCGAACTGGAATTACACTATTCTGAAATAGTGAAAATGGCCGGACATAGCTGTGTTACCGTTGCCGGGGCATGGCTTATGACCCAAAAAGGTTTAAAAGCACTTTATGGCAATGAAATCCCGGTCAGGGGAGAAATAAAAGTTGAAATGCGCGATGATATAGCCGAGGGCAGCAATGGGGTTTCGGCCACAGTGTTCTCGAACATCACGGGAGCCGCAGGGCCGACCGGCTTTGGCGGCCTTGGCGGAAAACACATAAGGAAAAACCTACTCTCATTCAATATTCCCATGGAGGGCTTTGTCCGTTTTGTCCGATTAGACACAGGAAAGAGCGTGGAGGTGAAGTACCGTCCCGCCAATATCGTACATCCCGGAAACATTATGATGACAGCCATTGGGCCCAAGGCAACAGACGAAAGCCGGGCGGCGTTTCCGACCCTTTGGCTCGAAATGATAAAGCAGCTTTTCGATAAAGTTGATGACATCGTAGAAATAATATAGTTATGAGACTTGGTATCGCATTAGGTGGTGGTGGGGCAAGAGGCCTCGCACATATCGGGGTTCTCAAGGTATTCGAAAAACACGGTATTCCAATATCCCAAATTAGCGGTACCAGCATAGGTGCTTTCGTAGGGGCATTGTATGCCACTTTCAAGGATGCCGCGAGAGTTGAGGAATTTATTTACGATTTTGTCAGAAACGATGCCTTCGTCGACTTAAACCTCGACGCCTTCGACCCCGACCCAAGTGAGGACACAGGCTATTGGCGGCTTTTGTTGAAAAATGCCCAGCGCAAGATCTCGTTGTTCCGTACTTGGAAATACCGGTCGATGCTCACCAAAAACCAGGTGGACGAAATTTTTAAGGATTTCCCCGACATCAACTTCGAGGATCTGCAATTGGATTTTGCAGCTGTTGCCACCGACCTGTTAAGCGGAAGGGAAACAGTTTTATGCCATGGCGGGATAAAACAAGCCGTAATTGCAAGCTCTTCCATACCAGGGGTTTTCCCCGTTGTTGAGATGATGGATACCAGCTTATGCGACGGTGGCGTCTCCGACCTGGTACCGGTTTATGTCTCCAGGGGACGGGGAGCGCAAATAGTTGTTGCCGTTGATGTTACAAAAAGCTTGAACGAAAAAGAAGATTTAAGCAACGGCATTAAAATTATCGATAGGGCACAGACAATCCTGGCATATCAACTCTCGCGCGAACGGCTGGCTGGCGCCGATATCGTTATCAGGCCAAGCAGCGTAAGGTTTTCTTGGGCTTCGGTTAGGCATATGCCAGAAATAATAGAATCTGGGGTTCAAGCCGCCGAAAAAGCAATCCCAAATATCAAGAAATTGATGGGCTTATAAAAAAAACCTGTTGCTACTACCCAACAGGTTCTAACCAATACAATTCCTACTGTAAATATTTTCATAGACTTATCGATATAATCGTGCTATTTAATCCACTTTTGGTCTTGGAACTGTTTTTACCAGAAACTGTTTCCAAATAAAATATCCATCAGTATTTCTATATTTATGTGTGCCAAGTATTAAGCCAAGATTCTAAATGCCTGAAATATTGTTCATTACGATTTATCATTATGACAATAAATTCCATAATCGGGAATTAATTCCAAATTTACCAAGTTCGGCAAATTAAAAAGGAACAAAAAAAAGAGGCTGCCAAACAAATGCAGCCTCTTTTTTTGAAATTTTTCAAACAAGCTTATTCCGTCAAGCTATCTTCCGTAATTTTTTCTTCTGCTTTCACATCTCCCATTACAACCGGACGTTCATTAACAAGTGTTATCTCGTCAATAATGTTTTTAGCGCCCGCATATTTATCGATGATGAACATCACGTAACGGATATCAACGTTTATTGTTCTCTGCAGCTCAGGCTCGAAAGCAATATCGCCGCTCATGGCCTCCCAGTTTCCGTCGAACGCCAAACCTATAAGTTCACCTTTGCCATTAATAACAGGACTTCCGGAATTGCCTCCCGTAATGTCGTGATTTGTGAGGAAACAAACGTTCATTGTACCGTTTTGGTTGCCGTAAGGGCCAAAATCCTTAGCTTCATAAAGTTCCTTTAACCTGGCAGGGACAATAAACTCGAAAGAGCTGGGGTCTTCTTTTTGCATTATACCGTCCATGGTTGTAAAATAATCATAATGAACTGCATCGGCGGGATAATAATCCTGTACAGTACCATAAGTAAGGCGCATAGTGAAGTTGGCGTCGGGATAATAGTTCTTGGCGGGGTTCATTTCCCTCAGCCCGGCAATATACAAGCGATGTCCTTTGGCAAGACTTCCGTTGGCCTCTTTTGCCTGTGCTGCCAATTCCCTGTATTTTGAGAAGAAAGCGTCCACGGCTATCATCGCAGGATCTTTTTTCAATGTTTTCGCCTTTGGCTTTGCCAGAAATTCCTCAACTTTGGCCTGGTCACCGAAAATTGACTTCGAAAAGAAATATTCGGCATATTTTTGATAATCCCCTTTAAATTTCTTGTCCATCTCCAATAAATAGGCTGGTTGCTGATCCAAAGGAACATTTGCATGATACATTCTCATCATTGATGCGAACATATTTTTATCGATAGTTTGGTTATAATCCTTAAAATGGCCTTCTATATTCTCTTTAAGTCTTGTTACAATATCACCAATATCAGATTCTTTTTTCTTGTTGAGTTCCTTGCCTAGCTTGTTGAAACCGTAGGCATACCTCAAAATCTCCGGTCCACTGTAAACACCTTCTATAAAATACCATTTCGAGAGGTTCGTCTCTGCAATCTTATCGTAAGCCGAAGAAATTAAGTTCATGGTTTCGCCGTATCTGGCTTTTGTTTCAGGGGATTTATTCACCCAATTCATAAACTCGGCCTCTTCCTGCAGTTTTTTATCTTTTACTTTTAGTCGTTTTAAACCTCTGGTCTGGCCGATAAAATATTTCCAGTAGTTGGCAACACCGGCATATTTAGAAGCATATTGCAAACGTACGGAATCATCGGCATCCATTCCTTCTTTCATGATCCTTAGTTTTTCGGCGCGGATTTTAACCCTGGTCATATTGGTTTGGTTCACGGCCAGGTCAACACCATAAGAAGAAAGATATCTTTGGGTGCTTCCCGGGTTTCCCATTATCATAGCGAAATCGCCTTTTTCCACACCAGCAATATTCACAGGGAGGAAATGCTTTGATTTCATAGGTATGTTTTCTTTGGCGTAATCTGTTGCGCTGCCGTCGGGAGCGGTATAAACGCGGAAGATGGAGAAATCGCCTGTATGGCGAGGCCACATCCAGTTGTCGGTATCGGCGCCGAACTTACCTATCGCCTCAGGTGGCACGCCCACAAGACGGATATCGGTAAATGTCTCATAAACAAACAGATAATACTCATTACCTCCGTAGAAGGTTTCAACAATGGCTTTGTAATTATTGTCTTTGGCGGCTTCTTCAACAATAGCCTTTATATTTTCACTTATGGTTTTTGCCCTGTCGGCCTCGCTCATATCATCGCTTACGCCTTTTAGGCTGCTTGCCGTTGCATCTTCCATGCGGACCAGGAACTTGACCGATAGGCCCTCAATAGGAATTTCCTCTTCCTTGCTTGTTGACCAAAAGCCGTCGGCAAGAATGTCATTTCCAACCGTACTCACCTTTTGAACTGAACCATAACCGCAGTGATGGTTTGTAAGTATAAGGCCCTCGGGGGAAATAATCTCACCGGTACAACCGCGGCCAAAGATTATGATCGCATCCTTGAGGCTGGAATGATTAACGCTATAAATGTCTTCGGCGCTAAGCTGCAATCCCATTTCATGCATTTTTATAATATTCTTATTGATGAGCATAGGAATCCACATTCCTTCATCGGCCTTCACCATCGTACCAAAACCCAATACGAGGGCGATAATGATTATTAATGACTTTTTCATTTTCTGTTTTTTATATTGAATCCTTATTATCTCTTAAACAAATACTTA